>NZ_CP139976.1:6000000-6322531 GCF_034424625.1 Janthinobacterium lividum | reverse complement strand
GTATGTCTATGTGAAAAGGTGTGGGAGTGCGTATCGATTCTGCCCTGCGTTCACCGTGTTGCAAGGCCGGCGTCGCGCGAGGGCTCGCCACACGTAACGCGCTATTCTACTCCCGACTGCGAAAGTTATCCACAGGCACGGCTGTTATTTTTGTGTGGCGGGGTGGGGCGCCGTGTGCATAAGAGGCGACTTATCCCCCGGTTATCCCGTGACAGGCAGTGCTGGCGCGGCCTGTGGCGGGGCCTTGCCGGCAGATGGGGGGCGGCGCGCAAATTTCCAGGCGATCACGGCAATCCTTGACAAGAGGGGGGCATATGCTGAATAATTCAGGGTTCCCCGCCCGTATTCCGTGTTTATTCATTTGGAACGACAATATGGACTAAGCGTGGATTAAGCGGGCGATGAGATTGGCCAGCTTGTGCCTTGGCATAAGTGCGCGATTGTCATTGGCACCAAAAACTGACGGGACGTCAGACCCGATTTTGCATTTTTTTTGTTTTTAGCGAGACCAACATGAAACGTACTTACCAACCTTCCGTCGTTCGCCGCAAGCGTACGCACGGCTTCCGCGCTCGTATGGCTACCCGTGGTGGCCGTGATGTGCTCAACGCACGTCGCGCAAAGGGCCGCAAACGTCTGGCCGTCTAGGCTTGTCGTTGACAGCTGATCGCGTGGCTAGCTGTACTCCAGTCGGCAATCAACGCGAAGGTTCACACGACTTCGCGCGCGTTCGGCGTATCGTTAAAACGGATGAATTTTCATCCGTTTTTCGTTTGCGCCCTTCGCAAAAAACAGCGCATTTTGTGCTGTACACCCGACACAATCAATTGCCGCATGCGCGGCTGGGCGTCGTTGTGGCCAAGCGTTTCGCGCCGCGCGCGGCGACCCGCAACACGATCAAGCGCGTCACGCGCGAGCTGTTTCGCAACAGCGCGATGCCGCCGGTCGACTGCGTGGTGCGTTTGTCGCGCGCCGTCAACAGCAAGGATGGCCCGGCCACCACGACCCGGCTCAAAGCCGAGCTGCGTGAGGAATTGAGCCGCCTGTTCGCGGCGCAAATCGCCGCCCAGGCCCGTTCTGTTGCTGCGCCACCACCATCCGCGCCATGAAAACCCTGCTGCTGTTCCTGCTGCGCGCTTATCAGTTGCTGATCAGCCCCATGCTGGGACAGAATTGCCGTTTCTATCCGAGCTGTTCGCATTACGCGATGGAAGCGCTGCGCGTGCACGGTACGGCCAAGGGCAGCCTGCTGGCTGCCAAGCGCCTGTGCCGTTGCCACCCCTGGAATGAAGGGGGCGTCGACCCGGTGCCGCCGGCCGATGGCAAACAATCTTCAACGACCGCTTGCGGTTGCAACCACTCCTGACAAATACCCTAATGGATATCAATAAACGTACCATCCTGTGGATCGTGTTTTCCGTCTCGCTGGTAATTCTCTGGAACGAATGGATGATCTCGAACGGCAAGCCGTCGATGTTCTCCGCGAACACGGAACAAACCGCCAAGGCGCCTGCGACCCCTGCCAAGACGGCTGCCCTGCCAGCTGCGGCAGGCGTGCCTGCCCTGCCGGGCGAGGCTGTCGATCCCGCCGCGTTCAAGCGCGAAGTGATTACCATCACCACCGACGTCATCAAGGTCGATATCGACACCCTGGGCGGCCAGGTCAAGCGTCTGGAATTGCTGAAATTCAAGGGCGCGGGCAATCCGGGCTGGTTCGGCGGTTGCTTCGGCCTGTTCAAATGGTGCCAGCCGGACGATGGCAAGCAAAACGAAGTGCTGTTCGACGAAGGCGCGAACCACACTTACCTGGCGCAATCGGGCCTGGTCGGCGGTCCATTCCCTACCCACGCGAGCGGCTTCACCGTGCAGCCTGGCGTACGTACCCTGGCCGATGGCAAGCAGATCCAACTGGTGATGGAAGCGGTTGAAGGCGGCGTCAAGCTGACCAAGACGTTTACCTTCAAGCGCGGCGACTACGTCATCGACGTGCGCCACGACGTGTCCAACGTGGGCGCGGCGCCTGTCACGCCGCAGCTGTATCTGCAACTGACGCATGACGGCAACAAGCCGGTCGGCGACTCGTTCTTCAACAGCAGCTTTACCGGTCCTACCCTGTACACGCCACAGGACAAGTACCAGAAGCTGACGTTCGAGAAAATCGAAAAAGCGGCCGCAGAAGACGAGAAGAAGGGCAACGACAATGCCATGAAGGGCTTGCACCCGGCGACGGCGAATGGCGGCTGGTTTGCGATTTCGCAACACTTCTTCGTGTCCGCTTTCGTTCCGCCTGAGAACGCCAAGCGCGACATCTTCACGAAGAAGGTCGGCCCCAACCTGTACGCCATCGGCAACGTGCTGCCCCTGCCTACCCTGGCACCAGGCGCCTCGGCCAGCATGGACAGCAAGCTGTACTCGGGTCCGCAAATCGCACACCTGCTGGAAAACGTCTCGCCTGGTCTGGAACTGGTCAAGGATTATGGCTGGCTGACCATCATCGCCAAGCCGATGTTCTGGGTCATGGAACAGATCCACAGCGTGCTGGGCAACTGGGGCTGGACCATCATCGCCTTCACGATCCTGATCAAGCTGCTGTTCTTCCCGCTGTCGGCCGCCGGCTACCGCAGCATGGCCAAGATGAAACTGGTCACGCCGAAGATGCAAGCCATCCGCGAACGCTTCAAGGGCGATCCGCAAAAGATGAACCAGGCCACGATGGAGCTGTACAAGACGGAAAAGATCAATCCGCTGGGCGGCTGCCTGCCGATTTTGATCCAGATGCCCGTCTTTATCGCCCTGTACTGGGTCTTGAACGCGTCCGTGGAAATCCGCGGCGCGCCATGGATCGGCTGGATCACCGACCTGGCCCAGCATGACCCATGGTGCATCCTGCCCGTGCTGTACGCGATCTCGATGTTCATCACGACCAAGCTGAACCCGGCCCCGGCCGATCCGATGCAAGCGAAGATGATGCTGTTCATGCCACTGGCATTCTCGGTGATGTTCTTCTTCTTCCCGTCGGGCTTGGTACTCTACTGGGTCGTCAATAACGTCCTGTCGATCGGCCAGCAATGGGTGATCACCAAGAAATACGCGCCTGCCGTCAAGTAAGTCCGGCCAGCGACCAGAAAGCCCGCCTAGTGCGGGCTTTTTAATTCTTGTAGGTCGGATTAGCGTGGCAAGGCCACGCGTAATCCGACACTATCGCCAGCGTGTGCTGCGTCGGCTTACGCGCTGCGCGCTAAGCCGACCTACGTTGCTGCACCTTCCCTTGCCGTACCTATTACAATATCCCCATGAAACTCGACTCTTCCCCTATCGCCGCCATCGCCACCGCTCCCGGACGCGGCGGCATCGGCGTGGTACGCGCCTCCGGCAAAAATCTCGCCCCTTTGATGGCCGCCCTGTTCGGCGCGCAGCAACTGAAACCGCGCCACGCCACCTATCTGCCATTCACGGAAAGCGACGGCGCCATCATCGACCAGGGCATCGCCATCCACTTCAAGGGTCCGCATTCGTACACGGGCGAAGACGTGCTGGAATTGCAGGGCCATGGCGGTCCCGTGGTGCTGCAGCTGCTGCTGGCGCGCGTGCTGGAAGCGGGCCGTGACAGCGGCTTGCGCCTGGCCGAACCGGGCGAATTCACGCGCCGCGCGTTTTTGAATGACAAGCTTGATCTGGCGCAAGCCGAAGCCGTGGCCGACCTGATCGATGCCTCCACGGAGGCGGCGGCCAAGTCCGCTTCGCAATCGCTGTCGGGCGCGTTTTCCAACACCATCCACGCGCTGGTGGAGCAGGTGACGGGACTGCGCATGCTGGTTGAAGCGACCCTGGACTTCCCGGAAGAAGAAATCGATTTCCTGGAAAAATCGAATGCGCGCGGTCAATTGAAGGCCGTCATCGAAGCATTGCATAAAGTGTTTGCGCAGGCGGCGCAGGGCGCGCTGCTGCGCGAAGGCCTCAATGTCGTGCTGGCGGGCCAGCCCAATGTCGGCAAATCGTCGCTGCTGAACGCGCTGGCGGGCGCCGACGTGGCGATCGTTACGCCGATCGCCGGCACCACGCGCGACAAGGTCAGCGAAACCATCCAGATCGAGGGCATTCCGCTCAACATCATCGACACGGCCGGCATCCGCAGCGCGGGCGACACCATCGACGCCGTCGAGCGCATCGGCATCGAACGCACGTGGGGAGAGATCGGCAAGGCCGACGTGATCCTGCACCTGTTGGATGCCGACCATGGCCCCACCCTGGCCGATGAAACCATTGTCGCCGCCTTCCCCGAAGGCGTGCCCGTGGTGCGCGTGTGGAACAAGATCGACCTGTCGGGCCACAAGCCCAGCGTCGACAGCCTGCCCGATGCCACGCACGTGTATCTGTCGGCGCACGAGCACATCGGCATTGACCTCTTGCGCGCCGAGCTCTTGCGCATCGCCGGCTGGCAGCAGACGGGCGAATCGCTGTACCTGGCGCGCGAACGCCATCTGATCGCCTTGAAATCGGCCGGCAAGCACCTGGACATCGCCGCCGAGCACGCGGCGCAGGACGACCAGTCGCTGGACCTCTTCGCCGAAGAACTGCGCCTGGCGCAGGTGCAGCTGTCGAGCATCACGGGAGAATTTTCGCCTGACGATCTGCTGGGCGTGATCTTCAGCCGTTTCTGCATCGGCAAGTAAGGGGAAGCGATGAAAATGTTGATCGCTGCCGCACTGTGCTGTCTGCCCTTGCTGGCTCAAGCAGAGGAAAAGCTGCCGCGCGACGTGGCGCAGTTCATTGAGCATGCGCAAATGTGCGAGCATTTTGCCGGCGAATGGGATGACAACGACAAGGCGCGCCAGCGTGAGATCACGCAAGCCGTCGCCAGCTCATGCGGCCAGGCGCAGCGGCAGTGGAAACGGCTGTCCGCCAAGTATGCAGGGCAGCCGACGCTGCAAAAAATCATTGCCGATAATGCCAATGACGCGGTGCGCAGTTTCCGGAAATAGCGGCTGCCCTGACTTGCGGCAGCTCAGCTCTTCTTGTGCTTGGCCTGCTCTTCCCTGAATTTCTGGAACGTTTCGATATGCTCTGCGCGGCGCAGCACGCGCGAGTGCGGGTCGAGCGTGTACGTGGAGCCAGCCGGCAGGGGCAGTTCGCCAAAGCCCAGCGACATGGAAACGGTATGGATTTCCTTGCCGATACGTACTTCCACCGGCATCGGGAAGGCGATGTCGGCAGGCGTCTTCCATAGCAGGCGCAGGGTGTCGCCGTCACGCACGGCGGACAGTTCCGGCAGCGCGGCCTGGTACAGATAGGCCTGGAAGAACCAGTCGTAATTGCTGCCCGTGACTTTGTTGACGATGGCCATGAACTCCGTCGTGCTGCCATAGCGCGGCTGGAACTGGCCCGGCTGCGGCTGTTCCGTGCCGTAGACGAGCAGGCGCACGGCGCGGAAGAACGCGTCGTCGCCGATCAGGCCGCGCAAGGTGTGCAGCACCAGCGCCCCTTTCACATAAATGTCGCCGCCCGGCCCGCCCTTTTTCAGGTCGTAGACTTCTTCCTCGCTTTTCGGCTTGCCGGAGACCATGGGGGCCTTGTTAACGATGCCGGCGCGCATTTGCTGCAACGAAGCAAAATACTCCTGTTCTCCCCGCAGATACTGCATGTACAGCGGTTGCATATACGTGCCGAAGCCTTCGTGCAGCCACATGTCGTCCCAGTTGCTGTTGGTGAGCTGGTTGCCGAACCATTCATGGGCGAATTCATGTTGCAGCAGCTCATCGTAGCCATAGCTGGTCTTGGCGAATTTGTTGCCATAGGCATTGATGGTCTGGTGTTCCATACCCTTGTGCGGCGTTTCGGCGATACCGACTTTTTCATCGCCAAATGGGTAGGGGCCGATGACGCTTTCAAAAAAATCTAGCATGGGCGGCAATTCCGCGAACAGGGCGCCTGCCTTGGCTTCGCTTTCCGGCAAGTACCAGAACTGCAGGGGGATGCGGTTGCCGTAGCGGCTAGCATATTCGCCCTGCAGGCTGCGGTAGGGCGCCACATTGAGGGCGATGCCATACGTGCTCGGGTGTTTGGCGCGCCAGTGCCAGGTGCGCCAGCCGTTGGCCTCATCCATGCCGAGCGCGATGCCGTTGCCGGCCGCCACCAGCGGCGCCGGTACCTGGATATGCTGGTCGATCAGCTGGGCCTTGCCCATCGGATGGTCGATGCAGGGCCAGAACAGGTCGCAGCCCTCGCCCTGCACGGCGCTGGCGATCCACGGCGCGCCATCGGCCGTGCTCGACCACACCATGCCGCCATCCCACGGCGCTTTCACGGCGACGTGCGGCACGCCGTGGTAGACGATGCGGATGGTGGTGCGCGCGCCTGCCGCGAGGGTGGCCGGCAAGGTCATGCTCAGGCGCCCGTCCGGGTTGGCATAGTCTTGCGGCCGCAGCGCCTTGCCGTCGATTTCGATGGCATCGACCGGCAGGTTGCGGTCCAGGTCCAGCGCGAAACGCGAGATCGGCTGCGTGGCCAGGAAGGTCAGGCGCGCGTCGCCGGCGATGCTGCGGCTGGCCGGATCGATGCGCAAGGTCAGGTCGGCGTGTTCGAACACCACCGCCAATTGCTCCGGCGTGCGTTCGGCGCCCGAATTGAGGGTGTAGGCAGTGGGCGCGCGCGTGGCGCAGGCGCTGAGCAGCAAGCAGGAGAGCAGCAGAGGGATGTGTTTCATGGCGAGCGCGCAAGTGAACGGAACACTGATTGTAGTGTGAAGTGACAACGTTGTCGTTTGGAAATTTCAAAGTGCCGATGGGGCAAGCGTGGCCGCCGTTGAGAAATGTCATGGGCTTCAAACTGTGCTGACGTAATCTTGCTGAGCGGCCTTGAAGTGCCGCTAGGAAAGGAAGCGCCATGGACAGCAAACAGCCGGACGTCGTGGAACGCGAGGGAGAGGTGCTGGCGGCATTGCCCGCCATGCCGGAATTGATCGCTACCTTGCCGCCAAAAGGCGCGTGCTGGTACTGCGACAAGCCGCTCGACGCCGTGCGCCGCTTTTGCGGCAAGAGTTGCGGCATGGCTTACGCGGAAGAGGCGCAATACCACCGTTGAGCGTGGAGACTAGCGGCGCCGCAGCAGTGCCGCCAGCGCGCCGTCGAAATCGAACTCGTGCGCGGCGGCTGCCACTTCCTGGTAGACGTTGACGCCCAGGCTGGCCGCCAGCAGGCTGGCCGAGTTTTCCAGGATGTCGATGGCCGCCCCGTCGCCTTCGCGCAGATGGCTGGCCAGGCGCGCCAGCAGCAGCTGGATGGCGGGCGCGGCCGGATCGGGCGCCACGTCCTGCGCCGCCGTGTGGGTTGCCTCCGGCGTGCCCAGCATGCTGCTGACCGCGCCCAGCAATTGATCCTGCGCCAGTTCCAGCTGCAGCATTTGCCGGGCCAGGTCGGGCGCTTGCGCACGCAGTGCCGACTCCAGCGTTTCGGCCAGGCCATGCACGTGGCGCGCACCGATCATGCCGGCGGCGCCCTTCAAGGTATGCGCCTTCAGGCGCGCGGAGGCATAGTTGCCCGTGTCGAATTCGGCGCGGATCTGGCACGGCGTGGTGCCGTGGTCATGCAGGAAGCGGCGCAGGATTTTCAGGTACAGGATGCGGTCGCCCATGATGCGGCCCAGTCCGTTCTCGACATCGAGAATGCGGACCATGTCGGATGCCGCAACGGCGGCATCATCATCGCAAGTGGCGTGTGGTTTCAGCATGCTGTGCAGAGCGCCCGAAAACTTGTCAATTGCCGTAAAGCAGGAACAGCTATTCTACATCCAGTCGTCCCCGACGCTGCGCCCGCTTGGCAGTCGGCAAAATCGCTAGCGTGTCGTGAATGACCAGCTCTGCGTGACGTCCGTACCATTGACTTTGCCGATGAAACTCACGTCATAGGCCGTGTTCGCCAGCAGCGGCGCCAGCGGGATGATGGACGCGGCCGAGACTGGCGTATGTGCATCATTGCCGCTGGTGAGCAGGCGCACCGTCAAGTCCGCGGCGGCACCGCGCTGGCGCACGCTGAACGCCGTCACGCTGACGGTCGTGCCGTAGTTGGCATGCACGCTGATCGGGTAGCCGACCACGTCCTGGTTCGGCACGGGATCGGGGGCTTCGTTATCGCTGGAAAAACTGACGGCTACCTTTTGCTGGCCGCCGAATGGGTAGGTGACGATTTTCCCTGCCGCCAGCCCGGAGCCATAGCTGCGGTTACCGGCCAGGTCGGTGGTGAAATACGCATAGCCGGCGCCACTGACGGCCGCGCCCGCGCCCCCTTCCTTGAAGAGGGGCTCGAAAATGACGAAGCGGTGATAAATGGCCGTGACCAGTTCCTCGGCCAGGTAAAAGCCGGACGTGTTGCTGGCGCCGGCGATGACTTCCCCCTGCAGCGACGTGACGACGTAGCCGGCCTTGGCCAGGCGGTCGCCCAGTTTGACGCCGGTAAAGCCGGGCTTGCCCTGCACTTGCTCGTGCGCCACTGTATTGTTGAGATTCAAGTAGTTGGAATGGCCCAGGGCCGCGCTGTCGATCAAGCCATTGCGCACCATTGGCGACAGGCCGATCTGGCTGCGCCGGTAGTTGAACCAGTTGAAACCATCGGTGGCAATATTGTTGCTGAGGACGGGAGCACCGGGCTCCTGTGTCAGCTGCCCTGCCGGGGTCGAGGTGCTCAGCGACGTCTTGTCGCCGCTATCGCCGCCGCCACAGGCGCTCAGCAGGGCTGCGCTCAGCAGGGCGGGTATCCAGTATTTCCAACGCAGTGACGAGACAATCAAGTTGACTCCTGTATAGGTAGGCGGACAGCGGTAAGCCAACGTGCTGCCCTGTAAAACGATTCTAAGGCATTTTTATATGCCGTAGAGCATCCATGACAAGATATGTCGCGCGCTCGTGCGCGGACGGTGCCGCAGCTGCGCAGGGTAGAATGAGCATAGTGCAGCGTTTGCCGCTGCGTAGCCTCATTACCGATTTCTTTGATTGCCCACAAATTTGAACACATCGCCCAAGTCGCGCCTGCAGCGCGCCAAGTACGCCTTGCCCAGCATGGTGACTTTGCTTTCGATAGCCTGCGGTTTTGCCAGCATCGTCATTTCCGTCGATAACGCGACTGTCGGCGACGCGGATGCCTACCGCCTGGCCGCCGCCTTGCTGGTGCTGGCCGGCGTGTTCGATGCGCTCGACGGCTATGTCGCGCGCCTGACGAACACCAGTTCGCAGTTTGGCGTGCAGCTCGATTCCATCGCCGACGTGATGAATTTCGGCTGCGCCCCGGCCGTCCTGTTGTACTGCTACGGTTTTGTGCAGATGGGCGTGCACGATCCGCTGCTGCTGCGCTTTGGCGGCATGGCCAGCTTCTTCTTTGTCGCGTGCGGCGCCATGCGCCTGGCGCGTTTCAATGTGAACGTGGGGCGTACCGATCCCCTGTATTTCGTCGGCATGCCGATCACGGCCGGGGCCGCTTGCGTGGCGGCCGTGGTGGTGGCGTGGCCGGCGCCCATCGATTCCATGCTGCACAGCTATCTGCTGATGCTGCTGCTGGTGGGCGTGGGCAGCCTGATGGTGTCGACCTTGCGCTTCCCCAGCTCCAAGCAAAAGAAAAGCCTGGCCGCGCTGCTGGTGCTGATCGTCGCCATCGCCCTGCTGGTGTGGCTGAAGACCAGCTTCTTCGCGCTGTTCTTCGCCGTCTACATCGCCGCCACCCTGCTGCTCAACCTGGCGTGGTACCTGGGCTGGCGCGGTATTGCGTTGCCGCAGGTATTCAACGACCCTGACGAGATCGACTAGAACGCCTAACAACCTACTGCGCGTCGCGATTTGCGGCCTGCGATGCTCACTGACTCGGCGTCCCCGTGTATTCGCACAGCTGCGCTTCTCTGCCACAACTCACTGCCGCTCGCTACGGTTGTTAGACCTTCTAAGTATTAAGCCACCTCGTGCCCGCGCGCGGCACGCAGGATGGCGAACCAGTCGCTGCGGCTGAGCGTGAACTGCGTGCCTTCCACGGCCACGCCCACGGCTTCGATGCGGCCCGTGCCCGTCAGCGGCAGGGGACGGCATGGCAATTGCATGATCCAGGCAAACACCACGCTGGCAAACGGACGCTGCAGCTGGTCGGCGATCTGCTTGATGACATTGCGCAAATTCTCCACATTCGCGTCGCCGCCCTGGAACAGGCGGCCGCCCGCCAGCGGCGACCAGATCATCGGCGCCACTCCCACATCCTGCAAGCCGTCGAAGGTTTCATCGAACAGCGGCGCCACGTGCAGCGGCGAAAATTCCACCTGGTTCGTCACCAGCGGGAAGCGCCGGTGCAGGCACTCGAACTGGTGGCGGCTGAAATTCGACACGCCAAAGTGCAAGACCTTGCCCGCCTGCTGCAGCTGGGTGAAGGCGCCTGCGATCTCGTCAAAATCCATCAGGGGGTCGGGACGGTGGATCAGCAGCAAGTCCAGGCGGTCCGTGTGCAACTGGCGCAAGGTGTGTTCCACGGAACTGGTGATGTGTGCCGCGCTCGTGTCGTAATGCTGGATGGCGTGGCCGGGCCGGTGCGGCGACAGCAGCTTGATGCCGCATTTGCTGACCAGTTCCATCTTGTCGCGCAAGCCCGGCTGCAGGGCCAGCGCTTCGCCGAACAGGCCTTCGGCGCTGTAATCGCCATAGATATCGGCATGGTCGAAACTGGTCACGCCCAGCGCCAGGCATTGCTCGATGAAGGCCAGGCGCTGCTGCGCCGACATATTCCACTCGCCGATGCGCCACATGCCGGCGACGATGCGCGACAGTTCGGGACCGTTGCTGCTTAAACGGCTGCGCGGCGCTTGCAGGCTGGCGGGAAATACATGGCTCATGGGCTGGCTTTCTGATGGTGGCGAAGAAGGTGATGCCCCGATTATATCCAGTGCTACAGCATGCTGCGGATAAAGCGGCAGCAACGTTCCTGCAGGGCAGCGTCGAGCTGGCCGCCCAGTTGCATCTGGTACACCAGCGCCGATTGCAGCATGAAGGCAAACAGGCGCAGGTCGAGGTCGGCGCGCACGCCGATGTTGACCAGGCGCTGCACCACCAGGGTGATCCACGGTGCGACGATCTGCTCGCGAAAGCGCAGCTGCGCCGCCGCATCATTGTGGATCAGCACCAGGAGATCGCAGGTGAAGCGGCCGTCGGCGTTCAGGTTGTCGAAGATGCGTGCGCAGATCGCCTCGATTTCCTGGCCGTCCGGCATGTCGAGCGCGCGCTGCAGCTTTTCCGCCGTGCGCTTGACGAGCGCGTCAAGCAGCATGTCTTCGCGGCGCGGCCAGCGCCGGTAGATCGTCTGACGCCCCACGCCGGCCACGTCGGCCACCATCTGTATCGTCACGGCGTCGAGCCCATGCTGGCGCACCAGCATGACGATCGCTTCCAGTACCGCATCTTCCACGCCCGCCTTGCGCGGGCGGCCACGCACCGCTGCCTCTTTTTTAATCACGTCGAACCTGTCTCTGAATGTTTCTTTTAATTATGGTACGATGCGCACCGTAAATGCAAAGCAACTGCTTGTCAATCATGTTGGTCAATTAACCGGCAGGTTGATGCAGCGCGCCGCGATACTCCAGTCATCTCTACGTGAAATCTGCAATCTCAGCGGCGCGTGCCCGCATTTTCTTTCTGATTCCCACATCCATCACTGTGGCGGCTCGTGCCGCCTGAGGAAAACCTATGAAAATCATCGGGATTTCGCCCCACCGGCGTAACTTCCTGCGCAAGGCCGTCGGCGCCGCGCCTGCCGTGGCCTTGCTGGCCGGCGCCGGCGGCGGCCTGGCCATGGCCGTCTCCAAGGACCAGCCTGCCTACAAACCGCGCTTTTTCGACGCCACCGAATGGGCCACATTGTGCGCACTGGTCGACCGGCTGATCCCGGCCGATGGCGAAGGGCCGGGCGCGCTGGAATCGGGTGCGCATGAATTCATCGACTTGCAGATGAACACGCCGTACGCGTATGGCGCGCTGTGGTACATGCAGGGGCCGTTCGTGCCCTCGATCGAACAGTTCGGCTACCAGTTCCACATGGCGCCGCGCGAGCTGTACAAGAGCGCCCTAGCCGGCGTCAATGCAGCCGTCAATAAACAGTCCGGCAAGCCTTTCGTGCAGCTGAACGCGGCCGAGCGCGATGCCGTCATCACGCAATTGCAAAAGGGAAGCCTGGACATCGGCGCAGTGCCGGCCAAGGTCTTCTTCAACCAGTTGCTGCAGAACACGCGCGAAGGCTACTTTTGCGACCCCGTCCACGGTGGCAACAAGGACATGCTGGCCTGGAAGATGGTGGGATTCCCCGGCGCGCGCGCCGATTACATGGATTGGGTGGAGCAATACGGCAAGAAATACCCGCTGCCGCCTGTTTCTATCGCATAAGACTTTTTGTAGCAGATCAAAGAAAAAGAAAAACCATCATGAGTGATATCAAACCAGATGTAAAAATGAAGCCTGTCGATGCCGTGATTGTCGGCTTTGGCTGGACCGGCGCCATCATGGCCAAGGAAATGACGGAAGCGGGCCTGAACGTGGTCGCGCTGGAACGCGGCGAGTACCGCGACACCTATCCCGACGGCGCCTATCCGAAGACCCTCGACGAGCTGACCTACATCCAGCGCAGCAAGCTGTTCCAGGATATGTCGAAGAGCACGTTCACCTTCCGCCACAGTATCACGGGCGTGGCCGTGCCGTACCGCCAGATCGGCGCCTTCAAGCCCGGCACGGGCGTGGGCGGCGCAGGTCTGCACTGGTCGGGCATGCACTGGCGCGTCTTGCCGGAAGAGCTGCAAATCCGCAGCCACTACGAACGCCGCTACGGCAAGAAATTCATCCCCGAAGGCATGACGATCCAGGACTTCGGCGTGACCTACGCCGAGCTGGAGCCGCACTTCGATTTCGTGGAAAAAGTCTTCGGCACCTCGGGCCAGGCGTATAAGGTCAACGGCATCGTCGTCGGCGACGGCAATGTGTTCGAGGGCGACCGCTCCGACAATTACGCGCTGGCGCCGCAAAAAGTGCCGTACACGGCCGAACTGTTCCGCCGCGCGGCCAAGGCCGTCGGTTATCACCCGTTCGTCAACGCGTCGTCGAACGCGTCCGGCCCGTACACGAACCCGTATGGTTGCCAGATGGGACCGTGCAATTTCTGCGGTTTCTGCTCCGGTTACGCCTGCTACAACTATTCCAAGGCGTCGCCCAACGTCAACATCATGCCGGCCCTGCGCATGGTCTCCAATTTTGAATTGCGCGCCAATTGCAACGTCGTGCGCATCAATCTCGACGGCAGCAAGAAACGCGCTACCGGCGTGACCTACATCAATGCGGACGGCAAGGCCGTCGAGCAGCCGGCCGACCTGGTCATCGCCAGCGCCTTTGCCTACAACAACGCACATCTGTTTTTGCTCTCGGGCATCGGCAAGCCGTACGACCCCGTCAGCAATGAAGGCGTGGTGGGGCGCAATATCGCCTACCAGATGATGTCCACCATCCAGACCTTCTTCAAGGAAGACACGAACACCAACCCCTTCATCGGCGCCGGCGGCACGGGCGTCGCCCTCGATGACTGGAATGGCGACAATTTCGACCATGGCCCGCTGGGCTTTGTCGGCGGCTCGCCCGCCTGGTGCAACCCGGCCGGCTCCAAGCCCATCTCGGGCATCGCCACGCCGGACGGCACGCCCGCTTGGGGTTCGGCCTGGAAAAAGGCCGTCAAGAAGAGCTATCTGAACACGGTCTCCTTCGACTGCCACGGCGCCAACATGACGTATCGGGACTGCTATGTCGACCTCGACCCCACCTACACGGACAAGTATGGCCAGCAATTGTTGCGCTTTACCTTCGACTGGAAGGAAAACGATATCAAGATGAGCCGTTTCGTCACCGACAAGATGATGAAGGTGGCCGAGGCCATGAATCCGGAAGCGATCAAGGTGTCCGTCAAGAGCGTGGGCGACCACCTCGACTTGCGCAACTACCAGACTACCCACTGGGCGGGCGGCACGGCCATGGGCGCGGACCGCAAGACCAGCGTCGTCAACCGCTACCTGCAGAGCTGGGACGTGCACAACGTGTTTGCCGTCGGTTCCAGCGTGTTCCCGGTCGGTATCGGCTACAACCCGACGGGCCTCGCTTGCGCGCTGACCTACTGGTCGGCCAAGGCCATCCGCGAGCAATACCTGAAAGATCCCCGTCCCCTGGTCGCCTGATAAAGAACAAGAAGATGAACAACACATTCACCCATACCGTGGGCGCGCTGCTGCTGGCGCTTGCCTCCAGTACCCCCAGCATCGCCTGGTCTGCCACCACCCCGAACGCCCAGCTGATACGCCAGGGCGAATACCTGGCTCGCGCCGGCGACTGCATCGCCTGCCATACGGCCGGCACGAAAGGCCAGCCGTTCGCGGGCGGCCTGGGCATGGAAACGCCGATCGGCAAGGTGTATTCCACGAATATCACGCCGGATAAAAAGGCCGGCATCGGCGACTGGAGCTTTGCCGATTTCGACAAACTGATGCGCACTGGCGTGACGAAACATGGCTATACCGTGTATCCGGCCATGCCCTACCCCTCATATTCGCGCCTGAGCGAGGCGGACATGCAGGCCCTGTACGCCTACTTCATGCATGGCGTGAAGGCGGACCCGACGCCGAACAAGGCGGCCGATATTCCATGGCCGCTGTCGATGCGTTTCCCCTTGACCATCTGGCGCTGGGCCTTCGCGCCCACGCCGCAGCCCTACAAGGCGCCAGCCACGGGCGACGCGCAATTGCTGCGCGGCGCCTACCTGGTGCAGGGCCTGGGCCACTGCGGCGCCTGCCACACGGCGCGCGGCGTGGGCATGCAGGAAAAATCGCTGACGGACGAAGGCAACACGACGTTCCTGGCCGGCGGCGGCGTCATCGACGGCTGGTCCGTGCCCTCGCTGCGCAATGAGCATGGCGGCGGCCTGGCGCGCTGGAGCGCGGCGGAGATCGCCGAATTCCTCAAAACGGGCCGCAACAGCCATACGGCATCGTTCGGCGCCATGAACGATGTGGTGGCCCATTCCATGCAGCACATGACGGATGGCGACCTGGCGGCGATGGCGAAATACCTGAAGTCGCTGCCGCCGTCGAATCCGGCCACGCCGGCCTTCGTGGCCGATGACAAGCTGGGCAAGCAATTGTTCAGCGGTATCGTCAATTCCAAGGGCGCGCAGCTGTACCTGGACCGCTGCGCCGGCTGCCACCGCTCCGACGGCAAGGGCTACGACAAGGCCTTCCCTGCGCTGGCCGGCAATGCCGTGCTGCAGACGAACGATCCCACGTCGGCCATCAACATCGTGCTGTCGGGTGGCGCCGTGCCGGCCACGCGCACGGCGCCGTCGGCGCTGACGATGGCGCCGTATGCCGACATTTTTAATGATGAGCAGACTGCCCAGGTGGTGACCTTCATCCAGACCAGCTGGGGCAACCGCGGCACACCGGTGACGGCGGCGCAGGTGGCCAAGGTGCGCAAGGTATCTGTGCCGGTGGCAGCGTCGCAGACGGAGGCGACGTTTGCGGCAGGCCGCCACGGCACCTTTCCGCCTGTGGCGCGCAAGCCGCATCTGAAGGATGCGCCGGCGAAGTAAAGTCTACGGACGAAAAAAATGCCCGCAGCATCTGCGGGCATTTTTTATTTGGGGGGCTAACTGCTTATTTCATCCACAGGCGCATCGAATCCCAGGCGCGGCCGAAGATCGTGGCCTGGTTGATGGTTTCCAGCGCCACGACAGGCAGTTCCAGCAGGACCTTGTCGTCGACCATCATTTTCAGTTTGCCGACAGGGGCGTTTTCAGCCAATGGCGCGACCAGCGGGTCCTTGCGTTCCAGCACCGGTTTCATCTTGGCAGCCGTGCCTTTTGGTACGGTGACGAGCACATCGCGGGCGAAACCGATTTTCACGGTGCCTTTCGAGCCCTTCCACACTTCCGGCGTGGCCACGGCCTGGCCCTTCGAGTACAGCTTGACCGTATCGAAGTTCTGGAAGCCCCAGTTCAGCAGCTTCTGGCTTTCCTGCGTGCGGGCCTGGTCCGACGAGGTGCCCAGCACCACGGAGATCAGGCGGCGCTCGCCCGTGCCGCCTGGACGGCGGGCCGACGCGATCATGCAATAGCCGGCCGCTTCCGTGTGGCCCGTCTTCATGCCATCGACGGTTGGGTCCAGCCACAGCAGGCGGTTGCGGTTAGGCTGGGTAATCTTGTTGTACGTAAAACTTTTGATGGAATCGATTTTGTAGAATTCCGGGTAGTCGGCGATCACGCGCTTGGCCAGCACGGACAGGTCTTGCGCCGTGGAATAGTTATCGGGGCTAGGCAAGCCATGCGGATTGGCAAAACGCGTGTTTTTCAAGCCCATGCGTTGTGCTTCGCGGTTCATCAGCACGACGAACGTGCCTTCATCGCCAGCAACGGCTTCAGCCAGCGCCACGGCGGCGTCGTTACCCGATTGAATCATCAGGCCGTGCAGCAAGTCGTCGATCGAGACGGGGGTAGCCGGGTCGATGAACATCTTCGAGCTGCTCGAATCGACTTTCCAGGCGCGCACGGACACGTTCACTTTTTGGTCCAGTGCCAGTTTCTTTTCGCGGATGGCGGCAAACGTCAGGTAAGCCGTCATGATCTTGGTCAACGATGCCGGCTCGATGCGCGCGTCCGGATCTTGCGAAGCAATGATCTGGCCACTGGTGGCGTCAAGCAACAGCCAGGACTTGGCGGCGATGGTCGGGGCTGGAACGCTCTGGGCGTAGGCGGCGGAAAAGAAAAATACACTGGAGGCCAGTGCCGCTAAAAGTTTTTTCATGGGGCTGGTCTGCGAGAAAAAGATGAAGGCTGAGGGCCATGCTGTTGCTACCTGCATGGCCGCGTGGAAAAAACGGATCAATTATAGCCGTGGAGGCGCTAGTAAGCCCACACTTCAATGATCATCTGCTGCGATTGCGGGTTTGTCACCATGCCACAGGGCAATCACGAGGTTCTTGATGTGGTTGAGCTTGCGGTGGAAAAAGTGGTCGGCGCCGGGGATCACGATCACGGGAATGTCTTGTGGACGGGCCCAGTCGAAGACGGCGGACAGGGGAATCGTGTCGTCCAGTTCGCCGTGGATCAAGATGGTGTCGGCGGGAATATCAGCCATGGCCCACTTGCCGGCCGCGCTGCCGATCAGCGCCAGGCGCTCGGCGGGTGTGCCGGCGGCAGCCAGGCGCTCCTGCAGTTTCGATTGCACGAAGGTGCCGAACGAGAAACCGGACAAGGCCACGGGCAAGCCCGGGTACAGGCCGCGCATGTGTTCATACAGCAATTGCATGTCGTCCGTCTCGCCCGCGCCATGGTCATGCACGCCTTCGGAAGCGCCCACGCCGCGGAAGTTGATGCGCGCCACCACATAACCGAGCGTGACAAACGCGCGCGCCAGGGTTTGCGTGACCTTGTTATCCATCGTGCCGCCGTACAAAGGGTGCGGATGGGCAACGAGAGCGATGCCGCGCGGAGTGTCTGCCGGGAAATCGAGCAAGCCTTCCATGCTGCCTGCATGGCCGGCGAGGGTAAATTTTTCCGAGTTTCTGTTCATGATGCTCATACTGGTGGGTATCTCTTAAATTGGCATTAAATCTTGAGGCGTTCGACAATTTTGCCGCCCACCAGGTGCGTATCGATGATTTCATCGATATCGCTGGTGTCGACATAGGTGTACCAGGTCGCTTCCGGGTAGATCACCAGCAGCGGGCCTTCTTCGCAGCGGTCCATGCAGCCGGCCTGGTTGATGCGGATCTTGCCCGCGCCATTCATGTCGAGTTCCTTGATGCGGCGCTTGCAATGCTTTTGCGCCGCTTCCGCGCCATGGTCGCCGCAGCTGTTGCGGCCGTCTTCACGTTTATTCATGCAGAAAAAAACGTGGCGTTCAAAATACGGTGCGTCGCTCATACTATTCTCCTGCTGATTCATCAATGCGCCATGATAACGCTTATGGGTGGTCTTCGCGACGCTGGCGCTGCACGTCCTCCTGCCGGTTCAGGCGGTGCGAGGGCAGGCACAGGAACCACAGGGCCATGAAGGGCCACAGCAAGGCGAGGAATTGCGCCGCGCCATTGAAGTTCAGGAACTTACCTTGCACCCAGCCTTGCAAGGTTGACATGAAGTACGGGTTGATCGGCGTCGTATTCACCATCACCAGGCTCAGCAGCAAGGTGGCGGCCGCGATGCGGCGCTGCGCCACGTGCGGGGCGAACGCCAGGCCGCCCAGCATGATCAGGCCGATCAGGAAACCGCCCTGGGCGCCTGGCGTGATCCAGACGAAGGCGTTTTCGGGCGAAAACAGCAGCGCGCTGGCCATCGAGCGCACGGTCAGGGCGGCGGCGATGAGGATCAGCATCAGCACGGTGCGGGGCGCGGCGCGGCGCAGCAGGCACAGCAAGGTAAGCACGGCGCCCGTCATGCCGCACGCCGTGATGATGGTTTCCGAAAGCCAATATTGCTCGACGGTTAAGATCACGTCGGGACGCAGGTAGGTGGCCAGGTCGATCTCCATGCCCGCCAGGCGCGACAGCCAGTCCGACAGGATGGGCAGCAGCTGGCCCAGGCCGAACAGATAGCCTTGCGGATAGATCTGCGCCAGCGGCCACAGGGCCACCAGCACCAGGCCCTGGCTGGCATGTTGGGCAAACCAGCGCTGGCGCAAGCGGTACAAATGGCTATGGTCGAGCAGCTTGCGCGCCGTCAGGGCGCCGATGATGGAACCGATGCAGCAGCCGGCCGAATTCGTATAAAAGTCCAGATTCGACGATACGCGGCTGGGCAAATAGGTTTGCACGGCTTCCATGCTGCCGGAAATCAACATGCCGCACAGGCTGGCGACGATGACGGCAAAGAAACCCGTGATGCGTGGAAACAGTGAATACACGATCAAGGCGCCCAGCGGGATGTAGCCGACGACATTGATGCCCACGTCAAAGCCCGTCCAGTAGCGGGGCATGCGCGTGTTTTCCAGGAACGTCAGCGGCGACAGGCCATTGCTGTGCCAACCCGTGAACGGAAACCAGCTGGCGTACACGATCAGGAAGACGTAGGCGAGCAGGGTCGCGCGCGACACGGGCGAGGAGCGGACGGGCGGCAGTGGCGCCGCCGGACTGGCGGGGGAAGCTGGCGCCGTCATTCTTTCGGGATGGTCAGCGTGCCCAGCCAGGTCAGCAGGTCGGCGGCGATGGCGTCCGAGGCCGCCGCCAGCGCCTGCGCGCCCCCTTGCGCGTCGGCGCTGCTTGCCGGGCCGCTGCGGCTGAAGGTTTTCTGGTCGATCAGGCGGTGGCCGCGGAACAGCGAGGCGCGCAGCGAGACATGGCCGCTGCTCTGCGTTTGCGTATCGAAAGCTTGCGAAAAATCATCGACGTCGATGCGCAGCAGGGGCATGCCGGCGGCCGCGTCCGTGGTCGACAGCACTTTCACGCCGCTTTGCGCCACGCGGGTTTTCAGGCGCTGGCTCAGCAGTTGCAGCGGCGGCGTGTTCCAGCGGTTGTAGGCGTACGGGCGCGATTGCTGCGCATCGGCGTACAGCAAGCGGTAATACATGCGCTGGCTGTCCAGCCAGGATGGACCGTTGGCGTCGGCGATCACCAGCACGGGCACGGCTGGCGCCGCCGGCTGCGCGGCGGCCAGCGGCGCGGCCGGGCCGAAATCATAAAACGTGGGGACGGGGCCGCGGCTGGCGCAACCGCCCAGCAGGAATGCGGTGGCCAGGACGAGTGCGCTGAGATTGCGTGGGATAGGCATGCGGTGTTCTCCTTATTTGCCCGGCGCCGAAAAACCGGGCTCGCCCGGGCCGGGTGGGATGTCTGGGGCGCCGAACAAGATGCTCTGCGGCTGTTCATTGAGCGTGCTCATGGTGGTTTTCAGGGCGCGCATCGAGGAGCGCGCCTCGCCGCTCAGCTCTATTACCTGTGGCAAGACTTCCAGCGATACGCCATTGGCCACCGTTTCCACCGAGTTGCCGACCCGGTCGACCGTGCCATTGACCTTGTCGAGCACGCCGCCGGGCGCCTGGATATCGTTGCCCAGCTTTTTCCACGTGGCCGTCAAGTCCGACACGTTCTTGCCGGCCGTGCTGACGGCCGTCAAGGTTTGCCGCGTCTGTTCCGTCAGTTGCGGCAATTGCGTCAGGGTCGGCTCGAGCTGCTGCGGAATGGCGCCAAAGGCCTTGGCCGCCTTGCCCACTTCATTGAAGGCGCCCAGCATGGCCGCCTGGTTCTCGGGGCTGAGCAGGTTGTTGACCTTGTTGGTGATCTGTTCGGCCTGGTCGAGGATGCGTTTGCCGCGCTTTTCCAGCTGGTCGAGCAAGCCCGCGCGCAGGGGAATCAGCGACGGCTTGTCCTTGCTGGTGCCCAGCAGTTTCGAGCCCACCTGTTCATCGTCGAGCTGGATGTAGGCGATACCCGTCACGCCCTGGTAGCCGAGGGTGGCAAAGGTGGTGCTGGTGACGGGGGTATCGGGCGCCACGCTGATGTGCACGAGGATTTGCCCCGCCTTTTGCGTGTCGAAGTCGATGGCGTCGACCTTGCCCACTTCCAGGCCCCGGTAGCGCACGGTCGCCTGCGGGTTCAGGCCCGGCACGGACAGGGTGGTGGCGAGCAGGTACGGCACCCGTTCCACGCGGTCGCGGTTGAACCAGACGCCGAACAGAATGGCGGCCACCAGCAGGGTGAGCGTAAAAAATCCCGTCATCAGGGCATGTGATCTGTTTTCCATTACTTCTCCGCTTTCTTGTCTGTGCCGGCGTCGTCGCCTGGCTGCGCCGCATTGCCCGCCGCCGCCTGTTTCTCATCGAGGACGGCCAGCGCGCGCTTGCCGCGGTCGCCGAGGAAAAATTGCTTGATGAACGGGTGGTCGACTTCGATCACCTCGCGCGTGGGGCCGATGGCGATCACGTGTTTTTCCGCCAGCACGGCGATGCGCGTGGACAGGGCGAACAAAGTGTCTAGGTCATGCGTGACCATCACCACTGTCAAGCCCAATTCGCGGTGCAGCGACTGGATCAGGGCGACAAAACTTTCCGACAGGTCCGGGTCCAGGCCCGCCGTGGGTTCGTCGAGGAATAATAATTTCGGTTCCAGCGCCAGGGCGCGGGCCAGCGCCACGCGCTTGATCATGCCGCCCGACAAGTCCGAGGGCATTTTCAGCGCATGTTCCGGGCCCAGGCCCACCATGTTCATCTTTAATAGTACCGCGTCGTGCACCAGGGCTTCGGGCAGCACGCGCAATTCGCGCATCGGCTGGGCCACATTGTCGAACACGGTCAGGGCCGAATACAGGGCGCCTTGCTGGAACAGCATGCCCCAGTGGTTGCGTAACTGTTGCAGCTGGTCGGAACTTGCCTGGTTGATATCTTCGCCAAAAACTTTGACGCATCCCCGCGCCGGATGTTCCAGGCCCAGCATCTGGCGCAGCAGCACCGTCTTGCCCGTGCCGGAGCCGCCCACGATGGACAGGATTTCACCCCGTTCGATTTCCAGGTTCAAGTCCTGGTGCACGACGGTGCGGCCGAATTTGGTCCACAGATTGGTGATGTCCACCACGGGCGCGTCGCCGTGCAGGTTGAACTGGCCTTCCTTGCCGGTGCCGCAAGCGATATTGGTGTCGTCCGCCATCAGTAGCCCACTCCATTGAAGACGATGGCGAACACGGCGTCGGCCAGGATCACGACCGTGATGGCCGTGACGACGGCGGTGGTGGTGCCGCGCCCCAGGCTTTCCGTGTTGGCCTTGATGCGCAGGCCGAAGTGGCACGAGACCAGCGCGATCAGCATGCCGAAGATGACGCCTTTGCCCAGGCCGATCATGTAGTTGGCCAGCGGCACGGCGTCGGGCAGCTTCTGGATGAAGTAGCGCGCTGACAGGTTCAGTTCCACCTTGGCCGCCACCATGCCGCCGATCAGCGCGGCCGTATCCGTCCAGATGACGAGCAGGGGCATGGAAATGGCCAGGGCCAGCACTTTCGGCATGATCAGGCGGAATCCGTGCGAAATGCCCATCACCAGCATGGCGTCGAGCTCTTCCGTGACGCGCATGACGCCCAGCTGGGCCGTGATGGACGAGCCCGAGCGCCCGGCGACGAGGATGGCGGCGAGCAGCGGTCCCAGTTCGCGGATGACGCTCATGCCCAGCAGGTTGACCAGGTAGATGTCGCCGCCAAAGGCGCGCAGCTGCTGCGCTGACAGATAGGACAGCACCACGCCGATCAGAAAGCCGACGAGGGCCGTGATGCCCAGCGCCTGGAAGCCCGCATGGAAGATATTGGCGGAAATTTCACGCCATGGCCCGCGCATCGGATGGCGCGCGAAGCGGCCGATATCCTGCGTCACCTGGCCCACGAGGGCAATAAAACCCTTCAAATGTTCGAAAAACAGCAGGATGGCCATGCCCAGTTTCATCACGGGCGTGAGGCGGTTGGCGCGCGAGGGCGGCGTTTCCAACGGCCCCGTTTCTTCGATGCGCCTGAAAAACTCTTCCTGCGACGGCGCCAGGGTCAGCTGCGCCGGACGCTGCTTGCCCCAGGCATTCCAGAACAGCTGGGCGCCGATATGGTCCATGCTGTCGATGGCCGACAGGTCCCATTGCGCCTTGGTATCGCCCTGCAAGGGCTTGAGCTGGGCATCGATGGCCTTGATGGCATTGTCATGCGCCAGCGCGTGCACCTGCCAGGTGCCGCTGGCAGTGACAAGGGCTCCCTGTTGGGAGCTGGTCTGGGAGAGGGTCAGTTTCGGCGATTGTACAGTCGGCATCGTGCCAGTTTAAGGGAGAATGGCGCAGACCGCCACCGCTGTTCAATCGCCAGCCTGTCAGGAAGCCAGATGGCGTGCCTGCCGCTGCGGCAGGGCCACGTCCGGGCGCACCTTGGCGCCGCTAGTACTCACTTCGCTTGGCTTGCCATGCGCGGCCGCCTGCGCGCCGCCCGCATAGTCGCTGGCCAGCAGGGCATTGGCCTCGACCGCGCTCATGCCGCGCGTCTGCAGCCATTGCGCCACCAGCTTGGCCAGGCGTTCCATGGCGATGCGGTGGGTGGCATCCGTGTGGGCGTACAGCCAGTTCGAAAAATCCATGAAGTTTTCAAAAGGCGCATCACCGAGCATCCATTGCACCGTATTGGCGAAGCGGCCCGAGTTGGCCACCAGGTCCCAATAGCGGGCGAAGCGCACGAGGCGCTGCATGCTCATGAAATCGAGCTGTTTATTCGCCAGGATGGTATAGGGCGGGTGCGGATCGAACACCATGCCATAGTTTTCCGTATGGCGGATGATGGGCGTGCCGCGCAGCCGCTTTAATATGCCGAACTGGATTTCATGCGGTTTCAAGGCCACCAGCTTGTTGAAGCCGGCCGCGAAACTCGCTTCATCCTCACCCGGCAAGCCGGCGATCAAGTCCACGTGCAGGTGGGCGTTCGATTCTTCGCACAGCCAGCGGATGTTGTCGGCCGCCTTTTGATTGTCCTGCTTGCGGCTGACCAGCGATTGCACGTCCGGATTGAAGCTCTGGATGCCGATCTCGAACTGCAGCGCGCCGGGCGGGAACTTGCTGATGCCTGCTTTCAAGGCATCGGGCAAGTGGTCGGGCACCAGTTCGAAGTGGGCATAGATGGGATCGTCCGGGTTCGCCTCGATCTTGTCCAGAAAGAACTGCATGATCTTCAAGCTGGTCTTGATGTTCAGGTTGAAGGTGCGGTCGACGAACTTGAACAGGCGGGCGCCGCGCGCATGCAGGGATTCCATCTCGGCCAGGAAATTTTCCAGGGCGAAGGGCCAGGCCGTCTTGTCCAGTGCGGACAGGCAGAATTCGCACTTGAACGGGCAGCCGCGCGATGCTTCCACGTAAATCGTGCGGTGGCGGATATCGTCGTCTGTATACAAGGAGTAGGGCAGTTGCAGTTCCGCCAGCGGGGCTTGCACGCCGGCATGGATCTTCATCAGCGGCTTCGGCCCGTTGAGGATCTCGCCGCACAGCTTGGGGAAGGTGACGTCGCCCCAGCCCGTGATCAGGTAGTCGGCCAGTTTGACGATCTCTTGCTCGCCCGCCTCATGCGACACTTCCGGCCCGCCCAGCACGATGATGACCTCGGGCGCCACGCGCTTGAGCATGGCCACCAGCTTCGTTGTTTCCTCGACGTTCCATATATACACGCCAAAACCGATGATGCGCGGCTTGTTGACGAGGATGCGCTCGACCAGTTCCGTGGTTTTCGTGCCGATGACGAATTCCTGCAGCCGCGTCTGCGCCTGCAACGGCCCCATATTGGCCAGCAAATAGCGCAATCCCAGCGAGGCGTGGGTGTAGCGGGCATTCAGGGTGGAGAGCAGGATGGTCATGGGAGGCGATGGAAACGGCGAAACCGCTATTTTACGCTGTCGCGTCACCGGTGCGCTGCGGCCAGAAATGCCATGTTACCATTTGTCAATAATTACTAACTTGTCAATGCTACGGCAGGGTAAAGGAATACACGGTGCTGGCGAAAAAAGTACAAGATAAAAAAGTGCTTAATAAAAAAGTCCTGGTCGGGGCACTTGCCGGGGTGGCGCTGGTGGCGGCCGCGCTGGTCGGCTACCGCGTCTTCGGCTGGGGCGCGATGGAGCCGGTCAACAGCCTGAAGCTGGATTTATCCCGGCCCGACGCGCTGGTCCGGACGAAAAGCCTGTCGACCTTGCCGCGCGACCTGCTGACGGTGCCGCTGGCGCGCGACGTGCTGCGCGAGGATTTCCTCTTCTATTACGAGCAGAGCGAAGACCGGCTGGGCCTGAAGGGCAGCTTGCGCCGCATCGCCTACGAACATGAGCTGGGATGGGGCGACCAGCTGCTGCGCATGGTGCTGGACCAGCCTGCGGAAGTGGCCCTGTGGCGCGACGCCGACGGCTCGCTCAAGCACTTCGCCATCGCCGTGTCGCGTGGCCAGTTGACGCGCCTGCTCGAGGAAGCGGGCAAGATCGCCTTGAAGGATACGCAAATGCGCGTGGCCGGCAGCTTGCGCGTCGATGGCGGCCAAGTGCCAGTGTACGCGCTCAATTACGCCTACCAGCGCACCTTGCTGTTTGCCGCGCACGGCCAGCGCCTCGTCATCCTGTCCCATCCCGGCATGCTGTATGGCGGCATCGATGGCAAGAATGGCGATGGCACGGCCGAGAAAACCGTGGCCAGCCTGCTGGCGCCGGAGCCGGCCAAACAGAATGTCTTTCATCCGCAGTTCCATCTCGACAGCGCCGCGCCCGAGGGCCACAGCATCGCCGTCAAGGCGGACTTCCTGTCATTCGGTTACCAGCCCTTCTTTGGCGCGCTTGAAGCGCTGCGCTTCGATTTCAGCAAGGGCGCCTGGCAGTCCAAGGTGCTGCTCAATGCCGATAAATTGAACAAGAGCGGCAAGGGCGGCTACGACAGCAGCGCCTTGTGGCCCGTGCTGCCGCACAACCCGAGCGCCTGTTTCAGCGTGCCGGTCGACTGGACCGCGCTGCAGCCAGTGCTCAAGCGCCTGGGCGACAAGACATCGGCGCCGGTGGTGCCGCTGGCCGGACACTTGCAAGGCCCTGCCGCCGCGTGCTGGTACGGTACTTCGCGCCTGCATACGCCCGTGTTCGTGGCCACCCGCAGTGCGCAAGCCGGTGATGACGCTGTATATGGCAGCCTGTTCGAGGCGGCCATTGGCGGCAAGGACCCCGTGCGCAAGACCACTGGCAAGGATGGCGCCGTTCGTTGGGAGCGCAGCGTCGCCACGGCCCTGGGCCAGGCCACGCCGGCGCTGGCCGTGGCCGGTAATACGGTGGTCTTCTCGGCCGACGGCAAGCTGGTGGACCAGGTGCTGGCCGTGCGCCGCAAGCAGGCGCCGGCCGCCAGCGACCTGCTGCCCGATGCTTCCCGCACGATCGGCCTGATCGCGCCGGCATCGCTGGCCCGGCTGATCCAGCTGGAAGCCTTCGATACCCTGCCGGCGAACAACGAACCGGTACTGCGCGCGGCCGCCAATGAACACCTGGTGCCGCGCCTGAACGCCTTGAAAAAATACCCGCCGCTGCGCATGGTGCTCAAGCGGCAGCCAGCCAGCGGCACGTCATGGGAAACGCTGGAATGGCAGGAGACCGCGCGATGACGGTGCGGCATGCGCGCCGTGCCGCCTTGCGATTGCTGGCGGCCTGCGCCGCCACCGTGGCAATGCCCGCGTGGGCCCTGCGCGCGGCCGCCGAACCGCAAGTGCAGCTGTCGCAGGCCCAGAGCCGCGCCTTCCAGGCCTGGATGCTGCGTATCGTCAATGCGCAGATCGAACGCGGGCCGTCACCGCGCTGGACGCACCGCGATTGCGCCGGCCTGGTGCGCTTTGCCGTCAACGAAGCCTTGACTGTGCATGACGCGAAGTGGCTGCATGCGAACGGCATCGCCAGCGACCGGCGCCTGCCGCCCGAGCTGGAACTGGACGCGAAGCAGGCAGCTTTGCGCAACCGCTGGGTGCAGACGGGCGGTAGTGTCGGCCACTTCGTCACGGCGCTGGCGCTGGTGCAGCACAACAGCCGTTTCATCGCCCGCGAAATCAGCCAGGCGCTGCCCGGCGACCTGCTGTTTTTCGACCAGGGCGACGAACAGCACCTGATGGTCTGGATGGGGGCGCGCATCGCCTACCACACCGGCACCGTCACCCCCGACGACAATGGTCTGCGGACCGTCGATATCAAAGAACTTACGAGCTGGAAGGACACGCGGTGGCAACCTGTGGTCAACAATCCGAATTTCGCCGGCGTGTTCCGGCTGGCGTTCTTATCATGAAGCCGATTTTTTTCATGAAGCTGCTATTTGCCGGCCTGCTGGCGCTGGTGCTCATAGGCGGTGCCTCCGCGCAGCAGCGCGAACCGAGCAACTACAGCACCCTCAAGGGCGAGCCCTTCTTCCTGCTGTCGGACGCCAGCTACGGCAGTCTTGATGAAGCACGCGTGCGGCTGGAAGTGCCGGGCCGCGATATGGGACGCATGAACCTGGAAGCGTATTCGGGCGCCGACATCGTCGTCTACCGCGTGCCCGAGCCGATGGAATTCCTGAAAAAGCAGCGCAATCTGCACCGCATCCAGGTTGAAGGCAATTACCAGGGCGAGGGACTGGCCAATACGCTGAGCTTTCTGTGGGATAGCTGGTGGAAGCAGTCGCGCCTGGCCTGGCGCAAGCTGTTTTCCGGCGACGCGCGCCGCGCGGTCACGAAAGAGCAGCCGCAACTGGCGACGAATGACGCGATCCGCAAACCGACCGTGTTTGCCAACCATCCGCAATACAAGCCGATCAAGGGTATGGAGCTGGTCGACAGCTTCCGCTATCCGATCTGGCAAGCCAAGGCCATCGCGCCGCCGAAAGGCGTCAAGCTCGATGGCTCCAGCAGCGACTTCATCGTCGCCGGCGCCGGCAACGTGATGATACCGCTGGGTAAACGCAAGCCGGGCTTGTACCTGATCGAAGCGATCATCGGCGAGCACCGCGCCACCACCCTGGTGTTCGTGTCGGACACGGTGGCCGTCACCAAGGTATCGTCCGGCCAGATGCTGGTGTGGACGGCACGGCGCGACAACAGCGCCGCCGTGGCTGGCGCCAGCGTGGCGTGGACCGACGGCACCGGCGTGCTGCAGTCGGCCACCACGGGCGCCGATGGCGTCGCCTCGCTCGAGCGCGGCAGCCCGGAACATACGTATGTACTGGGCCAGGACCGCGACGGCGGCGTGTTCGTGTCCGAGAATTTTTACTATGACAGCGAAATCTATAACACCAAGATTTATGCGGTAACCGACCGGCCCCTGTACCGGCCCGGCGACGAAATCAACGTCAAGTTTTTGGGACGAGAATTCACTTCGGCGCGCGCATCGCAGGCGGCCGCTGCTGCGCCGCTGAGCCTGACCGTGCTCAATCCGAACGGCACGCCGCTGCTGACGCAAACGCTGCAGCTGTCCGGCGACACGGGCGCCGACACGCGCTTCCGCCTGCCCGCGGAAGCCACCGCCGGCGGCTATGAGCTGCGCTTCAATTACAAGGATGGCGCATATGGCGCGGCCTTCCGCGTGGCCGAATACGTCAAGCCGCACTTTGAAATCAACGTCCAGCCATCGAAACCGGAATTCAAGACGGGCGAGGCGGTCAAGGGCAGCATCGCGCTGCGTTACCCCGATGGCAAGCCGGTGAAAAACGCGAAGATGACCTTGTCGCTGCGCAGCCAGCAAAACACCATGGTCGAGGGCGAACTGCGTTACAGCGGCCTGTTCCCCGTGGCCTTGAAAACCGAGGAAGTGACGAGCGATGGCAGCGGCAATGTGGACTTCACCTTGCCGCCCGCCGCCGATCCGTCGCGCTACATCCTGACCGTGCTGGCCACCGATGGCGCAGCCTACCGCGTCAAGACGACGCGCGAGCTGATGATAGAGCGTTCGAGCAGCAGCTACCAGCTGAAGGCCGTGCGCCAGTTTTCCGATCCGGGACAAAACGTGCATTTCGACCTGGTGGCCGATGGCCAAAGCGCGGCCAAGCCCGTGCGCTGGGAGATGGTGCAGCTGGAAAAACAGGGCAAGACCGAGGGCGAATTTGATCCGGCCGCCAAGGGCTGGGATGTGACATTCCCCGCATCGGGCTCGTATCAGCTGGCGCTGCGCGACGAACGGGGCAACTTGCTGGCCGCCGCCAGCCACTGGGTGTCGGGTGACGGCGTGCAGGCGACGCCGGGCAGCATCGAGATCGTGCTGGACCGCGCCCGCTATCGTCCGGGCGACACCGCCGAAGCCTTGATCACTTTCTCCGACAAGGTCGACCAGGCGCTGTTCACGCTCGAGCGCGACAAGGTGGAGCACCATGGCTTGATGGCCGGCGCCGCTGATTGGTACCAGGCGAAGCGCGTGGCGCCGCGGCAGTGGCGCGTGCGCATTCCCGTCAAGGAGGAGCATGGGCCGAACATGACGTTCTCGGTAGCCTATACCCGCAATGGCGATTTCGTCTTCGAGAATGCCGGCCTGCAAGTGATCGAGCCGCGCATCGCGCTGCAGTTCAAGAGCGACAAGGAGGTTTACCAGCCGGGCGAGAAGGTCACCCTGGACGTCAAGGCGACCCTGGACGGCAAGCCCCTGAGCACCCTGGTGGCGCTGGGCGTGGTCGATGAAATGATCTATGTGCTGCAGCCGGAAATCGCGCCGGACATCGGCGACTTCTTCTATCATCCGCGCCGCAACAATGTGCGCACCACGGCCAGCCTGTCTTTCATCAGCTACGACATGGCGCAGGGGCGCACAGCGGGCGCACCGGCGCGCCACAACTACAACGAGCGGGGCGTCAAGGTACTCGAACGTCCGCGCCGCGACAATATCGATACCGCGTACTGGGCGCCATCGCTGAAGACCGATGCCAATGGCAATGCGCGCGTGAGCTTCATCATGCCCGATGCGCTGACCCGCTGGAGGATCACGGGCCGCGCTATGGATGAGCAGGGACGGGTCGGCCAGCGTACCGCCTATCTGCGTTCGGACAAGAATTACTATGCCAAGTGGACCGCGCCTGACTGGATGCGCGCCGGCGATGCGCCGCGCGCTTCGGTGGCCGTGTTCAACCAGACGGGCAAGGAGCAGGCGCTTGACGTGGTGCTTTCCGGCGGTGCAGGCGGCACGCAAGCGAAGACGGAAAAACTGACCGCCAAGCCGGGCGTCAATTACGTCGAATTTCCGCTCGCTGCTGGCGCTGCGGGGCCGCTGCGGCTGGAACTGAAACAGAACGGCAAGCTGGTCGATGCGCTCGACACCACCATGCAGACGCTGCCCGCCGCCTGGAGCAGCCCGCGCACGCTGGTGCTGCCGCTCGATGGCGCCGCTGGTGAGATTCCCCTCAAGCTGCCGGCGGATGCGCGCAATATCCGCCTCTCGTTCGCGCAAGGAGCCGCCAGCCACTTCGCGCGCATTGCCGACGATCTGATCGACTATCCATATGGCTGCGTGGAGCAGACGGCGAGCCGCCTGATTCCGCTGGCGCTGGCCACGCAAAGCCTGGGAGCGGATGCCGGCGCCCTGCAAACGCTGCTGACTGCGCAGCGCCTGCGCCTGGTCTCCATGGCCGGTCCGAATGCCGTCTTCGGCTGGTGGGGCAATGCCACGGCCGGCAATGCCTTGATGACGGCTTACGCCTATTACGCCGACTGGTACGCGGCGCGCGCGCTGCGCATCGAGCTGCCGCCCGAACACTGGAACAAGCTGCTGGCCGTCTACAGCGAACATGGCTTGAAAGATGCGATGGGCGACCGCGCGCTGGTGCTGTGGATGGCGCGCGAGATGGGCCTGCCCACGCAGACGTTGGCGGCGGGCCTGGTGGACGACAGCGCTATCGCCGTCCTGGGCGGCAAGCCGCGCCAGACGGGCGACAGCGGCAGCCTGCTGCTGGGCGGTGCTTCTGACCGCGAAGCGCAAGCGATGTCGCTGGGCCTGGTGGCGCTGGTCGCCGCCCAGAACGGCATCGCCCTGCCGCATTCGCTGCAGCTGCAAGTGGCCAGCGCGTGGCAGGTGCTGCACGAATCGAAAGCGCCGGTGGCGCAGGCCCTGCTGATGCTGGCTGGCGAAGTGCCGGCTACCCAGGCCGAGGCGGTGCTGGCCAGCGTGCGCGCCGAGATGCCGACCCTGGACCGTGCGATGACCTTGTTGTGGGTGCAAAAAAAGCTGGGCGGCGCATTGTTTGGCAAGGGGCCGGCCGTCGCGCCGGACGGCGCATGGCAAAAGCGCGACAGCCGCGGCGGGCAGCCGCTCTGGCGTTGGAGCGATGCCAAGGGCCTGCCTGACAAACTGCGTCTCGCTGCATCGACCCCGGCGCCGGTCGGCACGGTGGCCGTGCTGCAGTACGACAGCCACGCTGCCGAAACGCAGACCTTGCCGGTCACCGTCGAACGGCGCATCCTGCGCATGAAGGCGGGCAAGGGCGGCTACACGACGGAGCTGGTCAAGCCGGGCGAGGCGCTCAGCACGGACGCGCTGTACCTCGATGAAATCACCTTGAAAGCGGCGCCGGGTGCGAAGCACCGTTTTGGTCTGCTGGAAGTGGCGCTGCCGCCGGGCGCCATGGTCGAATCGACCACCTGGGGCATGGTCATGGCGGGTGACAAGCCGGCCGCGCTGGAACGCGCGCGTCATGCCGAGCGCCGCGACGGCTATGCGGTGCCGATCGAGCCTTTGGCCGGCGACGTGACCGTACGCCATTTGATCCGCTTTGCACAGAAGGGCAGTTATGTGCTGCCGCCAGCGCGCTTTTATCGCATGTACCAGCCGGAGCAGAAAGCCATCGAGGGTGGCGGCAAGGCCACGCGCGCGTTGAAGGTCGAGTGATGCGTGTGGTACTTCCTGCGTTGATGGCGACCCTGCTGCTGGCCGCTCCTGCCCGGTCTGCATCGCTGGATGTCGCCTGGTGGCGCGACGGCAAGACGGAAGTGCGGCAGTTGCGCCAGGGCGGCACGGCGCCGCCGCCGTTTGACGGCGCGCGGCAGGTGCCGCTGGCCAGCCTGTGGAAGCTGTTCGTATATGTGTACGCGAGCGATAGCAAGGTGGCGATGCCGGACTACCGCTGCGGCGGCCGCGATCCGGAAGAAGTGTATTGCTGCGATGCGGGCCAGAGCATCGGCCACGACGCGGCGCTGGCGCAGTCCTGCGGCCTGTTTTTCTCGCCCAGGCGTCTGATGATCGCGCCGGCTTCATGGCGCCAGTACTGGACGGGCCGCCTGGGTAGCGCACCGACAGGCGATTTTGCCTGGCTGTCCGACCCCGCGCAGCTGGCGCCGGCGCGCATGGTGCGCCTGGACAGCCTGCTGCGCGCGCTGGGCAGCATCCCGGCTGCCAGCCGCGCGGATGCCGAAGCGGCGCTGCTGCGCGTGGTGCTCGATGGGCGCGGCTTTGGTGCGGCGCGCTGGTTCGGCAGCCAGCTGCGCGTGAAGACGTATTCCTGGCACGAGCAGCGCTGGGCAGAAGAGCGTATCGGCGGCGCGGCCGGCTGGCTGGCCGACGGCACGCCGATCTGGTTTGGCGGCGCGGGTGGCAGCAGCAATGTCTTTGCGCAGTGGGCGCCCAGACTGGCCGCCAGTTTGCCGCCAGTGGGCGCGGCCGACGATGGCGGCTGCGTGGTGGTCGATTACTTCAAGCGCTATCCGATCCGTGCCGTGCGCGGCGAGCGTGGCGTGGCTGCACCTGGCCCGCTCAATGGCCGCTACCATGTGCAATTCGAAAATGGCCAGAACCTGGCCCTGCGCAGCACCGGCGAGTTGATGCTGCTGCAGGAGAAGGGCGGCCGCCCGCAATTGCGAGGCCGCTTCGGCGTCAATGAATATGTGGCGCGCGTGCTCGACCGCGAAGCGAATGCCGGCGAGCCGGAAGCGGCCAAGGCGCTGGCGATTGCCGCGCGCACGTATCTGCAGCAGAACGCCGTGACCGTGGCAGGCTGCCAGCAGATCGCCGACAGCAGTGCGACCCAGCGCGTCAGTCCCAGCCCCGCCACGCCGGCGGCGCTGGCGATTGCGCGCTGGACCGACCAGTTGATCGTCGATGGTGTCACCGTGCGCTATCACACGAACTTGCCGTCCGAGGGCACCATGGCATGGAGCGAGGCGGTGCGCCAGGCCAAACAGGGCAAGCACTATGATGAATTGCTGGCGGCAGCTTATCCCGGCGGCGCGTTGAGTACCTTCGGCAATACCGGCGCGCGTTGCCAGCGCCTAGCGCAGAACGAGGATTGGCTGGCGCGGTCCGTGCCGCGCTGGCAGCGCGTGCTGCTGCGCGAGGCCGGCTACGAGGCGCCACCACAAGCGCCGCTGGTCTGTGCCTTGCAGAGTGGTGCGCCGTATTCGGAGCAGTCGCGCAACCGTATCTTCATGCGGCCGCTGGCCACGCGCGAAGACCGCATCACCCTGGCCCATGAATACCTGCATCTTGGCCTGCGCCGTCATCCGCGCGGCCAGGACGAAGAATATGTCGAGCGGCTGGCCCGCCGGCTCGTCGACCTTAACCTGGAGGCCCTGTGAGTTTTTATATCCGTTGCTCGATTCCCCTGATGCTATTGCCACTCTGGGCGCAGGCCCAGGTCACCATCGATGCACCGAAGGGCGGCTGGCGCAATTCGGCCGGCGCGCGCGAGGACTATACGCAAGCGGTGAATTACCCCGCCGCGTCCGTCAACCTGCAGCCAGGCCAGGCCGAGACGGCGCAGATAAGGGGACGCATCGCAGGCGCCGTCAAGGGCAAGCCCGCTACTTTGGTGGTCAATGGCGTGGCGATGCCGATGGAAGTGGGCGAGGATGGCAGCTACGGACGCCCGTATGGATTCGGCAGCGGCTCGAACAGCGTGGAAGTGCGCTCGCCGGATGGCAGGAGCCGCGCGCGCACCCAGTTTGTCGACAGCTACCAGGGCAAGACGCAGGCGCGCCTGCGTATCGTGCTGTCGTGGGACAGCGCCGGCACGGACCTCGATATGCACGTGGTCACGCCGGACGGTGGCCACGCCTGGTACGGCAATCGCGTCTTGAAAGATGGCGGCGCGCTGGATGTGGACGTGACCACCGGCTATGGCCCGGAGATTTTTTCCAGCGCGGCACCCCTGAAGGGCAATTATCACGTCTATGTCAATTACTACGGCAGCGGCGAGAACACCGCCATGCTGACTGTCGCCCGCATATCGGTCATCACCAACGAAGGCACGCCGCGTGAAAAGCTGCAGAGCTTCCAGGTACCGATGCGGGCTGCTGGCGAGCTGACCTTGGTGAAATCGTTTGTCTTGCCATAAATGGCTCTTGCGGACACGCTGTTGCTTGGCTATAATTCGCCCCCTCGCTGAACGACGCATGCAAATGCAGCGTAAAGTGAGAAAAAAGAAGGAGTTGACGGACGTAGCAAAATGCTTCATACTCTTCCTTCTTCGCAGCTGACAAACACAACGCTTTGTCGATAGCGCGAAAGCAGTAACCGAATACAGTTCTTTAACAATTAACAGTCGATAAGTGTGGGCATTTGATGTAAGTGCAGCAGTGATCTTCAGATCGCTGTAAAACTTAAAATATCAAATGTTCACAAGAAATAATGAAATAGGATACTTCTTCGGAAGTAGCCTGTCAGTTTTTTGAGTGAGCAAACACCTCGCAATGCGAGGGGTTTGAACTAGTTAAATAGTTCGACCATGCCTGTAAAAGGGCAAAGTAACAGAGATTAAACTGAAGAGTTTGATCCTGGCTCAGATTGAACGCTGGCGGCATGCCTTACACATGCAAGTCGAACGGCAGCACGGAGCTTGCTCTGGTGGCGAGTGGCGAACGGGTGAGTAATATATCGGAACGTACCCTAGAGTGGGGGATAACGTAGCGAAAGTTACGCTAATACCGCATACGATCTAAGGATGAAAGTGGGGGATCGCAAGACCTCATGCTCGTGGAGCGGCCGATATCTGATTAGCTAGTTGGTAGGGTAAAAGCCTACCAAGGCATCGATCAGTAGCTGGTCTGAGAGGACGACCAGCCACACTGGAACTGAGACACGGTCCAGACTCCTACGGGAGGCAGCAGTGGGGAATTTTGGACAATGGGCGAAAGCCTGATCCAGCAATGCCGCGTGAGTGAAGAAGGCCTTCGGGTTGTAAAGCTCTTTTGTCAGGGAAGAAACGGTGAGAGCTAATATCTTTTGCTAATGACGGTACCTGAAGAATAAGCACCGGCTAACTACGTGCCAGCAGCCGCGGTAATACGTAGGGTGCAAGCGTTAATCGGAATTACTGGGCGTAAAGCGTGCGCAGGCGGTTTTGTAAGTCTGATGTGAAATCCCCGGGCTCAACCTGGGAATTGCATTGGAGACTGCAAGGCTAGAATCTGGCAGAGGGGGGTAGAATTCCACGTGTAGCAGTGAAATGCGTAGATATGTGGAGGAACACCGATGGCGAAGGCAGCCCCCTGGGTCAAGATTGACGCTCATGCACGAAAGCGTGGGGAGCAAACAGGATTAGATACCCTGGTAGTCCACGCCCTAAACGATGTCTACTAGTTGTCGGGTCTTAATTGACTTGGTAACGCAGCTAACGCGTGAAGTAGACCGCCTGGGGAGTACGGTCGCAAGATTAAAACTCAAAGGAATTGACGGGGACCCGCACAAGCGGTGGATGATGTGGATTAATTCGATGCAACGCGAAAAACCTTACCTACCCTTGACATGGCTGGAATCCTCGAGAGATTGAGGAGTGCTCGAAAGAGAACCAGTACACAGGTGCTGCATGGCTGTCGTCAGCTCGTGTCGTGAGATGTTGGGTTAAGTCCCGCAACGAGCGCAACCCTTGTCATTAGTTGCTACGAAAGGGCACTCTAATGAGACTGCCGGTGACAAACCGGAGGAAGGTGGGGATGACGTCAAGTCCTCATGGCCCTTATGGGTAGGGCTTCACACGTCATACAATGGTACATACAGAGCGCCGCCAACCCGCGAGGGGGAGCTAATCGCAGAAAGTGTATCGTAGTCCGGATTGTAGTCTGCAACTCGACTGCATGAAGTTGGAATCGCTAGTAATCGCGGATCAGCATGTCGCGGTGAATACGTTCCCGGGTCTTGTACACACCGCCCGTCACACCATGGGAGCGGGTTTTACCAGAAGTAGGTAGCTTAACCGTAAGGAGGGCGCTTACCACGGTAGGATTCGTGACTGGGGTGAAGTCGTAACAAGGTAGCCGTATCGGAAGGTGCGGCTGGATCACCTCCTTTCTAGAGTTTGCACGAATCAGTAATGATTCACGCATCAAATGTTCACACTTATCGGCTGTTAATATAAAGAACAGCATTTGGGGCTGTAGCTCAGCTGGTTAGAGCACCGTGTTGATAACGCGGGGGTCGTTGGTTCGAGTCCAACCAGCCCTACCAGAAAAAACTGGGGGTAAGGTGGACGCTAGTCCAAGCAGCCCTACCAGTTTCTGTAGTCTGGAAATACCCTAGGGGGATTAGCTCAGCTGGGAGAGCACCTGCTTTGCAAGCAGGGGGTCGTCGGTTCGATCCCGTCATCCTCCACCAAAAGTTCAAACGTAAATCAGTGCTGATAATGCACCGGGATTTAGGTTTGGTCTTTTCGAGATCAAGTGCTGTATGTTCTTTAACAATCTGGAAGAAGTAAAGATTATTTATTGATCGGTTTGCCGTAAAAGGTAGATCGATGGGTAATGATTGTATGTATCAACAAACAAGCAACAACGTTGTACTTTCTTATCCCTGTAGCGCTCTTTGATTACCTAGTAATCAGAGGCTAACGTTATAGGGACAAGCGAATAAGTGCACATGGTGGATGCCTTGGCGATTACAGGCGATGAAGGACGTAGTAGCTTGCGATAAGCTGCGGGGAGTGAGCAAACACACTTTGATCCGCAGATTTCCGAATGGGGCAACCCACCCTTTTAGGGTATTGCATACTGAATACATAGGTATGCAAGGCGAACGCGGCGAACTGAAACATCTAAGTAGCTGCAGGAAAAGAAATCAACCGAGATTCCCAAAGTAGCGGCGAGCGAAATGGGAAGAGCCTGTACGTGATAGTCGGACCGATAACAGAATCCTCTGGAAATAGGAGCCATAGTGGGTGATAGCCCCGTATGTGAAATCGGACCGGTGGTACTAAGCGTACGACAAGTAGGGCGGGACACGTGACATCCTGTCTGAATATGGGGGGACCATCCTCCAAGGCTAAATACTCGTAATCGACCGATAGTGAACCAGTACCGTGAGGGAAAGGCGAAAAGAACCCCGGAAGGGGAGTGAAATAGATCCTGAAACCGTGTGCATACAAACAGTAGGAGCGGACTTGTTCCGTGACTGCGTACCTTTTGTATAATGGGTCAGCGACTTACATTCAGTGGCAAGGTTAACCATATAGGGAAGCCGTAGAGAAATCGAGTCCGAATAGGGCGATCAGTCGCTGGGTGTAGACCCGAAACCAAGTGATCTACTCATGGCCAGGATGAAGGTGCGGTAACACGCCCTGGAGGTCCGAACCCACTAATGTTGAAAAATTAGGGGATGAGCTGTGGGTAGGGGTGAAAGGCTAAACAAACTTGGAAATAGCTGGTTCTCTCCGAAAACTATTTAGGTAGTGCCTCAAGTATCACCATCGGGGGTAGAGCACTGTTATGGCTAGGGGGTCATTGCGACTTACCAAACCATTGCAAACTCCGAATACCGATGAGTGCGAGCTTGGGAGACAGACGTCGGGTGCTAACGTCCGGCGTCAAGAGGGAAACAACCCAGACCGCCAGCTAAGGTCCCAAAGATTGGCTAAGTGGAAAACGAAGTGGGAAGGCTAAAACAGTCAGGATGTTGGCTTAGAAGCAGCCATCATTTAAAGAAAGCGTAATAGCTCACTGATCGAGTCGTCCTGCGCGGAAGATGTAACGGGGCTAAGCCAGTCACCGAAGCTGCGGATATGCGTAAGCATATGGTAGGAGAGCGTTCTGTAAGCCTGCGAAGGTGTCTTGTAAAGGATGCTGGAGGTATCAGAAGTGCGAATGCTGACATGAGTAGCGATAATGGGGGTGAAAAGCCTCCACGCCGTAAGCCCAAGGTTTCCTGTTCAACGTTCATCGGAGCAGGGTGAGTCGGCCCCTAAGGCGAGGCAGAGATGCGTAGCTGATGGGAAGCAGGTTAATATTCCTGCACCGTCGTATGATGCGATGGGGGGACGGATCGCGGAAGGTTGTCCAACTGTTGGAATAGTTGGTTTTTGGCTCATAGAAGGCACTTAGGCAAATCCGGGTGCGCAATTCAAGGGGTTGAGACGAGTGAACTTGTTCACGAAGCAATCGGAAGTGGTTCCAAGAAAAGCCTCTAAGCTTCAGTCATACGAGACCGTACCGCAAACCGACACAGGTGGGCGAGATGAGTATTCTAAGGCGCTTGAGAGAACTCGGGAGAAGGAACTCGGCAAATTGGTACCGTAACTTCGGGAAAAGGTACGCCCCGGTAGCTTGATTGGTTTACTCCATGAGGGTGAAAGGGTTGCAATAAACTGGTGGCTGCGACTGTTTAATAAAAACACAGCACTCTGCAAACACGAAAGTGGACGTATAGGGTGTGACGCCTGCCCGGTGCTGGAAGATTAAATGATGGGGTGCAAGCTCTTGATTGAAGTCCCAGTAAACGGCGGCCGTAACTATAACGGTCCTAAGGTAGCGAAATTCCTTGTCGGGTAAGTTCCGACCTGCACGAATGGCGTAACGATGGCCACACTGTCTCCTCCCGAGACTCAGCGAAGTTGAAATGTTTGTGATGATGCAATCTACCCGCGGCTAGACGGAAAGACCCCATGAACCTTTACTGTAGCTTTGCATTGGACTTTGAACCAATCTGTGTAGGATAGGTGGGAGGCTTTGAAGCGGGGACGCTAGTTCTCGTGGAGCCAACCTTGAAATACCACCCTGGTTTGTTTGAGGTTCTAACCTTGGTCCGTTATCCGGATCGGGGACAGTGCATGGTAGGCAGTTTGACTGGGGCGGTCTCCTCCTAAAGTGTAACGGAGGAGTTCGAAGGTACGCTAGATACGGTCGGACATCGTGTTGATAGTGCAATGGCATAAGCGTGCTTAACTGCGAGACTGACAAGTCGAGCAGGTACGAAAGTAGGACATAGTGATCCGGTGGTTCTGTATGGAAGGGCCATCGCTCAACGGATAAAAGGTACTCTGGGGATAACAGGCTGATTCCTCCCAAGAGTTCATATCGACGGGGGAGTTTGGCACCTCGATGTCGGCTCATCACATCCTGGGGCTGTAGCCGGTCCCAAGGGTATGGCTGTTCGCCATTTAAAGTGGTACGTGAGCTGGGTTTAAAACGTCGTGAGACAGTTTGGTCCCTATCTGCCGTGGGCGTTGGAAATTTGAAGGGGGCTGCTCCTAGTACGAGAGGACCGGAGTGGACGAACCTCTGGTGTACCGGTTGTCACGCCAGTGGCATTGCCGGGTAGCTAAGTTCGGAAGAGATAACCGCTGAAAGCATCTAAGCGGGAAACTTGCCTTGAGATGAGATTTCCCAGAGCCTTGAGCTCTTTGAAGGGTCGTTCGAGACCAGGACGTTGATAGGCTGGGTGTGGAAGTGCAGTAATGCATTAAGCTAACCAGTACTAATTGCCCGTACGGCTTGTCCCTATAACCTTAGCAGGTACAGAGGATAAGACGGTACAACGTTGCGTGTGTGTTGATACAACTATTCATTACCCTAATCTTTGCTTCTTCCAGATTCATGGCCTTGTCGTCCCACAGGAGACAAACGCCAGTACAAGTTATGCCTGATGACCATAGCAAGTTGGTCCCACCCCTTCCCATCCCGAACAGGACCGTGAAACAACTTTGCGCCGATGATAGTGCTGCAACCAGTGTGAAAGTAGGTTATCGTCAGGCTTGTTATTCGCAGTAAGAGAAAAACCCGATCAGAAATGGTCGGGTTTTTTTTCGTCTGGCGGTTTGTGATGGCGAACCCCAAACGAAGGCTGGGGTCAGACCCCCTCGCGCGTTGGCGTCGAATCTGGCGTTGGCGGTGTGGAGGGTCTGACCCCGGGTGTTCGGGTGCGGCGTTTTATCGACTCACTTCTTCCCAGCTCAAGCCGAACTTCGTCAGATACTTTTTCAACCTGTCAGCGTCATTTGGTTTGGCCTTCGCATCACGCGATACGGCATACAGCTTGCGACCCGCATCGGACAAGCTGTTCGATTGCTGGCATACCTGAATTACCGACCTCAGCTGCAGGACATCAAACAGGTCGAGCTGCGCGGCTGCCTCGCTTCCCATGATATCGGCCAGGTCGATTTCCGTGCTGGCGGCGGGCTTGTCATGCTGCTGCCACATGCGCTTCAAGCGCCGGATTTCCTCGTCGACGACGCCATCCGTGATGCGTCCCGCTTCCGACAGGGTGGCCAGGCGCGTGATAGCGGCGGACAGATCGCGGAAATTACCCTTCCATGCCGAGGTGGGAAGGGTGGCGAAACGCATGAAACGCTCGTGTGCCTCCTTGTTGAAGCGCACGCGTTCGCCCGTCTCCGCGCTGTATTGCGTCAGCAGGTATTCCAGGTTCGGCTCGATATCTTCCGGGCGCTGCGCCAGGCCCGGCAATTCGTATGTCCACAGATTGATGCGCGCATACAAGTCTTCGCGGAAGCGGCCGGCCGCCACCTCCTTGCCCAGATCGCGGTTGGTGCCAGCGATCAGCTGGAAGTCGCTCTGCACCTCCGTATCGGCACCGACGGGGAAAAAACGCTTTTCTTCGATGGCTTTCAGCAGCATCGCCTGTTCGTCGAGCCCCAGTTCACCGATTTCATCGAGAAACAGCAAGCCCTTGTGCGCGCTGCGCAGCAAGCCGGGTCGATCCGAGCCCGCCCCCGTGAAGGAACCCTTGATATGGCCGAACAAGGTAGAGGCTGCGCCATCGCCATGCAGGGTGGCGCAATTGAGGTCGATGAACTTGCCATCGATCTGGTGGCGCGATTTTTTCAGTTCATACACGCGGCGCGCGAGGAAGGATTTGCCGGCACCGGTCGGCCCCATCAGCAGCATGGGGGCTTTTGACTTGATGGCGACGCGCTCGATTTCATCGATCATGCCGTTGAACTTGGCATTGCGCGTGGCGATGCCGGACTTCAGGAAGGCCACGCCTTCGGCCTGTTCGCGCGTAAAACGCTGGGCGATCTGGTCGTAGCGCGACAGATCGAGGTCGATCAGCGCGTAGCTGCCGGGGTTGCCGGCGCCCTGGCGCTTTGGCGGCGACGTTTGCACGAGGCGGCCGGGGAAATAGCGCGCTTCCGTCATCAGGAACATGCAGATCTGCACCACGTGGCTGCCGGTGGTGATGTGGATCCAATAGTCTTCCTTGTCCGGATCGAAGGGGTAGCTGTTGGCAAAATCATAGAGCGCGCCATACACATTCTCGAAGTCCCAGGCATCGCTGATGGGCAGTTCGTGGGCGATCAGCCTGGTTTCAGGCGAGACGCTGGCGATATCCTGCGACACCTGGCGTACCAGATTGTCAAATTGGCTGCCCGCGTACAGCAGCTCGAAGCGGTCGATGATCTTGTCCTCGTGCTGAGTCAGGGCTATGCTGGGACGCCATTTTTCCCAGCGTGCCGCTCCCCTGCCGTTGTCGAGTTGCGTGCCGAGAAAACCGATAACGACGGTGCGTTTTGCTTGCATATGTGAGATAAAAATTTATCTTAAAAGATAATTGTATTCCAAATCGCCATGACAGGGATATTTTCAGTGCACAGCTTGCGTGGAAATATTACTTAATGAAATCAATTGGTTATGAAAATTTTTGAGGAATTATTGAAAGCTGGCACAGCGCTTGCAATAGGGGAGATACCAACAAGATAAACGTAGAGAGCAGAGAGGGACGAAAAATGGCCAACGCCCAGTTATTCCAGAGCGCGCAACAGACAGGAACCTTGCCAGCGGCCTTGGCGCGCAATGCGGAAGGCGCGCCAGCCTATGCGCTGACGCCCCGGCATCAGCTGGCGCAATACGCGGCCACCGGCTGCCTGAACACGACGTTTTATGCCAGCGCCGAAGCGCAGCTGGCAACAGTACTCGAGCTGTGCCAGGCGGTCGACCCCGCCTTCATTGCGCAGACGGCCGTGTACTGCCGCGAACGGGGCTACATGAAAGACATGCCGGCCTTGCTGGTGGCCGTGCTGGCGGGGCAGGGCGCTGCGCAATTCGCACCGGTATTCCGGCGTGCCATCAACAACGGCAAGATGCTGCGCAACTTTGTGCAGATCATGCGCTCCGGCGCCGTGGGACGCAAGTCGCTGGGATCGCGTCCGAAAAAGCTCGTGCAGGCATGGCTGAACACCGCTTCGGAACAGGCCTTGCTGGCCGCCGCCGTGGGCAATGCGCCTTCGCTGGCCGACGTGGTGAAGATGGTGCATCCGAAACCGCAGGAAGCGTGGCGGGAGGCATTCTTTGCCTGGCTGATCGGCAAGCCCTACGATGCCAAGGCGCTGCCGCCGGCGCTGGCCGCGTTCGAGGCCTACAAGGCAGATCCTTCGCAAGCGATACCGGACGTACCGTTCCAGATGCTGACGGCGCTGTCCTTGAGCGCGCAGGATTGGGCGCAGATCGCCCGCCAGGGCAGCTGGCAAATGGTGCGCATGAATCTGAACACCTTTGGGCGTCACGGCGTGTATGCGATAGCCGGCATGCCGGAACTGATCGCTGCCAAGCTGCGCGATCCCGAGGCGATTAGCCAGGTACGGGTGTTTCCGTACCAGCTGCTGTCCGCGTACCTGGCGGCCGGTGAGAGCGTGCCGGCCATCGTGCGCGATGCGCTGGAAGCGGCGCTGGAAATAGCGCTGGCGAACGTGCCGCGGATCGCTGGCAGGGTGGTGGTGTGCCCCGACGTCTCCGGCTCGATGTCGTCGCCCGTCAGCGGTTTTCGCGGCAGCGCCACGTCGAGCGTGCGCTGCATCGATGTGGTGGCGCTGGTGGCGGCGGCCATGCTGCGCAAGAACCCGGATGCGATGTTGCTGCCGTTCGAGCACAGCGTCGTGACGTGCGGGCTGGCTGCGGATGACAGCGTGATGAGCAACGCGGCCAGGCTGGCGGCCATCGGTGGCGGCGGCACCAATTGCAGCGCACCGCTGATGCGCATGAACAGCAAGAAGGAGCTGGCCGACCTGGTGATTTATGTGTCCGATAACGAATCGTGGATCGACGCCAGACGCAGCGGCGCCACGGCGACGATGGGACAATGGAAGGTGTTCAAGCAGCGCAATCCGCAGGCGAAACTGGTGTGCATCGATATTGCGCCGCATGCCACGACGCAGGCGATGGAATGCGAGGATATCCTGAATATCGGCGGTTTTTCCGATGACGTCTTCAAGATCATCGCCGCCTTTGCCGCCGGCCAGCTGGACCCCGCCCACTGGGTGGGAGAAATCGCCGCCATCGATATCGCGGCAACCGGTTGTTGAAGTAAAGCGCATGAATGCGGACAAGACTACATAAGAGACGTCCTGTCCAGACTTGTCATGCGCCGCAGTGCCCCGAATGCAGACAGGATTACATCGATCAGCCGCGTCAAACCGGCCTGGCGCGCGCAGTACGCCGCCAGAAAATCCTGCCCCTCCTTGTCGGGTTGTCGTACTGATTACAATAGAAAATGAGAGAAGCGATGAAAAAAGAAGAATACGAAGTCCTGCATACCGAAGGCAGCCGTCCCGTCAAAATGTGGACACGTGGCGTGCCCGTCGAAGAAGCGGCCAAAAAGCAATTGCGCAACACGGCGACCCTGCCGTTTATTTACAAGCACATCGCCGTCATGCCGGACGTCCACCTGGGTAAAGGGTCGACCATCGGCAGCGTGATTCCCACCTTGGGCGCCGTGATTCCTGCGGCGGTGGGCGTGGATATCGGTTGCGGCATGATGGCGGCGAAAACCACGCTGACGGCGAATGATTTGCCCGATAATCTGGGGCCGCTGCGCAGCGCCATCGAACGCGCCATTCCACACGGGATGTCGCCAAAGACGCGCGGACACCGCGGCCGCGACGAGGGTTCCTGGCATACGCCGCCCTCGGTGGTCGATGCCGCGTGGCTGCAACTGAAAGACGAATTCGATGCGATCTGCCTGAAAACGCCGAAGCTGAAAAATACGAACAATTATCGCCACCTGGGGACTTTGGGCAGCGGTAACCACTTCGTCGAGGTCTGTCTCGATGAACAGGGTTCCGTATGGTTCATGCTGCATTCCGGTTCGCGCGGCGTGGGTAATGCCATCGGCAGCCATTTCATCGAACTGGCCAAGCAGGATATGCGCACCCACTTCATCAACCTGCCCGACCAGGATCTGGCTTACCTGGCCGAAGGAACGCAGCATTACGACGATTACGTGGAGGCGGTGGGCTGGGCGCAGCGTTTCGCCCGCAACAACCGCGAAGTGATGATGCAGAACCTGATCGCCGCCGTGCGCACGGTCATCCATAAACCGTTCCAGACGCACGTGGAAGCCGTCAACTGCCACCATAACTATGTGCAGAAGGAGCACCACTTCGGCAAGGATGTATTGATCACGCGCAAAGGTGCCGTGTCGGCCCGCGCGGGCGAACTGGGGATCATTCCCGGCTCCATGGGCGCGAAGAGCTTTATCGTGCGCGGCAAGGGCAATGCGGAGAGTTTCCATAGCTGCAGCCACGGCGCGGGACGCACGATGAGCCGCACGGAAGCGAAGCGGCGCTTCAACCTGGATGACCAGATCCGCGCCACGCAAGGCGTGGAATGCCGCAAGGATGAAAACGTGATCGATGAAATTCCGATGGCTTACAAGGATATCGATGCGGTGATGCTGGCGCAGCGCGAGCTGGTCGATGTCGTGCATATCTTGAAGCAGGTCGTCTGCGTCAAAGGATAATAGAGAGAAAACAGAGATGATAGAAATAGATGGAGCGCAAGGCGAAGGCGGCGGACAGATTTTACGTTCGGCGCTGAGCTTGTCGATGATCACGGGGCAACCGTTTCGGCTGATTAACATTCGCGCGGGGCGGGAAAAGCCCGGCTTGCTGCGCCAGCATCTGCTGGCTGTGCAGGCGGCAACCGCCATTTGCGGGGCGCGCACGACGCCGGTGGCGCTGCGCGCGTCGAGCCTGGAATTCGTGCCTGGTCCCCTGCGTGGCGGCGATTACCGCTTTGCCATCGGCAGCGCGGGCAGTTGCACTCTGGTATTGCAAACCCTGTTGCCGGCCCTGCTGCATGCGGATGGGCCGTCCACCGTGCGCATCAGTGGCGGCACGCACAATGCCATGGCACCGCCCGTGCATTTCCTGCAGCGCGCATATGGCCGTGTCCTGGAACAGATGGGGGCCGAGGTGGATATTACGCTGCAACGCTATGGCTTTCATCCCGCAGGCGGCGGCGAGGTGATGGCCACCGTGCAACCGTGCCAGCGCTTGCGGCCCATCGCATTGCTGCAGCGCGGCGAACGGAAGGCGGGGTATGCGGAAAGCGTGGTGGCGGGCGTGCATGTGCAGGTGGCCGCGCGCGAGCTCGAGCGTGTCGCCGGGGGCATGGGCTGGAGCGGCAAGCAGTTGCGCCTCGTCGGCTTGCCGGCGGAGCAGGGACCGGGCAATGTCCTGTTGCTGACGCTCGAGCATGAGCATGTCACGGAGGTGTTTACTTCGTTCGGTGAAAAGTCCTTGCTGGCCGAATCGGTGGCCAAGCGCCTGTTGAACGAGGTGCGCGCCTATCTCAAGACGGACGCGGCCGTCGGCGAGCACCTGGCCGACCAGCTCTTGCTGCCCATGGCGCTGGCGGGCGGCGGTACCTTCAGCTGCAACAAGGTATCGCAACATGCGCTGACGAATGCCGAGGTGATTGCCCGGTTTTTACCCGTGCGTATCACTTTCGCGCAGCAGGAGCGGAGCAGCATCTGCACGGTGGCCGCCGCCTGACGGGCGCGCTGACACAACTGGCTGTTGCAGCTGTTCCAAATTGATACATGGTCGGCCGGATGTGGGGCATAGACGCATGGCATGGCATTTGCTCTTCTTTGGTATTGACTAAAAAAACCAAGGAGACCAGCATGACCTATTCTATTCGTACCCTGCTCGGCGTGGCGGCGGCCGGCGCCGTTGCCCTCACTTCCCTGCTGACCTTGCCGCATGCCTATGCGCACGGCAATGTCACGCCGCAAGGCGTCGATACCACGGGCTTGCCCAAGGTGGGCGACAAGTGGCTCGAACAAAATCCGTATCGGGGCAACAAGCTGGCCTTGACGGTGGGCACCTCGGCCTACAACCAGAATTGCGCCCGCTGCCACGGCATCGAAGCCATCTCGGGCGGCATCGCGCCGGACTTGCGCCAGCTGGACCGCGATTGCTTCGGTATCAAGAATGAGACAAAGAAACAGGCGTGCTACAAGGAGACGGACAATTACTACCTGACCACCATACGCCACGGTAAGGTGCGCAATGGCGCTGTGTACATGCCGCCGTTCGAAGGCGTGTTCAACCAGGAAGCCATGTGGGCCATCAAGACCTATCTGGAAACTCGCCGCGAGTCGAATTAAGTCGAACTGATCACAAAGGAGTCCCATGCGTTCATTTCAATTCCGGGGCGCGCGCGCGATGATCTCGCTCGCCTGCCTGGCGCTGTGCGCAGCCGCGCCGGCGCGCGCCGACTGGCAAAAAGTGCAGCAGTCGGGCAGCCTGAAAGTGGCTGTGTATAACGAGTTCGCGCCGTTTTCCGACAAGGGGGCGGGCATCGATATCGACATCGCCGAAGCGCTGGCGAAAAAGCTGGGTTTGAAACTGAGCTTGCTGCCATTTCCCGCTGGCGAAAATCTCAACGACGATTTGCGCAATATGGTGTGGAAGGGGCATTACCTTGGTTATGGTCCCGCCGATGTGATGCTGCATGTGCCGGTCGACAAGAAGTTGATGGCGGATAACGACAAGGTCCAGATCTTCGCGCCGTATTACGTGGAAACCGTGCGTCTGGCGCGCAGCGCGCAAGCCGTGCCGCAATTCGATGGCGTCGCTTCGCTGGCCGGCAAGCGCATCGGCGTGGAAAAAGTATCGATCGCGGCCATGCTGATGCTGGGCGAAGACAATGGCAAGTACCGCGACGATGTGCGCATCTTCGACACAGCGGCCGAAGCCTTGCAGCAATTGCAAGCGGGCAAGCTCGATGCCGTGCTGGCCAACCGTTCGGAAATCGAGTCGGTGCTGAAAAGCGATCCGGCTTTCCCCTTGAGCGAAGTGGCGTTCGCCCGCTTGCCGCGTGCCGGCTGGGCCGTGGGCCTGGCCGTCAGCCGCCAGCAGCTCGACGTGGCAAAGTTGCTGCAGGCGGCCATGAACGAGATGGCGGCCAGCGGTGAATTGAAAGCCATCTTTGAAAAATATGGCGTGAAGGAAGCACGGCCCTGAAGTAGCGTGCTTGAGTTTAAAAGCCCGCGCATCGATCGATGCGCGGGCTTTTTAGTTTTAGAAACTATATTGGGCGCTGACGCCCAGCAACCAGTTGCGTCCCGGTGCCGCTTCATAGTAGCGCTTGTTGCTGTCGCCGACGATGACGGAGCCCACGTAGGTCTTGTCGAAAAGATTGTTCAGGCGGGCAAATTCCTTGAAGCGCCAATTGCCCACGTTTTGTTTGGCGTTGACGCGCGCATTGAACACCGTATAGCCGGGCGCCGGCTTTTCGCTGTTGCTGTCTTCCGCGTAGACCTGGTTGCTGGCCACGCTTTCCAGCGCCGCGCCAAAACGGTCCAGCGTGTCTTTCCAGGCCAGTTCCGCAAACAGGTTGACGCTGGGCACGCCCGGCAAGCGGCTGCCTTCGCGCACGCTGCCAAACGCCTGGTCATACACGGCGTGCAGGCTGGTCAGTGCCACTTTTGTCGTGAAGCCATACGGCAGGTTCGAGTCCAGCGACACTTCCATACCCTGGCGCAAGGTCTTGCCCGCATTGCGGTAGCTGGTGCGTCCGCCGCTGGACTTGTCGACCACCAGTTCGTCGCTGGTCTTGATCTGGAACACGGCCGCGTTGACGTGCGTATTGTTATTGATCCTGGCTTTGATACCGGCTTCCAGGTTGGTGCTGGTCGCTGGTTTCAAGTTGAAATTGAAGCCGCCGCCCGTGCCCGAGTAAAACAGTTCGTTCAAGGTAGGCGCTTCGAAACCGCGCGCGGCGCTGGCATACACGTTGACGTTCGGCGTCAGCTTGTACAGCAGGCCTAGCACCGGTGTCGTGTGGCTGAACTCCAGGCTGCCGCTATCGTTGCCGTTGCCGAGGAAATGGTCGTCGACCGCCACTTTCATCTTGCTGTAGCGCACACCTGCGCTGAGCAGCCACGGACCGCTTTGCCATTCCGCCTGGATATACGGATCGAGGCTGGAGACGACATTCTGTTCGTCGCGGCGCAGCTTGCCCTTCAATCCGTACACTTCGCCGATATAGTTCTCATAGCCGGTGCGGTCATCGCTGGAGCGGCCATAGTCGATGCCGATGGTGGTGCTCAGCTTGCCGCCGGCCAACTGGTTCACGTGCAGCCAGTTGGTGTCGATGCCATAGAACTGGCGCTGGAAGTCGACCACGCCGCCCGAATGCTTAAGTAGACCGTCCACTTTGGTATTTTGGAATGCTTTATTAAACGCCTGGTACTGGATCACGTCGCGGTTGCCGCCATACACCATCACGTGCAGGCGGTCATCGCCGAACGACTGTTCATAGGTGGCGCCGATTTGCTGGTGGTCGATGCTCTTGCGGGTGTTGTAGCGTTCGGCCAGTGTGCGTTTCGGGTTTTGCGTATCCGTCGCGTCGACCTCACCGGCGCGCGGGTTGGCGGCAAACGTGGCCCAGGTGGCGCCCAGCGGATCTTGCGTATTGCCTTGATGCAGGCTGTTGGCGACGATGGTCAGCTTGCTGTCCGCCGTGGGCTTGACGGTGATCTTGCCGAACGCCTGTTCGCGCGTGGCGGCGCTATGGTCGCGGAAGCCGTCCGTGCGGAAGCGCGAACCGTCGAGCACGTAGCCGATGTCGCCTGCCTGGCCTTGCGCCGAGAGATCGACCTTGCTGGTGCCGTAGCTGCCGCCCGTCACATTCAGTTCGACGGACGGGGGATTTTGTCCATCCCTGGAAAACAGCTGGATCACGCCGCCCGAATGGTTGCCGTAGATGGCAGAAAACGGTCCGCGCAGCACTTCGATGCGCTCGGCTGTATCGAGGTTGAAGGTGGCGGCCTGGCCCTGGCCGTCGGGCATGCTGGCGGGAATGCCATCGCTGATCAGTTTGACGCCGCGCACACCGAAGGCCGAGCGTGCGCCGAAGCCGCGCGACGAGATCTGCAAGTCTTGCGCATAGTTCTGGCGGTTTTGCACGACCAGGCCCGGCACGGCGGCCAGCGCTTCCGACGCGTTGACGCGGATTTGGCCATCCTGGATGCGCGCGCTGTCGACCACGTCGATCGAGGCCGGCACTTCCTGGCTGGGATGGGCGATGCGGCTGCCGCTGATGACCACCGTATCCATCAGTTGTCCGGCGGCCAGGCTAGCTGCCTCGGCGGCAAAGACGTGGGGGGCGAGGGTGGCGCTGCCGGCGACAAACAGGCTGGCGATGGTGTTCAGGCGGAAACGATGCTGCATGCGGATTCTCCAATGTGAATAAAAGCCTGCTTGATCGCGTGCGCGGTACAGGTCTGCATAGTCTTATCAAGCAATATGCCTGCCATGTCTCCATTGGTGGGCTGAAATTATACGCGTGTCAGTGGCACGGCGTTTGCATACAGCAATGGGCAGATGCGCCGCTACCGCGCGCTTTTCCTGTGTTTTGCCATTGAAAAGGTGATTATGCCCAACTTCTTCTCGTGCTTGCGCCAGGTTTGCTGGCTATTGCCGGCGCTCGCCAGCACCGCCCTCCAGGCAGCTCCCTTTGCCTATGTCCCCAATGAAAAATCGGGCACCTTGAGCGTGATCGACACGGCTACCGACCAGGTAGTGCGCCAGATCGCCGCAGGCAAGCGGCCGCGCGGCATTGCCGCCGACCCCACCGGACGGCAATTGTTTGTCACGGATGCCGCCAGCAGTGCCTTGCTGCTGATCGATAACGCGGGCGGCGCGCCCGTGCGCCCGGTGGCGCTGGGCAAGTCGCCCGAAGGCGTCAGCGCTTCCCGGGACGGTCATTACGTGGCCGTCGCCGTCGAGGAAAACAATAGCGTGGCCTTGCTCGACGGCCAGACAGGTACCTTGCTCGCCGATATCAAGGTGCAGGGACGTAATCCGGAACATGCCGTCTTCAGCCCGGATGGACGCTGGCTGCTGGTCAGCGCGGAAGAGGCGGAGCAAGTCGACGTCATTGATGTGGCGCAACGCCGCCAGGTGGCCTCCATCGCCGTGGGACTGCGTCCGCGCGGCATCGGTTTCAGCCCGGACTCGGGCCGCGCCTATGTGGCGTGCGAACTGGTCAATGCCGTGTATGTGATCGACATGGCCGCGCGCAAGGCGATTGCCACCATTCCAGCGGGCAAGAATGCGAATGGCATCGTGGTCCATCCCAACGGCAAGCAGGTGTATGTCTCGAATGGCACGGACGGCACGGTGATGGTGATCGACACGGCCAGCAATCAAGTGACGGCCACGATTGCCGTCGGCAAGCGCCCGTGGAACATGGCCATCACGCCCGACGGCGCCAAGCTGTACGTGGCCAATGGCCGTTCGAACAGTGTATCCGTCATCGACACGGCCAGCGCGCGCAAGGTGGCCGACATTGCTGTAGGCGAATTGCCCTGGGGCGTGGTGATTCGTTGATTCCTTGGTGGCACAGGCGCAGGTGTTCCAGTCTGGTACACCTGTTCCATTGTGCAGCGGCGCAGGGGAGATGCCGCAGGGCTGGCCCGGATTGGAACAGGACGTCTTCACCTTGTTCAAAATGCAAACAGGCCCACGTCCCCACCCAAGCAGGTGGCCTGCGCTGAAAAACGTGCCGGGTTTGATGCCGTGCCCTTGTAACAGGGATAAAACCGGCTAAGTTTGTAGTGGGATGGCGAGCTGGCACGGCATTTGCGGAAGACTCCGTGTACTCACCCCATCTGTACCAGGACGTTTGATTTTAATTAAGTAATTCCATTCTAATTAACCCGATAGAGGACGACATGAATCTCGCAGACATCAGCAAACTGGGCGTAGCCAATCCCTTCAAACAACGCTATGACAATTACATCGGCGGCAAATTCGTTGCACCAGTAAAAGGTGAATACTTTCCTAACATCACGCCCATCACAGGATTGCCGTTTTGCGAAATCGCCCGTTCCACGACGGAAGACGTCGAGCTGGCGCTGGATGCCGCGCACGCCGCCAAGGAGGCCTGGGGCAAGACTTCGCCAGCCGAGCGCGCCAATATCCTGAACCGCATCGCCGACCGCATCGAACAGAACCTGAGCCTGATCGCCACGGCGGAAACCATCGACAACGGCAAGCCGATCCGCGAAACGATGAATGCCGACATTCCACTGGCCATCGACCATTTCCGTTACTTCGCCGGTTGCATCCGCGCGCAGGAAGGTTCCGTCGCGCAAATCGATGCGGAAACCTATGCCTACCACTACCACGAGCCGTTGGGTGTCGTGGGGCAGATCATTCCGTGGAATTTTCCGATTCTGATGGCCGTGTGGAAACTGGCGCCAGCTCTGGCCGCCGGCAATTGCGTCGTCTTGAAACCGGCCGAGCAGACCCCGGCATCCATCATGGTGTTGATCGAGCTGATCGGCGACTTGCTGCCGCCGGGCGTGCTGAACATCATCAATGGTTTCGGCCTGGAAGCGGGTAAACCGCTGGCCTCGAGCAAGCGCATCGCCAAGATCGCCTTTACGGGCGAAACGGGCACGGGCCGTCTGATCATGGGTTATGCGGCGCAAAACCTGATTCCCGTCACCCTGGAGCTGGGCGGCAAGTCGCCGAACATCTTCTTTGAAGACGTGATGGATGCCGATGATGAGTATTTCGACAAGTGCCTGGAAGGTTTTGCGATGTTTGCGCTGAATCAAGGTGAGGTATGCACTTGCCCATCGCGCGTGCTGATCCAGGAATCGATCTACGAGAAATTCATCGAACGGGCTCTCAAACGCGTGGCCGCCATCAAGCAGGGCAATCCGCTCGACTCATCCACCATGATCGGCGCCCAGGCGTCGCAGGAACAGCTGGAAAAAATCCTGTCCTACCTCGACATCGGCCGCCAGGAAGGCGCGGAAGTGCTGGCTGGCGGCGAACGCAATACGCAGGCGGGCGACCTGGAAGGCGGCTACTACGTGCGTCCGACCGTGTTCAAGGGCCATAACAAGATGCGCATCTTCCAGGAAGAGATTTTCGGGCCCGTGGTGTCCGTGACCACTTTCAAGGATGAGGCCGACGCGCTGGCGATTGCCAACGATACCTTGTATGGCCTGGGCGCCGGCCTGTGGACGCGTGATGGTTCGCGCGCCTTCCGCATGGGACGCGCCATCCAGGCGGGCCGCGTGTGGACCAATTGCTACCACCTGTATCCGGCCCACGCCGCGTTCGGCGGCTACAAGCAATCGGGTATCGGCCGCGAAAACCACAAGATGATGCTCGATCACTACCAGCAAACGAAGAACTTGCTGGTGAGCTATAGCCCGAAAGCGCTGGGCTTCTTCTAAACCGGCAACAGGCGCCGCGCCCTTAGCCAGGCGTGGCGCGCAGAAAGGGATGCCATGAGTGCAGCAATTGCCCGGGTGGTCGCCACCGATGCGGCGCTGGAAATGATGGACAAATTGCGCCAGCGTCACGGCCCGCTGATGTTTTTCCAGTCGGGTGGATGCTGCGACGGCAGCGCGCCCATGTGCTACGCGCTGGGCGAGTTCGATGTCAGCGACACCGATATCTATCTCGGCAATTTGAATGGCACACCGTTCTACATGGGACTCGAGCAATTCGAGTACTGGGAGCATACCCAGTTGATTATCGATGTGGTCGACGGCAATGGCGGCATGTTTTCACTCGACAACGGCACCGGCAAGCGCTTCCTGACGCGCTCGCGCCTGTTCACCGATGAAGAGTGCGCGCTGTTGCATGCCCAGCCGCATGAGCACCGCAAGACTTGATACACACATACTAATAAAACAGAGGGAGATGATTGTGCAGAAAAAAATCATGGGGATACTCATCGGTTTGAGTTTGGCATCGCTGGCCCAGGCGGCCGACGTGGGCAATGTCACCAATGCCATGCTCGACAGCACGGCGAAGAATCCGGCCAGCGTCCTGTCGTTTGGCATGGGTACGCAGGGGCAGCGCTATTCGCCGCTGACGCAGATCAATGACAAGACCGTGGCCAAGCTGGTGCCGGCCTGGTCGTTCTCGTTTGGCGGCGAAAAACAGCGGGGCCAGGAATCGCAGCCGTTGATTCACAATGGCAAGATGTTCGTCACTGCATCGTATTCGCGCATCTTTGCCGTCGACTTGAAAACGGGCGCCAAGCTGTGGAAGTATGAGCATCGCTTGCCTGACGGCATCATGCCCTGTTGCGACGTGGTCAACCGCGGTGCCGCCCTGTACGGCAACCTGGTGATTTTCGGCACGCTCGACGCCTACCTGGTGGCGCTGGACCAGAATACGGGCAAGATCGTCTGGAAGGAGAAAGTGGATGACTACGCGGCCGGCTACTCGATGACGGCCGCGCCGCTAATCGCCGAAGGCTTGCTGCTGACGGGCGTGTCGGGCGGGGAATTCGGCATCGTGGGCCGGGTGGAAGCGCGCAATCCGATGACGGGTGACCTCGTGTGGAGCCGTCCGACGGTAGAGGGCCATATGGGCCACCGCTACGACAAGGATGGCAAGGCCATCGACAACGGCGTGTCCGGCACGGCGAACAAGACGTGGCCGGGCGACCTGTGGAAAACGGGCGGCGCCTCGACGTGGATGGGCGGCACCTACGATCCGCAAACCAAGCTCGCCTACTTTGGCACGGGTAATCCGGCGCCGTGGAACAGCCACTTGCGTCCCGGCGACAATCTGTACTCATCATCCACCGTGGCGCTGGACGTGAAAACGGGGCAGATCAAGTGGGCGTATCAAAACACGCCGAATGACGCCTGGGATTTCGATGGCGCCAACGAGTTCGTTACCTTTGACATGGACGGCAAGCGCTACGGCGGCAAGGCCGACCGCAACGGCTTCTTCTATGTCATCGATGCGGCCAATGGCAAGCTGCAGAACGCTTTTCCATTTGTGAAGAAAATCACCTGGGCCAGCAGCATCGACCTGAAGACGGGCCGGCCAAATTTCATTGCCGCCGGCCGCCCTGGCGACCCCACCAAGGGAGAGGAAGGCAAGAAGGGCACGACCGTGTTTGCCGCGCCCGCTTTCCTCGGTGCCAAAAACCAGATGCCGATGGCGTACTCGCCGCAAACCAGGCTGTTCTACGTGCCGGCGAACGAATGGGGCATGGATATCTGGAACGAGCCGATCAGCTACAAGAAGGGCGGCGCCTTCCTCGGTGCCGGTTTTACCATCAAGCCCCTGTTTGACGACTACATCGGCGCCATGCGCGCCATCGATCCGAAGACGGGCAAGATCGTGTGGGAAATCAAGAACAACGCGCCGCTGTGGGGCGGCGTGATGAGTACGGCGGGCAACCTGGTGTTCTACGGCACGCCGGAAGGCTTCCTGAAAGCCGTCGATGCGAAGACGGGCAAGGAGCTGTGGAAATTCCAGACGGGCTCCGGCGTCGTGGCGCCGCCCGTCACCTGGCAGGATGGCGACACGCAATATGTCGCCGTCGTCTCCGGCTGGGGGGGCGCGGTGCCGCTGTGGGGCGGCGAAGTGGCGAAGAAGGTCAACTTCCTGGAGCAGGGCGGTTCCGTGTGGGTCTTCAAGCTGGCGTCGAAGTAACGGGGTGAAACATCCGGGCCACACGGATGGGTGTCTCCCTGTCCGCCGGATGTTTTCTTTTTGCTGACGGCCCAGGCCGTCAGTTTTTTGTTTACCTGGATGCCCGATACGCCTGCTTGCGGTCAAAAAATGAACACTGTCAGTGGCGATTGATCCGCTGCTGCACATGTTAACTACGCCTTTTCTCTTTCTCCCTCTGAGCCGCGCTGGGCACGCTTATTGCCAAAGCTTGAGGTACATCAATCATTGGTGTGCACACTAAAAACAGAGAAGAAAGAGGAGAACAAATGAACACATTGAGCAAGCTGGGGAGCCTGGGTGTCATGACAATCGCAGCGGTGGGACAGGCACACGCCGTCGATATCAAGGCTGGCGACTGGACCGTGTCGGTGGGCGGCATCGTCAACGCCTATTACACGCAAGTGTCGTGTTCGGGTGATGCGGTGGGCGGGCTGGCGCTGGGCGGGCAGGCGCTCGGTTGCGGCGGAGAAAAGGACCGCACCACCATCGGCAACGGCTTGCTGCCGAATGGCTTGATCACCTCGGCAAGCTCGCGGCTGGGCGAGTACGACGTGAAAGCCTTGATCGGCATCTACAACTCGACGGCCACGGACAGCGCCATCAGCCAGAACAGCGTGGTCGATGTGCGCCAGGCCTTCTTCACGTTTGGCAATGAACACATGGGTACCTTCAAGCTGGGCCGCGACTACGGCATCTTCGGCGCGAATGCGATCCTCTCCGACATGACCTTGTTGGGCTCGGGCGCGCCCGTGCAGGCGACGCAGCGGGGCAGGGTGACCTTGGGTCATATCGGCGCTGGCTACACCTATCTGGGCAACTATGGCCAGATCATGTACAGCACGCCGAAGTCGGGCGGCTTTGGCGTCGACGTGGCGCTGGTCAGCCCCGTCTCCGATACGCCCATAGTGGCAGGCTCGACGTATTCTTCGAAGTCGAGTCCGCAGGTGCAGGCGCAGCTGACGTATGCGCAGGAAGGCGTGAAAGCCTGGCTGGGCGTGAAGTCGCAAAAATTCACCTCGAAAACGCCGGGTATCGATGACCTGACCATGCGCGGCGTGGAAGTGGGCGGCTCGTACCAGATGGGGCCGGCTGGCGTGCTGCTCAACTTCCAGGGCGGCAAGGGATTGGGCATTCTCTCCGATGCGGATCAGGGCGATACCAAGTCGAAGAACTTGTTGCTGCAAGGCACGTACAAGACAACGGACAAACTGAAACTGGGCTTGTCCTACGGCATCAGCAGGAACAACGACCACACGGCCGGCACGGGCGGCTTGAAGTCGAACGCCAACCTGACCCTGGGTGCGTATTACTCGCTCAACAGTGCGATCACCCTGGTGGGCGAGCTGGGCCAGACGCGCTCGAAAGGCTTTACGGGTGGCGAAGCGAAGATGAATGGCGTGTCCCTGGGCGGCATTATTTTCTTCTAATTAATGAACACGGCCCTTGCGACAAGGCGCCGCACGGAGCGTAGTGCATGAGGACAATGCGGTTGTTCATAGCATGCTGGCTATTCCTGTTTATCCTGGGACAGGCGTGGGCGGGTGTGCTCACCAGGGTCGAGCTGGCAAGGCGCTTTCCTGTTCCCATCGTCGTGGGCGACAAGGAGACCGACTTGCCCGTCTGGCCATTGTTCCGGCAAAACGCCACGGCCACCGAGCTGATCGGCTACGTGTTTGAATCCGTGGACCTGGCGCCGATTCCCGGCTTTTCCGGCGTGCCCGTCAATCTGTTGATCGCCATCAATCCTCTAGGCGGTTTCCTGGACGTCGCCGTGCTGTCGCAGCATGAACCCGTGTTTCTCGATGGCCTCGGCGAAGCGCCGCTGTTTCAGTTCGTCAAGCAATACCAGGGCTTGTCGCTGAAGCAGAATATCGCTATTGATGCCAAGAAGAAACGCGCCACGGATGCCACGCATGCCGATATCGATGGCGTGTCGAAGGCCACGGCTTCCGTGCGCATCATCAACCAAAGCGTGCTGGCGTCGGCCTTGAAAGTGTCGCGCAAAAAACTGGGATTTGGGCAAGGCCGTGACCCGGACCAGATCGCCCGCATCCGCATGGAGGTATTCGAGAAACTCAGCGTGGAGCAGATGCTCGAGCGGGGCTTGATCCAGCACGTACGCTTGAGCAATAAGGATGTGGAAACCTTGTTTGCAGGCAGTCCCGGCGCGGGACTCGATGCGGAAGCGACGCGTGCGCCCGATGGCTTGTTCATCGACCTGTACCTGGCGTACGTGTCCGTGCCCACGGCGGGGCGCAATCTGTTGACGGAACGCAGCTGGAACAAGCTGCGCAACCGGCTGGACGAAGGCGACCACGCCATCCTCGTCATGTCGCGCGGGCGCTACAGCGTGCTGGGCGACGATTTCGTGCGCGGCACGGTCCCGGACCGGCTATTGCTGAAACAGGATGGCTTGCCCATCGACATGCGCGACCTGGACCTGGAATTGCAATTGGCGGATACGACGCTGTTGCCGACGGAAAATGTCACCGTCTTGCGCGTCATCAGCCAGGCGGGGCTTGATGCGGCCAGCCCGCTGGCTTTTACCATGCCGATCACGCGCAGCAAGGGCATTGTGTATCCGGAACGCATCGCGCGCAACGTGGATGTCAATTACCGCCTGCCGGCTGATTTTTATACGGCGCCGCAAGGCGACGATGCCACGTGGCGCGGCACGTGGAAAGGGCGCAAGACTGAGTTGCTGCTGTTGCTCGCCGGGCTGGCGCTGCTGGCCGGTGCATTGGCCTGGCAGAAACGCCTGGTGCGCGATGGCAGGCAATTTGTGTGGTTTCGCCGCCTGTTCCTGTTGTTTACGATTGGCTTCATCGGCTATTACGCGCAGGGGCAGTTATCGATCGTCAATATCACGGGCGTCATCCAGGCGCTGCTGGCGGGGCGCAGCCTGGGCTTTTTCCTGTTCGATCCGATGACGGTGATCCTGTGGGCGTTCGTGCTGCTCAGCCTGCTGGTCTGGGGGCGGGGCACGTTTTGCGGCTGGCTGTGTCCGTTTGGCGCCCTGCAGGAATTCACGGGCAAGCTGGGCCAGTGGCTGCGCTTGCCGCAATGGAAAATCAAGCCGCGCCTGGATGGGCGCTTGAAATGGATCAAGTATGGCCTGCTGGTGGCCATTCTCGGCAGCAGCATGTTTTCCAGCCAGATCACGGACAAACTGGTCGAGCTGGAACCATTTAAAACGGCCATCACCCTGAACTTCGTGCGGGCCTGGCCCTTCGTCGCGTATGCCGTAGGCTTGCTGTTGCTTGGTAGTGTTTCTTATAAATTCTTTTGCCGCTACCTGTGTCCGTTTGGGGCGGCACTGGCGCTGCTGGGGCGGTTTCGCCTGTTCAACTGGATTCCCCGTCGCAAGGAGTGCGGCACACCGTGCCAGACTTGCCGCCACCGTTGCGAGCATCACGCCATCGCGGCTAGCGGGAAAGTTGATTACGGCGAATGTTTCCAGTGCATGGATTGCGTCGTGATTTATGCCAGCGATGAAAAATGCGCGCCCTTGATGCTGGAAATCAAGCGTGCCCGCACCATCCCCATAGTCCGGGTCACGGCAGAGGAGAGCAGCAATGCAGCGTAGAACGTTTATTTCCGCAGCGATAGGCAGCGTGTCCGGCATGGCGGGCTTGTCTTTTCCTGGCAGCATGGCGCGCGGCACGGCCACGGCGTCCGGCGTGCGGCCTTATCAAGGCGCCGCACTGGCGTTTGGCACGACGATTACCGTCACCGTGTTGCACCACGATCAGCGCCAGGCCGAGCTGGCCATCGAGGACGCCTTGCATGCAGCGAGGAATATCGACCGCCTGATGAGCATTTACAGTCCCGCCAGCCAAGTCTTTCAGCTGAACCGTGACGGCCGTCTGGCCCGGCCGGACGCCCATCTGCTGGCCGTGCTGGCGCAGGCGCAAGCCTTGTCGCAATGGAGCGATGGGGCCTTTGATATCACCGTGCAACCCTTATGGCAGCTGTTTCGCGCGGCAGCAGACCAGGCCGGCTTACCTGCGGAAGCATTGCGGCGCGCAGCGCAGGCGCGGATAGGCTGGCGGCAACTGGCATGGAATAGCCGGGAAGTGCGTTTTCTCCAGCCAGGCATGGCGCTGACCTTGAATGGCCTGGCGCAAGGCTACGCGGCGGACATGGCGCTGGCGGTCGTGCAGGCGCGCGGCATACGGCACGCGCTGCTCGATACGGGCGAATTCGTTGCGCGGGGACAGCGGTCCCTGCGCCGCCCGTGGACCTTGGGCATCCAGGATCCGCGCGATGCAGAAATCCTCGCGGCCACCTTGAAAGTGGAGGGGCGCAGCGTGGCCACGTCGGGCGATTACGAATGCACGTTCACGCCCGACTTCGTGCATCACCACATCTTCGATCCTGCGAACGGCGATTCGCCGGGCGAACTGGCCAGCGTGACGGTGCTGGCGCCCACGGGCTTGCTGGCCGATGGTTTGTCGACAACGTTCATGGTGACGGGCGCGGCGCGCGCGCATGCAATGGCCGCGCAAATGGAAGGCGTCGACCTGATGACCATCGACAAGCGGGGCCGGCGCGCGATGTCGCCCGGCTTTTCCCGTCTACTCTAGCTTATTTCAGATGCGGCACCTTGCGATAGATCGTGTTGCGCGATATGCCCAGGGCCCGCGCCGTGGCCGAGACGTTGCCGCCGTGGGCATCGAGCGATTTGAGAATGACGCTTTGCTCCATTTCTTCCAGGTTGGCGCCGGCCGCGATCATGCGGTCCGTGCTGGCGCTGGCGGCAGTCGCTTGCGTCATCTCAATATCGTCGAGGAAATCATCGGGCATGTGGCGCAAACAGATTTCATGTTCGTCGCCCGCCATGACGATGGCCGTGCGCAACAGATTGGTCAGCTGGCGGAAGTTGCCTGGCCATTTATGCTGGTGAAACATGCGCAGGATGTCCGGCGCCACCGTGTAGCGCATGTCGGGCGCTTCCGTTGCCAGGATTTTTTTCACGACCGTGTCCAGGTCCGTGCGCTCGCGCAGCGGCGGCAGTTTGACCACCAGGCCATTCAGGCGGTAATACAAGTCTTCGCGAAACAGGCCCTTGGCCATGCGTTCGCGCAAGTTATGATTCGTGGCGCAAATCAGTTCCACGTTGACGGTGATCGACTTGCTGCTGCCCAAGGGCGTGACCATGCGTTCCTGCAACACGCGCAACAGCCGCGCCTGCAAGCCAAACGGCATGTCGCCGATTTCATCGAGGAACAGGGTGCCGCCATTGGCTTGCAAGATCTTGCCAATGGCACCCTTCTTGCGCGCGCCCGTAAATGCCCCGTCTTCATAGCCGAACAGTTCGGACTCGATCAGGGTTTCCGGAATCGATGCGCAATTGACGGCGATAAACGGTCCCATGGCCCGTGGCGAATCGTTGTGGATGGCTTGCGCCAGCAATTCCTTGCCGGTGCCCGTTTCGCCCATGACGAGGATGGGGATGTCGCGCCCCAGCACCTTGTTGACCTTTTCGATAACCAGTTCCAGTTGCGGATCGCCCGTGCGCAGGTAGCGCAAGCCGGACAGGCGCCGTGCCGCGTTGGCCGCATGGCTGGCGGACGCGGGAACCTGGGCCGGCACGGCGTTGATATCGCTATGGTCGGTGCTGGCAGTAAAGCCGTGCTGGAAGACGCTATTGGACAGGCGCAACTGCGCGCGACCATACACGCGCACGCCGCTATGCATGCACAGGTTCAGCAAACCGGGGGCAGCCGTGCGGTAATGGTCGTACAGGGCGGAAACGGGCAAGCCGAACAGGGAGCTGAACGTGTGCGATTGCAGCGCGGCAAATGAGAGGCCCAGCTGGAACAAGCCATTCTTGTTAGCCGATAAAAATCGTCCACCGGGCGTGAACGAGGCGATGCCTTCCATCAAGGTGCCGATGAATTCGGGGCGCGCGTGGAAATGCACGGTGATGGCATCTTCGAAGGTGGCGGAAAACAGTTGATTTTCGATCATCAGCGCCGACATGCGCACGAGGGCCATCGTATGCTTGTGAAAACTGCGCTGGTCGCTCGAGACGTCCAGCACGCCGATGACATTGCCCCGGTGGTCGGTGATCGGTGCCGCGGAGCAAGTGAGAAAATGATTGGCCGCCAGGTAATGCTGGTCCGCATGGACCAAGGTCGGTACTTTTTCCGTGATGGCCGTGCCGATGGCATTCGTACCGCGGCTTTGTTCCGACCATGCCACGCCCGGCTGCAGGGCGACGCGGTTGGCTTTCTCCAGGAAATCATCGTCGCCCAGCGAATGCACGATGACGCCGTTGGCATCCGTCAAGATCACCATATTGTGGGTATTGACGATTTGCTGGTACAGGGTTTCCATGGCGGGCAGCGCGTGCGTGTGCAGCAGGCGGTTTTGCTCGATCAGCAAGGACAGCTCGGATTTGCCCGCCGGCGTAAAGTCGGGCGTGGCTGTGGGCGACAGGCCAAAGGCGACTGAACGCTGATGGGAAGTTTCGATGATGACGGGGACGTTGTCCTGTCCTGCCGGCAAAATGTTCGCGTCCGCGATGGACGAAAACGGTGCGCTACGGTAAGTAGCTGACGGTTGATACATGATCTCGTTGCCTCCGTTGGGCCCTGTACTGCGGCGCTCTTTTGAATATCGAGAGTGTTCCATAATGTAGCACCTGTCACAGATGGGAGCAAAGCAAAGCGAACCGGGCTATCCCCAGTGTTGCTGCCGGGCCCAGAGTTGCTCCCCTCGGTGGTCGATGCATGTGTTCATATAAGCAATTGCGGTGCCAGGCTTATTGCCTTTGAGCTGACGCAAAAATAGCGCTTGCGGGGTGCGCAGGGCACGGCTATAATTCGCCCCCTCGCTGAACGACGCATGCAAATGCTGAGTGCGGTGAGAAAAAAGAAGGAGTTGACGGACGTAGCGAAATGCTTCATACTCTTCCTTCTTCGCAGCTGACAAACACAACGCTTTGTCGATAGCGCGAAAGTAGTACCGAATACAGTTCTTTAACAATTAACAGTCGATAAGTGTGGACATTTGATGTAAGTGCAGCGTCAATCTTCGGATTGGCGTCAAACTTAAAATATCAAATGTTCACAAGAAATAATGAAATAGGATACTTCTTCGGAAGTAGCCTGTCAGTTTTTTGAGTGAGCAAATCTTTTGCAATGCAAAAGATTTGGATGGTAGTGATACTGTCCGACCTGTCAGAAATGACATTAAACAGAGATTAAACTGAAGAGTTTGATCCTGGCTCAGATTGAACGCTGGCGGCATGCCTTACACATGCAAGTCGAACGGCAGCACGGAGCTTGCTCTGGTGGCGAGTGGCGAACGGGTGAGTAATATATCGGAACGTACCCTGGAGTGGGGGATAACGTAGCGAAAGTTACGCTAATACCGCATACGATCTAAGGATGAAAGTGGGGGATCGCAAGACCTCATGCTCGTGGAGCGGCCGATATCTGATTAGCTAGTTGGTAGGGTAAAAGCCTACCAAGGCATCGATCAGTAGCTGGTCTGAGAGGACGACCAGCCACACTGGAACTGAGACACGGTCCAGACTCCTACGGGAGGCAGCAGTGGGGAATTTTGGACAATGGGCGAAAGCCTGATCCAGCAATGCCGCGTGAGTGAAGAAGGCCTTCGGGTTGTAAAGCTCTTTTGTCAGGGAAGAAACGGTGAGAGCTAATATCTCTTGCTAATGACGGTACCTGAAGAATAAGCACCGGCTAACTACGTGCCAGCAGCCGCGGTAATACGTAGGGTGCAAGCGTTAATCGGAATTACTGGGCGTAAAGCGTGCGCAGGCGGTTTTGTAAGTCTGATGTGAAATCCCCGGGCTCAACCTGGGAATTGCATTGGAGACTGCAAGGCTAGAATCTGGCAGAGGGGGGTAGAATTCCACGTGTAGCAGTGAAATGCGTAGATATGTGGAGGAACACCGATGGCGAAGGCAGCCCCCTGGGTCAAGATTGACGCTCATGCACGAAAGCGTGGGGAGCAAACAGGATTAGATACCCTGGTAGTCCACGCCCTAAACGATGTCTACTAGTTGTCGGGTCTTAATTGACTTGGTAACGCAGCTAACGCGTGAAGTAGACCGCCTGGGGAGTACGGTCGCAAGATTAAAACTCAAAGGAATTGACGGGGACCCGCACAAGCGGTGGATGATGTGGATTAATTCGATGCAACGCGAAAAACCTTACCTACCCTTGACATGGCTGGAATCCCCGAGAGATTGGGGAGTGCTCGAAAGAGAACCAGTACACAGGTGCTGCATGGCTGTCGTCAGCTCGTGTCGTGAGATGTTGGGTTAAGTCCCGCAACGAGCGCAACCCTTGTCATTAGTTGCTACGAAAGGGCACTCTAATGAGACTGCCGGTGACAAACCGGAGGAAGGTGGGGATGACGTCAAGTCCTCATGGCCCTTATGGGTAGGGCTTCACACGTCATACAATGGTACATACAGAGCGCCGCCAACCCGCGAGGGGGAGCTAATCGCAGAAAGTGTATCGTAGTCCGGATTGTAGTCTGCAACTCGACTGCATGAAGTTGGAATCGCTAGTAATCGCGGATCAGCATGTCGCGGTGAATACGTTCCCGGGTCTTGTACACACCGCCCGTCACACCATGGGAGCGGGTTTTACCAGAAGTAGGTAGCTTAACCGTAAGGAGGGCGCTTACCACGGTAGGATTCGTGACTGGGGTGAAGTCGTAACAAGGTAGCCGTATCGGAAGGTGCGGCTGGATCACCTCCTTTCTAGAGTTTGCACGAATCAGTAATGATTCACGCATCAAATGTTCACACTTATCGGCTGTTAATATAAAGAACAGCATTTGGGGCTGTAGCTCAGCTGGTTAGAGCACCGTGTTGATAACGCGGGGGTCGTTGGTTCGAGTCCAACCAGCCCTACCAGAAAAAACTGGGGGTAAGGTGGACGCTAGTCCAAGCAGCCCTACCAGTTTGTGTAGTCTGGAAATACCCTAGGGGGATTAGCTCAGCTGGGAGAGCACCTGCTTTGCAAGCAGGGGGTCGTCGGTTCGATCCCGTCATCCTCCACCAAAAGTTCAAACGTAAATCAGTGTTGAATTCAACGCCGGGATTTAGGTTTGGTCTTTTCGAGATCAAGTGCTGTATGTTCTTTAACAATCTGGAAGAAGTAAAGATTATTTATTGATCGGTTTGCCGTAAAAGGTAAATCGATGGGTAATGATTGTATGTATCAACAAACAAGCAACAACGTTGTACTTTCTTATCCCTGTAGCGCTCTTTAGTCATGCAAATGATTAGAGGCTAACGTTATAGGGACAAGCGAATAAGTGCACATGGTGGATGCCTTGGCGATTACAGGCGATGAAGGACGTAGTAGCTTGCGATAAGCTGCGGGGAGTGAGCAAACACACTTTGATCCGCAGATTTCCGAATGGGGCAACCCACCCTTTTAGGGTATTGCATACTGAATACATAGGTATGCAAGGCGAACGCGGCGAACTGAAACATCTAAGTAGCTGCAGGAAAAGAAATCAACCGAGATTCCCAAAGTAGCGGCGAGCGAAATGGGAAGAGCCTGTACGTGATAGTCGGACCGATAACAGAATCCTCTGGAAATAGGAGCCATAGCGGGTGATAGCCCCGTATGTGAAATCGGACCGGTGGTACTAAGCGTACGACAAGTAGGGCGGGACACGTGACATCCTGTCTGAATATGGGGGGACCATCCTCCAAGGCTAAATACTCGTAATCGACCGATAGTGAACCAGTACCGTGAGGGAAAGGCGAAAAGAACCCCGGAAGGGGAGTGAAATAGATCCTGAAACCGTGTGCATACAAACAGTAGGAGCGGACTTGTTCCGTGACTGCGTACCTTTTGTATAATGGGTCAGCGACTTACATTCAGTGGCAAGGTTAACCGAATAGGGAAGCCGTAGAGAAATCGAGTCCGAATAGGGCGATCAGTCGCTGGGTGTAGACCCGAAACCAAGTGATCTACTCATGGCCAGGATGAAGGTGCGGTAACACGCCCTGGAGGTCCGAACCCACTAATGTTGAAAAATTAGGGGATGAGCTGTGGGTAGGGGTGAAAGGCTAAACAAACTTGGAAATAGCTGGTTCTCTCCGAAAACTATTTAGGTAGTGCCTCAAGTATCACCATCGGGGGTAGAGCACTGTTATGGCTAGGGGGTCATTGCGACTTACCAAACCATTGCAAACTCCGAATACCGATGAGTGCGAGCTTGGGAGACAGACGTCGGGTGCTAACGTCCGGCGTCAAGAGGGAAACAACCCAGACCGCCAGCTAAGGTCCCAAAGATTGGCTAAGTGGAAAACGAAGTGGGAAGGCTAAAACAGTCAGGATGTTGGCTTAGAAGCAGCCATCATTTAAAGAAAGCGTAATAGCTCACTGATCGAGTCGTCCTGCGCGGAAGATGTAACGGGGCTAAGCCAGTCACCGAAGCTGCGGATATTGTTCTGTGATTTATCACAGATATATATGGTAGGAGAGCGTTCTGTAAGCCTGCGAAGGTGTCTTGTAAAGGATGCTGGAGGTATCAGAAGTGCGAATGCTGACATGAGTAGCGATAATGGGGGTGAAAAGCCTCCACGCCGTAAGCCCAAGGTTTCCTGTTCAACGTTCATCGGAGCAGGGTGAGTCGGCCCCTAAGGCGAGGCAGAGATGCGTAGCTGATGGGAAGCAGGTTAATATTCCTGCACCGTCGTATGATGCGATGGGGGGACGGATCGCGGAAGGTTGTCCAACTGTTGGAATAGTTGGTTTTTGGCTCATAGAAGGCACTTAGGCAAATCCGGGTGCGCAATTCAAGGGGTTGAGACGAGTGAACTTGTTCACGAAGCAATCGGAAGTGGTTCCAAGAAAAGCCTCTAAGCTTCAGTCATACGAGACCGTACCGCAAACCGACACAGGTGGGCGAGATGAGTATTCTAAGGCGCTTGAGAGAACTCGGGAGAAGGAACTCGGCAAATTGGTACCGTAACTTCGGGAAAAGGTACGCCCCGGTAGCTTGATTGGTTTACTCCATGAGGGTGAAAGGGTTGCAATAAACTGGTGGCTGCGACTGTTTAATAAAAACACAGCACTCTGCAAACACGAAAGTGGACGTATAGGGTGTGACGCCTGCCCGGTGCTGGAAGATTAAATGATGGGGTGCAAGCTCTTGATTGAAGTCCCAGTAAACGGCGGCCGTAACTATAACGGTCCTAAGGTAGCGAAATTCCTTGTCGGGTAAGTTCCGACCTGCACGAATGGCGTAACGATGGCCACACTGTCTCCTCCCGAGACTCAGCGAAGTTGAAATGTTTGTGATGATGCAATCTACCCGCGGCTAGACGGAAAGACCCCATGAACCTTTACTGTAGCTTTGCATTGGACTTTGAACCAATCTGTGTAGGATAGGTGGGAGGCTTTGAAGCGGGGACGCTAGTTCTCGTGGAGCCAACCTTGAAATACCACCCTGGTTTGTTTGAGGTTCTAACCTTGGTCCGTTATCCGGATCGGGGACAGTGCATGGTAGGCAGTTTGACTGGGGCGGTCTCCTCCTAAAGTGTAACGGAGGAGTTCGAAGGTACGCTAGATACGGTCGGACATCGTGTTGATAGTGCAATGGCATAAGCGTGCTTAACTGCGAGACTGACAAGTCGAGCAGGTACGAAAGTAGGACATAGTGATCCGGTGGTTCTGTATGGAAGGGCCATCGCTCAACGGATAAAAGGTACTCTGGGGATAACAGGCTGATTCCTCCCAAGAGTTCATATCGACGGGGGAGTTTGGCACCTCGATGTCGGCTCATCACATCCTGGGGCTGTAGCCGGTCCCAAGGGTATGGCTGTTCGCCATTTAAAGTGGTACGTGAGCTGGGTTTAAAACGTCGTGAGACAGTTTGGTCCCTATCTGCCGTGGGCGTTGGAAATTTGAAGGGGGCTGCTCCTAGTACGAGAGGACCGGAGTGGACGAACCTCTGGTGTACCGGTTGTCACGCCAGTGGCATTGCCGGGTAGCTAAGTTCGGAAGAGATAACCGCTGAAAGCATCTAAGCGGGAAACTTGCCTTGAGATGAGATTTCCCAGAGCCTTGAGCTCTTTGAAGGGTCGTTCGAGACCAGGACGTTGATAGGCTGGGTGTGGAAGTGCAGTAATGCATTAAGCTAACCAGTACTAATTGCCCGTACGGCTTGTCCCTATAACCTTAGCAGGTACAGAGGATAAGACGGTACAACGTTGCGTGTGTGTTGATACTACCAGTCATTACCCCAATCTTTGCTTCTTCCAGATTCATGGCTTTGTCGTCCTACAGGAGACAAACGCCAGACAAGTTATGCCTGATGACCATAGCAAGTTGGTCCCACCCCTTCCCATCCCGAACAGGACCGTGAAACAACTTTGCGCCGATGATAGTGCTGCAACCAGTGTGAAAGTAGGTTATCGTCAGGCTTGTTATTCGCAGTAAGAGAAAAACCCCGCCAGCAATGGTGGGGTTTTTTTTCGTCTGGCGGTTTGTGATGGCGAACCCCAAACGAAGGCTGGGGTCAGCCCCCCTCCCGCGTTGGCGTCGAATCTGGCGTTGGCGGTGTGGAGGGTCTGACCCCGGTGGTTCGGTTCAGCAGGCGTAAAAAAAGGCAGCGCTACGCGCTGCCTTTGTCATGTATCACAACCATTAAAAATGGTAAGCGACTTTGACGTTCATGTAATTGACGCCGCTATTCGGTTTCTTGTAGCCGCCGTTCGAGAAATGCTGGATCTTCGCAGCGACTTCCCATTTGTTATTGAAGACATAGCCGACGCCAATATGGTCGCCGAACTGGAAGTGGGTCGACAGGCGGTCATCATCGTTGTTGTACAGTTTCGACAGCATGTGCACGCCGATGCCGGCTTCCGCATAAAAACCCAGCTTATTCGTATTTTCAAAACGGAAAACGGGGGTAAAGCCCAGGTCCCACAGTTTTTGATGCTGGCCAGGGACATTCTGATAGCTCTTGGCATCCCAGCCGCCAATGCTGGCATCCCAGTAACCGCTCAGCTGCGTGCCATTCGATACGAACCAGGCCTTATCCCAGTTCGAGGTCACGCCGGCGCGTACCATTTGTACCTTCACGCCCTTGGCATATTCGCCGTAGACGGAGTCGATCAGTTTGCCGTCGGCGGCAAAGCCGGCATTGGCCGCCATCAGCGCGGTCACGGCGGCGATGGATTTGAGGAGATTCTTCTTGAAGAACATAGAGGCTTTCATCGTAAAATTGGCCGATAGGCTGTTGTCTTGTTTGCGCAGGCGCAAGCTTGCTTTGCCTGCCGCTTTCGCCACTTGTTGATCTCAGGGGTTCAATTGACATTCTCTACAAAAATCGCATTTCTCGGTATCGGTCTGATGGGGGATCCGATGGTCCGGCGCCTGCTGCACACTGGATATTTTGTCACAATTTGGAATCGCACGCACAGCAAGGCCCAAGTCCTGCGTGCGGCAGGCGCGCAGCCCGCCGTTTCCGTGGCTGAAGCGGTCAAGGGCGCGGACGTGGTCATCTCGATGCTGGAAGCCGGTCCCATCGTGGCGCAGGTACTGCAGGACGCGTTGCCGGCCCTGGCAACTGGGGCGCTATGGATAGACATGAGTTCCACCAAGCAATCAGAAGCCCAGCAATTTCATGCCATCTTGCACGCGGCAGGCCATGCCTTCATCGATGCGCCCGTGTCGGGCGGCGTCGGTGGGGCCCAGGCAGGCAACCTGGCCATCATGGCTGGCGCCAGCACCGGCGATTATGCGCGCGTGGAGCATATCTTGACGGCCATGGGGCGCCCGACCCTGGTGGGACCGGCCGGCAGTGGCCAGGTCGCCAAGTTGTGCAATCAGCTGATCGTCGGCGCCACCCTGAATATCGTGGCCGAGGCGCTGTTGCTGGCACAGGCGGCCGGCGCCGATGCGAGCGCTGTACGGGCAGCGATCCGTGGCGGTTTTGCCGAAAGCAAGATTTTAGAGGTGCATGGCCAGCGCATGCTGGAGCGCAATTTTGTTGCTGGCGGCCAAGTGAAGAGCCAGGTCAAGGATATGCACAATATCCTCGCGGCGGCCGAGGCTGCACACGTCACCTTGCCGGTGACGCAACTGGTGACGCAGCGCTATGAAAGCATCGCCGCCACCTACCCGACGGCGGACCATGCGGCAGCCTTGCTGGCCCTGGAAGCGTTGAATCCGGGGCAGCGCCTGGGCACCGGTCCGGATAAGCTGGGATAAATCAAGCGACGGGCAGGCTCGCTTCGGCCAGCTTGACCCAGAAACTGGCACCGATGGGCAGCAGCTTGTCGTTGAAGTCGTAGCTGCCATTGTGCAAGACGCACGGACCCAGGCCATGGCCACCATCGCGGTGCTCGCCATCGCCATTGCCGATGAAGATGTAGCAGCCGGCCTTTTCTTGCAGGAAGAAAGCAAAATCTTCCGCGCCCATGGTCGGCTCGACATTCGCGTTGACCTTGTCCGCGCCCACCACGCTTTGCATGACTTCGACGGCAAACGCCGTTTCTTTCGCGTGGTTGACCAGCGGCGGATAGTTGCGCTTGAAGTGAAAGTCGACCTCCGCGCCAAAGGCGGCGGCCGTGTGCACGGCGATGTCGCGCATGCGCTCTTCGATCAAGTCCAGCACGGGCGTGGTGAAGGTACGCACGGTGCCGACCAGGCTGGCGTCATCGGGAATCACATTGGTGGCGCTGCCCGCATGGATTTGCGTGATCGACAGCACGGCCGTGTCGAGCGGGCTCTTGTTGCGCGTGATGACGGTTTGCCAGCTTTGCGCGATTTGCACGGCCACCATGACGGGGTCGATGCCCTTGTGGGGCTGGGCCGCGTGCGCGCCCTTGCCTTTGACGGTGACGTGGAATTCATTGCTGGACGCCATCATTGGCCCTTCCACCACGCTCAGGGTGCCCGTTTCGGCGCCCGGCCAGTTGTGCATGCCGTAGATGGCATCCATGGGAAAGCGGGTAAACAAGCCGTCTTCGATCATTTCGCGCGCGCCGGCGCCGCCTTCTTCCGCCGGCTGGAAGACCAGATACACGGTGCCGTCGAAATGGCGGTGTTGCGCCAGGTAATGGGCGGCGCCCAGCAGCATGGCCGTGTGGCCGTCATGGCCGCAGGCGTGCATCTTGCCCGGATGGCGTGAAGCATGCTCGAAGGTATTCATTTCCTGCATCGGCAAGGCATCCATATCGGCGCGCAAGCCGATGGCGCGTGTCGAAGTACCATTTTTGATGATACCGACCACGCCAGTGCGGCCCAGGCCGCGTACCACGGGAATGCCCCATTCCGTCAGTTTGGCGGCGACCACGTCCGAGGTGCGCTGTTCTTCGTAGCACAGCTCGGGATGCGCGTGCAGGTCGCGGCGGATACCTTGCAGCTCGGATTGAAACGCCAAGATCGGATCAACTAGTTTCATGGGACTCTCCTGTGGATGCTGGCACGCAGCAATGTATGGCGCGCCGGACCGCGCTTGTTTGATCAAAAACAGGCGCGGCTAATAGTGCATTGTAGCCCTTGTTTGCCGGGTAAATCCAGCGCACGGACGTGCTTGCCACGGCACCAACAGCAAGCGCGCGGAATGGTTTACAGTATCGCCTTCCCCCAACGTTTTCGGATTGCCCCATGACCACCACCCAAGTGCGCGCCGCCTGCCCGCTCGATTGCCCCGATACCTGCGCCTTGCTGGTCACCGTGACCGATGGGGTGGCCACCGCCGTCAAGGGCGATCCCGACCATCCGACCACGGCTGGCGTGCTGTGCACGAAGGTGTCGCGCTTCACGGAGCGCACCTACCATGCGGACCGGCTGCTGCATCCGCTGCGCCGCGTGGGCAAGAAGGGGGAAGGCAAGTTCGAGCGCATTAGCTGGGAAGAGGCATTGCAGATCATCGCGGCGCGCTTGAAACCGATCGCCGCGCGCGATCCGCAGGCGATCTTGCCGTACAGCTACTGTGGCACCATGGGCCTGGTGCAGGGCGAATCGATGTCGTCGCGCTTCTTCAATCAGCTCGGCGCTTCCCTGCTGGACCGCACCATCTGTGCCTCGGCCGGTGCCACCGGTTACCGCTACACGGTGGGCGCCAGCATCGGCACGGACATGGAGCAGTTCCAGAACGCGAAATTGATCATTATCTGGGGCGGCAACCCGATCGCCTCGAATTTGCACTTCTGGATGCGCGCGCAAGAGGCCAAGCGCAATGGCGCCACCTTGATCGCCATCGACCCCTACCGTTCGCTGACGGCCGAAAAGTGCCACCAGCATATCGCCTTGCTGCCGGGGACCGATGCGGCCCTGGCGCTGGGCTTGATGCATGTGCTGATCACCGAAGACCTGATCGACCATGACTATATCGCGCAGTACACGATCGGCTATGCTGAACTGAAACAGCGGGCCCTGGAATGGCCGCCCGAGCGCGTAGCCGAGGTGTGCGGCATCACGGCCACTGAAGTGGTGGAACTGGCGCGCCTGTACGGCCAGGCATGCCGCTCTGGCGAGGGCGCCGCCATCCGTGCCAACTACGGCGTGCAGCGCGTGCATGGCGGCGGCATGGCCGTGCGCAATATCGCCTGCCTGCCCGCGCTGACGGGGGCCTGGCGCCATCCGGCCGGCGGCATGCAGCTGTCGAGCTCGGGTTCCTTCCCCGTCAACCGCAAGGCCCTGCAGCGCCCGGATTTATTGAAAGGCACGCCGCGCACCATCAACATGAGCACCATCGGCGATGATTTGCTGAAAGCCAGTTCGCCCGCGTTCGGCCCGCAAGTGGAAGCCGTGATCGTCTACAACTCGAACCCGCTGGCGGTGGCGCCCGATTCCTCGAAAGTGGCGCAGGGATTTGCCCGCGAGGATTTGTTTACGGTCGTGCTCGAACACTTCCAGACCGATACCGTCGATTACGCCGACATTGTGCTGCCTGCCACCACGCAGCTGGAACACGTCGATGCGCATTCCACCTACGGCCACCTGTACATGATGGCGAACAATGCGGCCGTCGCGCCGCTGGGCGAAGCGAAAGCGAATACGGAAATCTTCCGCTTGCTGGCACAGCACATGGGCTTTGATGACCCGTGCTTCCAGGAAAGCGACGATGCGCTGGCGGCCAAGGCGTTCGATGCGACGGATGCGCGCGCCGTGCATTTCGACTGGGAATCGCTGAAACGCACGGGCTGGCAAAAGCTGGCCATGGCCGAGGCGCCATTTGCCGAGGGCGGTTTCCCCACGCCATCGGGCAAGTGCGAGTTCTATTCCAGCGCCATGGCGCAGGCGGGACTCGATCCCTTGCCGGCGTATATCGCACCGCACGAATCGCAAGCCAGCAATCCTGCACTGGCGGCCCGTTATCCGCTGGCCATGATTTCCCCGCCGGCACGCAATTTCCTCAATTCCACGTTCGTCAACGTCAAAAGCCTGCGCGCGGCCGAAGGCGAGCCGCACCTCGATATCCACCCTGACGATTGCGCCGCACGCGGCATCGCGGCCGGCGACATGGTGCGCATCTTCAATGACCGCGGCAGTTTTATGGCCAAGGCCAGGGTGACGGACAAGGCGAGACGGGGCCTGGTCGTGGGCTTGTCCGTGTGGTGGAAGAAACTCGCCAGCGACGGCAAGAATGCCAATGAAGTGACCAGCCAGCGCCTGACGGACATGGGCCGCGCGCCGACCTTCTACGATACGCTGGTCGAAGTGGAAAAGGCTGCCTGAGCATGGCGCGCTGGCCGGCCCGCTTGCTTGTCGGCACGGTGTGCCTGCTGCTGGGCGGCTGCACGCAGCTGCGCTACTACACGCAAGCGGCGCAGGGGCAATATGCCTTGTGGTCGGGCGCTCGGCCCATCGGCGACTGGCTCGACGACCCGGCCACCGAGCCGCGCCTGAAAGTGCGCCTGGCCAAGGCGCAGCAAATTCGCCGCTTTGCCGTCAGCGAGCTGGACTTGCCCGACAATGGCAGCTACAAGAATTACGCCTCCCTGCGGCGCCCGTTCGTGCTGTGGAACGTGGTGGCCACGCCGGAACTGTCGCTGCAGCCGCTGCAATGGTGTTTTCCCATTGCCGGCTGCGTCAATTACCGCGGCTATTACAGCAAGGAGGAGGCGCTCGCGTATGCCGACGAACTGCGGGCCCAGCATTACGACGTGCAGGTGGGCGGCGTGCCCGCGTATTCCACCCTGGGCTGGTTCGACGATCCCCTGCTGTCGACCTTTATCAATTACAACGATGCGGAGCTGGCACGCCTGATCTTCCATGAACTGGCGCACCAGGTGGTGTACGTGCCCGGTGATTCGGCCTTCAACGAGTCGTTTGCCAGTGCCGTGGAAGAGGCGGGCGTGCAGCGCTGGTTGGCGCGCGAGGGCAACGACGCCATGCGCGCGGCGTACGCCCAGTACACGGCGCGGCGCCAGGATTTCCTCGCCCTGCTGCTGAAATACCGGGGTGAACTGGAGTCGGTCTATGCGAGCGACGCCAGCGATGCGGACAAGCGGGCGCGCAAGGCGCAGGTGTTTGCGGCATTGCAAGACGCGTATCAGGTCGTGAAGACAAACTGGGGTGGTTTTGCCGGTTACGACCGCTGGTTCGAGCAGCCATTGAGCAATGCGCACCTGGCATCCGTGTCTACCTACAATGAATTTTTGCCTGCCTTCAAAAAATTGCTGGAAGAAAAAAAGAACTTTCGTGCTTTTTATGCTGCAGTGCACACAATGGCCCAGATCAAGAAGCCTGAGCGCAGGCAGGCGCTGGAACAATTGTCCAGCCCCTGACCCGTAAAGATTGTCTCGCACGTCAGGGCAAACGATCCTGCAACAGTGTATTTGGCATGTTGCATTGCAGCATAAAATACCCCTAGAGTTGCCGCTCGAATACTGTTGAAAGCGCTTGCATGGAAGCCCGGCGCCCGATAGCATCGCATTAGTAGCATAGAGCAATTGCTCGTCAGAATGCTCAAACTGACTGCAGGACGACAGAATCCGCAGCAATGATCCGCGCCGGCAGGGTGCGCCGGCTCCCCCACGATTATTCGAGACAAGAGGCACAGGATGGACAAAATTTGGCTGAAGTCGTACCCGCCCGGCGTACCTGCCGACATCAATCCTGATCAATATCGTTCGCTGGTACATTTGCTGGAAGAAGCGTTTCAAAAATATGCGGATCGCAATGCCTATGTCTGCATGGACAAATTTCTCACCTATGCCGAACTCGACACCTATTCGCGCCAGCTGGGTGCCTGGCTGCAAAGCCGTGGCCTGAAGAAGGGCGCGCGTGTCGCTCTGATGATGCCAAACGTACTGCAGTATCCGGTGGCCATTGCCGCCGTCCTGCGCGCCGGCTACACGGTGGTCAACGTCAATCCGCTATATACGCCGCGCGAACTCGAGCATCAGCTCAACGATTCGGGCAGCGAAGCCATCATCGTGCTGGAAAACTTTGCCCATACGCTAGAGCAAGTGCTGGGCAAGACGGCCGTCAAGCACATCGTCGTCGCCAGCATGGGCGAAATGCTGGGCGGCTTGAAGGGCATGATCGTCAATTTTGTCGTGCGCAACGTCAAGAAGATGGTGCCCGCGTACTCCTTGCCGAACGCCATGCGTTTCAAGCAGGCGCTGGCGCTGGGCAGCCGCATGAAACTCACGCCTGTCGAGCTGAGCATCAATGACGCTGCCTTCCTGCAATACACAGGCGGCACGACGGGCGTGTCGAAAGGCGCGACCTTGAGCCACCGCAATGTGATCGCCAACGTCCTGCAGAGCGAAGCGTGGTCGGGCGCGGCGCTCGACCAGAACAGCAAGGAGCAGCTGATCATCGTCTGCGCCTTGCCGCTGTACCATATCTTTGCCCTGACGGCGTGCGCGATGTGGGGCACGCGCGTGGGCGCGCTGAATATCCTGATCCCGAACCCGCGCGATATCCCGGGCCTGATCAAGGAGCTGGGCAAGTACAAATTCAACCTGCTGCCAGCGGTCAATACGCTGTATAACGCGCTGGTGAACCACCCTGATTTCGCCAAGCTTGATTTCTCGGGCTTGAAGATCGCCAATGGCGGCGGCATGGCAGTGCAGCAAGCCGTCAACGACAAGTGGCTGCAAGTGACGGGCGTGTCCATTATCGAAGGCTATGGCCTGTCGGAAACGTCGCCTGTCGCTACCTGCAACCGCGCCGACAGCACGGCGTTTTCCGGCACCATCGGCTTGCCGATTCCGTCGACCGATATCGCCATCCTCGACGATGACGGCAAGGAAGTGCCGCTGGGGCAGACGGGCGAAATCGCCATCCGCGGCCCGCAAGTGATGAGCGGCTACTGGAACCGTCCCGATGAAACGGCCAAGGTCATGACGCCCGATGGATACTTTAAATCCGGTGACGTGGGCATCATGGATGAGCGCGGCTACGTGAAGATCGTCGACCGCAAGAAAGACATGATCCTCGTCTCCGGCTTCAATGTGTATCCGAATGAAGTCGAAGCCGTCATCGCAGCCCATCCGGGCGTACTCGAGTGCGCCTGCGTGGGCGTGCCGGACGAACACTCGGGCGAGGCCGTGAAAGTATTTGTCGTGCGTAAGGATCCGAACCTGACCCAGGCAGTGCTGGCCGCGTATTGCAAGGAACAATTCACAGGCTACAAGCGGCCGAAATACATCGAGTTCCGCGATGAGCTGCCGAAGACCAACGTCGGCAAGATTTTGCGTCGCGCCCTGCGTGACGAAACGAAGATAGCAACATAAACAGTGTGGGATGCGCCAGGAGGCGCATCCCTTTTACAGATAAAGATGAGGCGAGATGGACAAGATTTGGTTGAAGTCGTACCCGGACAGCGTTCCCGCAGAGATTGATTGCACGCAATACCGTTCCGTCACGCATTTGCTGGAAGAGTCGTTCCAGAAATATGCGGACCGCAACGCCTTCGTGTGCATGGATAAATTCCTTACCTATCGCGAGCTCGACAAGCTGTCGCTGCAGATGGGAGCATGGCTGCAAAGCAAGGGCCTGAAGACGGGCGCGCGTGTGGCGATCATGCTGCCGAACGTGCTGCAGTATCCGGTGGCGATGGCGGCGATCCTGCGCGCCGGCTACACGGTGGTCAACGTCAATCCGCTGTACACGCCGCGTGAATTGCAGCACCAGCTGGTCGATTCGGGCAGCGAAGCGATCATTGTGCTGGAAAACTTCGCCACCACGGTCGAGCAGGTGCTGCCGCATACCCAGGTCAAGCATGTGATCGTCGCCACCATGGGCGACATGCTGGGTGGCTTGAAAGGCACCATCGTTAACTTCGTCGTGCGCAAGATCAAGAAAATGGTGCCCGCGTTTTCCTTGCCGGGCGCCATCAGCTTCAACAAGATGCTGGCCGAAGGCGCACGTCTGAGCCTGACCCCGGTGCAGCAGGGGCATGACGATATCGTCTTCCTGCAATACACGGGCGGCACGACGGGCGTGTCGAAAGGCGCGATGTTGTTGCACCGTAACGTGATCGCCAACGTGCTGCAAAACGAGGCGTGGATTTCACCCGTGATGACCAAGGAAATGCGTGCTACCTCGATGGGATTCATGTGCGCCTTGCCCCTGTATCACATCTATTCGCTGACGGTCAGCGCCCTGATGGGCATGCGCGTGGGCGGCTTGAACGTGTTGATTCCCAACCCGCGCGACATCCCCGGTTTCGTCAAGGAATTGTCCAAGCACAAGATCGTCGTTTTCCCGGCCGTCAATACCCTGTACAACGCGCTGCTGAACAATGCCGACTTCGCCAAGCTCGATTTCTCCAGCTATAAAGTGTGCAATGGCGGCGGCATGGCCTTGCAGCGCAACGTGGCCGAGCGCTGGCTGAAGCTGACGGGCTGCCCGCTGATCGAAGGTTATGGCATGTCGGAAACTTCACCCGTGGTGACGGGCAACCGCGTCGATATCACGGAATTTACGGGCACCATCGGCTTGCCTTTCCCTTCGACGGAAGTGGCGATCCTGAACGACGATGGCGTGGAAGTGCCGCTGGGCGAGCCGGGCGAGATCGCCGTGCGCGGCCCGCAAGTGATGGCGGGCTACTGGCAGCGTCCGGACGAGACGGCCAAGTCGATGACGGCCGACGGTTTCTTCAAGACGGGCGACGTGGGTGTCATGGATGAGCGTGGCTATGTGAAGATCGTGGACCGCAAGAAAGACATGATCATCGTGTCCGGCTTCAATGTGTATCCGAACGAAGTGGAAGACGTGGTCGCTTCGTGCCCGGGCGTGCTCGAGTGCGCATGCATCGGCGTGCCGGATGCCAACGCGGGCGAAGCCGTGAAAGTGTTTGTCGTGCGCAAGGATCCAAACCTGACGGTGGAACAGATCCGCGAGCATTGCAAGCATGAATTGACGGCCTACAAGAAACCGAAATACATCGAGTTCCGCGATGAGTTGCCGAAGACCAATGTCGGCAAGATCTTGCGCCGTCAATTGCGCGATGAAAAGAAGGTTGCCTAGGTTTCAGCTTTGCAAGCCAGCCTTGCCGTCGCGCACGACAAAGCTGGCCAGTGTCGCGATGGCAGAGGTGCTGTCGCGCACGTTATCCAGACCCTGGAACAGGGTCGTGGTTTTCTCCGGCGTGATTTCCATCAACATATAGCCGCGCTTGTCGCTGCGTCCGTAACGGATGTGCGGGTTCATCGCCACGTACTGCTCCGTTCGCGCCTGCGGGCGGGAACTCGAAGTGATGGAGGTGCCGCAAAACTCCGTGGCCAGCACGGGATTGTCCCTGCCGGTGGGCCGCATGGCATTGCGGCTCAGTTCCGTGGCATAAAAAGTGTGCACGTCGCCCGACAGCACCAGCGGGTTGCTGGCCTTGCTGCTGCGCAAGGCGTCGAGCAGGTGCTGGCGCGCCAGCGGATAGCCATCCCAGCCATCGGTCCAGATGCGTTCGTCGCCGGGCCGCAGGATGGGCACCTGGCTCGATTGCGCCATCAGGGTTTGCTGGGCCAAAATGTTCCAGCGCGCGGGAGAATCATCGAGGCCGGCTTGCAGCCAGCGTTGCTGTTCCTCGCCCAGCATGGTGCGCTGCGGTTTCAGCAGGTCGGGGCAGTTGCGCGTGGTGACGGAATTGGAGCCGCCGCGACCCGGCCTGGCGCACGCGTGATAGGCGCGGTATTGCCGGTCATCCAGCACATGAAAGCGCGCCAGCCTGCCCCAGTCATAGCGCTGGTAGATGCGCATGTCGACGAAGCCCCGCCGTCCCAGCGGCAGCAGCCGTAGCGGCATGTGTTCATAAAACGCCTGGTAGGCGGCCGCGCGGCGCTGCAAAAAGGTGGGCGTGAGCAACTCGTCGCGGTCATTGCCGTAATCGTTGGCCACTTCATGGTCGTCCCAGGTGACGATCCATGGCGCGGCCAGGTGCGCGCCCTGCAAATCGCGGTCGCTCTTGTATTGTGCGTAGCGGGCGCGGTAGTCGTCCAGGCTGAAACTTTCATGCGTGCGCACGGCCCGGCTCGGATGCTGCAACTGGTACGGACCCCATTCATAGATGTAATCGCCGAGGAAGGCCACCAGGTCGGGCGCGGCCGCGGCGATGTGCCGGTGCGCCGCATACGCGCCGAATTCCCAGTGCTGGCACGAGGCGACGGCCAGTTTCAGCGAGGCGGGCAGGGTATCGGCGGCGGGCGCCGTGCGCGTGCGGCCCACGGGGCTGACGGCGTCGCCCAGCATGAAGCGGTACCAGTACCAGCGCCCGGGTGTCAAACCGCCCACGTCGACGTGCACACTATGCGCGAGGGCGGGTGTGGCCGTGGCCTGGCCCTTGGCGGCGATGCGGCGAAAACCTTCATCGTCAGCCACTTCCCAGCGCACGTTCAGGGCGAAGGCGGGCGTGGCGGTCGCGTGCAGCGGGTCGTAGCAGATGCGTGTCCACAGCACGACGGCGTCCGGCAAGGGCGAACCGGAAGCGACACCGAGCGCAAACGGGTAGCCGGCGCCATTCAGGCGCGTGGCGGCGCCCGCGCTGGAACCGGACAGCACGCTGCCAGCGGCGGCCAGCGCACCGATGCGCGCGGCGCTCTGCAGAAAGATGCGGCGCTGGCTATCCATGCCGTCTGAAAATAAAACGTGGGATTAATGTAACAGCGACAATCAAGGCGACAGCAAGGTCTCGATGGGCGGCACCTTGCGCGGCTTGCGGTCGGAGTCCGTCGCCACGTAGATCAGGGTTGCTTCCGTGACTTTCACGATGCATGCCTGCAGGCGGTTGCGCTCGGCATACACCTCGACATTGACGGTGATCGAGGTATTGCCAACCTTGACGATGTCGGCGTAGAAGGAGAGCAGATCGCCGACGAAGACGGGGTTTTTGAAGACGAAGGAATTGACGGCAATGGTGGCGACGCGGCCGTTGGCGCGCCGCGTGGCCGGCAGGGAACCGGCGATATCGACCTGCGCCATGATCCAGCCGCCGAACACGTCGCCGTACACATTGGCGTCGGACGGCGCGGGCATCATGCGCAATTCCGGCATTTTTCCGGCGGGCAGGCCGGAGGCGAGGCAGTTGTCGGGGCGGTCGGGGGAGGTGCTCATCTTTTATTCTCATGAAAGGCTACAATTGCCCCGATTGAACCATAAAAAGCCGACCTTCGCCATGCGCCGTTCCCAGACTCCCCCTCCTCCCCGCTCGCCAGCTTCCGCCAGCCACAGCGATTTCGCCACCATCAAGACCTTGCTGCCGTATCTGTGGGTCTACAAATGGCGGGTGCTGCTGGCGCTGCTATGTCTGGTGGGCGCCAAGCTGGCCAACGTGGGCGTGCCCCTGATCCTGAAAAAACTCGTCGACGCCATGACGATCACGGCGGCCCATCCGCAGGCGCTGCTGGTGCTGCCCGTCGGCTTGCTGGTGGCGTATGGCTTGCTGCGCCTGTCGACCACCCTGTTTACGGAATTGCGCGAATTCCTGTTCGCGCGGGTCACGCAGCGGGCCGTGCGCACCATCGCGCTGCAAGTATTCCGCCACCTGCATGCGCTGTCCCTGCGCTTTCACTTGAACCGCCAGACGGGCGGCATGACGCGCGACATCGAACGGGGCACGCGCAGCGTGGGCTCGCTCATTTCCTATACCTTGTTCAACATCTTGCCGACCCTGGTGGAAATCACCCTCGTGCTCGGCTACCTGGTCTTGCATTACGACATCTGGTTTACCGTCATCACGGCCGTGGCACTGGTGTCCTATATCGCGTTTACCGTGCTGGTGACGAACTGGCGCACGCATTTCCGCCGCACCATGAACGACCTCGATTCAAAAGCCAATACCAAGGCCATCGATTCGCTGATCAACTATGAAACCGTGAAATACTTCGGCAACGAGGATTACGAAGCGAAGCGCTACGACGAAGGCTTGCAGCGCTATGAATCGGCGGCCGTGAAATCGCAGACTTCCCTGTCCCTGCTCAATACGGGCCAGTCCTTGATCATCGCCACGGCTGTCACCTTGATTTTATGGCGCGCCACGGTGGGCGTGATCGCCGGCACGATGACCCTGGGCGACCTGGTGCTGGTGAATGCCTTCATGATCCAGCTGTATATTCCCCTCAATTTTTTAGGGGTCATCTACCGCGAAATCAAGCAAAGCCTGGCCGACATGGAACGCCTGTTTTCCTTGCTGAATGAAAACCGCGAAATTGCCGACACGCCGGAAGCCAAGCCGCTCGTCACGCGGGGCGCAGCCGTGCGTTTTGACCATGTGGATTTCAGCTACGAAGCCAAGCGGCAAATCCTGTTCGACGTGGATTTCCAGATCCCCGCCGGTACCACCACGGCTGTGGTGGGGCATAGCGGCTCGGGCAAGTCGACCCTGTCGCGCTTGCTGTTCCGCTTCTATGAAGTCGATGGCGGGGGCATCACCATCGATGGCCAGGACTTGCGCGGCATCACGCAGGATTCCCTGCGCGCGGCCATCGGCATCGTGCCGCAGGACACGGTACTGTTCAACGACACCATCGAATACAACATCGCCTACGGCAAGCCGGGCGCCAGCAAGGATGCCATCGTGGCGGCCGCCAAAGCGGCATCGATCCATGATTTTATTGAAAGCTTGCCAGATGGCTACAACTCCATGGTGGGCGAGCGGGGCTTGAAACTGTCGGGCGGCGAAAAGCAGCGCGTGGCGATTGCCCGCACCTTGCTGAAAGACCCGGCTATTTTGATCTTCGATGAAGCCACCTCGGCGCTTGATTCGAAGGCCGAGCAGGCCATCCAGGCGCAGCTGAAGGATATCGCCAGGAACCGTACCACCCTGGTCATTGCGCACCGTTTGTCGACGGTGGCCGACGCCCAGCAAATCCTGGTGCTCGACCATGGCCGCATCGTCGAGCGGGGCACGCATCCGCAATTGCTGGCCGCGAATGGCTTGTATGCGCAGATGTGGCAACGCCAGCAGGCGAATATGGACGATGAGGCGCAAGAAGAGGAGTTGGCGGGGCTGGCGCCGGCAAAATAAATCGGGAAGGGGAAATCAGTAGGAAAAATGCTACAGCCGCGCTGATTCAGGCGCGCGTATAGCGCCTATTTGAGGGCAATCGCAGAAAACGGCTAGTCCAGCGCTGAAAATGAAATAAAATTAATTCCATTGGTGGCGTCTGCACCACAGTTGTTTCGTTCGGAGTCCATCCGGTTTGTCCGCCCAGGAGAATTTATGAAATTGACCAAAATCATCGCCACGCTGCTCAGCGTCGGTGTCATCAGCAGCATGTCGCCAGTCCAGGCTCAGGAATTGACCGGCACCTTGGCCAAGATCAAGAAAGCCGGTTCCGTCACCCTCGGTGTGCGCGACGGCTCCGTTCCCTTCTCCTATCTCGATGACAAACAGCAATACCAGGGTTATTCGATCGACCTGTGCATGAAAGTCGTCACGGCCCTGCAAAAGCACCTGGGCCTGAGCGAATTGAAAGTGGTGATGAGCCCCGTGACGTCGGCCAATCGCATCCCGCTGATGGCCAACGGCACCATCGACCTCGAATGCGGTTCGACGACGAACAACCTGGAGCGCCAGCAGCAGGTGGCATTCGCCCCTACCATGTTCGTCATCGGCAACCGCGTGCTGTCGAAAAAATCCTCGAACATCAAGACGCTGGAAGACTTGCGCGGCAAGACGCTGGTCGCCACGGCCGGCACGTCGACCATCAAGCAGATGACCATCCTGAACAAGGAAAAAAACCTGGGCATGACGATTGCCGTCGGCAAGGACCATCCTGAATCGTTCCTGATGCTGGAAACGGGCCGCGCGGTGGCCGAAGCCAACGACGATATCCTGCTGGCGTCGCAAGTGGCCAACTCGAAAAACCCGAACGACTACGAAATCACCAAGGAAGCGCTGTCGGTCGAGCCGTACGGCATCATGCTGCGCAAGGGCGATCCGGTCTTCAAGAAAGTAGTCGACGATGCGCTGATCCGCCTGTACAAGAGCGACGACATCAACCGCATTTACGCGAAATGGTTTACCTCGCCCATCCCGCCGAAAAACATCAACCTGAAATTCCCCATGCCGCCGCAATTGAAGGCCGTGTTTACCAATCCGACCGACTCCGGTGACCCGGCCGCCTATGCGGCCGTGCCCGAAGCGCAGAAGACTTCGGACAAACGGAAAAAGTAACAAGGGTGCGTAACAAATCGGGGGGCGCAAGCCTCCCGATTTATTTGCGGGACGGACGGCCGGCTGGCCGCTGTCCTCGGGCTGCATGGGAAGGATGATCATGAATTACAACTGGAATTGGCGCATTTTCTGGGAGATTTCTCCCGATGGCGTGGGCACGTATATGGACACCCTGTGGTCCGGCCTGATCTGGACCTTGGCCACGGCCGGTACGGCCTGGATCATGGCCCTGATCCTGGGCCTGGTGATCGGCACCGTCCGCACCCTGCCGAACAAATGGCTGGTGGGCGTGGCCAATGCCTACGTCGAATTGTTCCGCAACGTGCCGCTGCTGGTGCAGATGTTCCTCTGGTACTTCGTCATGCCGGAACTGCTGCCGCCCGACCTGGGCGCCTGGGTCAAGTCGCTGCCAAATGCGCCGTTCGTCACGGCCGTGCTGTGCCTGGGATTCTTTACTTCCTCGCGCGTGGCCGTGCAGGTAACAACGGGCATCGAGGCGCTGCCGCGCGGGCAGAAACTGGCCGGCACGGCGCTGGGCCTGACCCTGCCTCAGACCTACCGCTTCATTTTGCTGCCGATGGCCGCGCGCGTCATCATGCCACCGCTGACCAGCGAATTTTTGAACATCATCAAGAACAGTTCCGTGGCACTGACCATCGGCCTGATCGAACTGACGGCCAGCGCGCGCGCCATCCAGGAATTCTCGTTCCAGGTATTCGAAGCGTTTTCGGCCGCCACCATCATCTACGTCGTCGTCAACCTGCTGGTGGTGGTGCTGATGCACCTGATCGAAAAAAAGGTCGCCATCCCGGGCTTCATCGTCGCCGGCGCCAAGACGGGAGGACATTGATATGTTCGGTAACTTCGACTTCGATGTCATCTCCCGCTCGTGGGTCTACCTGTTCCAGACCGGCATGGTGTTTACCCTGAAACTGACGGCGCTGTCCATGGTGGGCGGCATCGTGCTGGGCACCCTGCTGGCGCTGATGCGCCTGTCCGGCAGTCGCCTCATTTCGGGCGTGGCGTCGACCTACGTCAACCTGATACGCTCGATCCCGCTGGTGCTGGTGATTTTCTGGTTCTATTTCCTGGTGCCGTACATCGCCGCCTGGGTCATCGGCGCGAATGAGCCCGTGAAAGTGGGCGCGTTTTCCTCCGCGCTGATCACCTTCATCATGTTCGAGGCGGCCTATTATTGCGAGATCATGCGCAGTGGCATACAGTCGATCCCGCGCGGCCAGGTGTGGGCCGGCCAGGCACTGGGCATGAACTACTCGCAGACCATGGCTTTCATCGTGCTGCCGCAAGCCTTCCGCAACATGATTCCCGTGCTGCTGACGCAAACCATCGTGCTGTTCCAGGACGTGTCGCTCGTGTACGTGCTGTCGATCCCCGATTTCGTCGGCGCCGCCTCGAAGATCGCCCAGCGCGACGGCCGCCTGGTGGAGATGTACGTGTTTGTCGCCGTCGTGTACTTCGTGCTGTGCTATGCCTTGTCGTTCCTGGTAAAACGCCTGCAGAAACGCGTCGCCATCATTCGCTAACCGAAAAAGAAAGAACAAGATGATTGAACTCAATAACGTCAGCAAATGGTATGGCCAGTTCCAGGTACTGACCGACTGCACCACCAACGTCACCAAGGGCGACGTGATGGTCATTTGCGGCCCGTCCGGCTCCGGCAAGTCGACCCTGATCAAAACGGTCAATGGCCTCGAACCGATCCAGCAGGGGCAGATCATCGTCGATGGCATCACCGTCAACAATCCGAAAACGAATTTGTCGAAACTGCGCGCGCGCATCGGCATGGTGTTCCAGAATTTCGAGCTGTTCCCGCATTTGTCGATCCGCGAAAACCTCACCATCGGCCAGATCAAGGTGCTGGGTCGCAGCGCCGACGAAGCCAATGCCAAGGGCTTGCAATACCTGGACCGCGTGGGCCTGCTGTCGCAGCAGGACAAGTTCCCCGGCCAGCTGTCCGGTGGCCAGCAGCAGCGCGTGGCGATCGCCCGCGCGCTGTCGATGGACCCCATCGCCATGCTGTTCGACGAGCCGACTTCGGCGCTCGACCCGGAGATGATCAACGAAGTGCTCGACGTGATGGTGGGGCTGGCGCAGGAAGGCATGACGATGATGGTCGTCACCCATGAAATGGGCTTTGCAAAAAGAGTCGCCAACCGCATCGTCTTCATGGACCAGGGCAAGATCATCGAGGATTGCAGCAAGGATGACTTCTTCAACACGACGCGCTCGGACCGCGCGCGCGATTTCCTCGCCAAGATCATCCACTAATTTTCCATCACTTTGAAGTTGAGTACGAATGCCTGACATGAAACAAATAGCCGGCGCCATGCTGGCGCTGGGCCTGCTTGCCCATGCCCACGCGGCAGACAGGATCGCCGTCGACATCGCCCTGCGCGACGCCACCCTGATCGACGTTGCCGCCGGTAGCACCATCAGCGGCAAGACCGTGCTGCTCAAGGGCGACAGCATCGTCGCCGTCGTCGATGACGCGCAGCTGCGCAGCTACGCGCCGAAGCAGACCATCCGCCTGCCCGGCAAATACCTGATGCCGGGCCTGTGGGACACGCACGTGCATTTTGGCGGCGGCCCCGAGCTGATCGACGAGAACAAGCAGCTGCTGCCTTTGTACCTGGCGCATGGCATCACCACGGTGCGCGATTGCTCGGGCGACTTGCCCGACACGGTGCTGGCGTGGCGCCGGCAGATCAATGCGGGCCAGCTGCAAGGCCCGACGATTTTTACCTCTGGCGCGAAACTGGAAGGCATCAAGCCGCTGTGGAAGGGCACCATCGAAGTGGGCACGCCGCAGGAAGTCACGCGCGCGCTGGACGGCCTGCAGGCGCAGCAGGTGGACTTCGTGAAGATCACGGAAAATACCCTGAAACCGGAGCTGTACCTGGAAGCGCTGCGCCAGGCGCGCGAACGGGGCATGCGCACTTCGGGCCATATCCCCGTGCAGCTGACATTGGGGCAGATGGCCGATGCGGGCCTGGGCACGATCGAACATCAATCGTATTTGCTGCGCGCCACCACGCCGCGCGAGCAGGAGCTGACGGCCAAGGTGGCCGCCGGCGCGATGACGGGCAAGGAAGCCATGCGCGAGAGCTTGCAAAGCTACGACGAGCCGACGGCGCGCAAGGCCTTCAGCTACCTGGCTGCGCGCGGCACGGCCATCGTGCCGACCCTGTGGGGTTCGCGCGTGACGGCCTACCTGGACCGCGAAGACCACACGCACGATCCGGCCCTGCAATACATCGGCAAGGGCTTGCGCGCCACCTACGACTGGCGCGTGCAGCGCGCCGCCAAGGATGGCCCGGAAGCCATCGCCCAGCGCCATGCGCAGTTCGAGCAATCGGCCAAGCTGCTGCCGATTTTGCAGCAGCAGGGCATGAGCATCATCGCCGGCACCGATGCGGGATTCTTGAATTCCTTCGACTATCCTGGCCAGGCCCTGCACGATGAAATCGGCCTGTACGTGCAGTATGGACTGACGCCGCAGCAAGCCTTGCAGTCGGCGGTCATCAACGGACCCCGCTTCCTGGGCAAGCTGAATCGCTACGGCAGCGTGGCGGCCGGCAAGGCGGCCGACCTGCTGGTGCTCGACGCGAACCCGCTGCAGGACATCGGCGCCACGCGCCAGATCCGCCTGGTGGTCAGCCGCGGCCACGTGTACGACCGCGCCGCGCTGGACCGGATGCTGGCCGATATTCGCGCCTGGGTGGCCAAACAGGAGACGGCGCCGGCCAAGTCCTGATGTTCTTCGTTCTGATGCCGCAAGCGGCCGGGTGATACCGGCCGTTTTGTTGTCAGGCAGGCAGCAGGCGCAGGCGTCCATTGACTGCGAAGCCGCCCCGCGGCTGGTAAAATGGCGCTATCCGCAATGACCGCCTGAGAGCAGCCGCCATGTCCACACTCGATCACACCCCAGCCGCCGTTCCATCTTCCATCACCATCACCCGTCCTGACGACTGGCATTTGCACCTGCGCGACGGCGCCGTCATGGCCAGCGTGCTGCCGCACAGCGCGCGCCAGTTCGGCCGCGCCATCGTCATGCCGAACCTGAAACCGCCCGTCACCACCACGGCCGATGCTAGCGCCTACCGCGAGCGCATCCTGGCCGCCGTGCCGGAGGGCGTGAACTTCGATCCGCTGATGGTGCTGTACCTGACGAACAACACCTCGCCCGACGAAATCCGCCGCGCGCAAGATAGCGGCATCGTGCAGGCCGTCAAATTGTATCCGGCTGGCGCCACGACGAATTCAGACCTGGGCGTGACGGATTTGAAGAATTGCTACAAGGTGCTCGAAGTGATGCAGGAAGTGGGCATGCCCTTCCTCGTGCACGGTGAAGTGACGGACCCGGAAATCGACATTTTCGACCGCGAAGCCGTCTTCATCGAGCGCGTGATGCGTCCGCTGCGCAGCGCCTTCCCGGCCCTGTCCGTCGTGTTCGAGCACATCACCACCAAGGATGCGGCGCAGTACGTGGCCGAAGCGGAAGGCCCGATCGCCGCCACCATCACGGCGCATCATCTGCTGTACAACCGCAACGAGATTTTCAAGGGCGGCATCCGTCCCCATTACTACTGTCTGCCCATCCTCAAGCGCGAAGAGCACCGCCTGGCCCTGATGACGGCCGCCGCCAGCGGCGACGAGCGCTTCTTCCTCGGCACCGATTCGGCGCCGCACGCGCAAGGCGCCAAGGAAATGGCCTGCGGCTGCGCCGGCTGCTACACGGCCCTGCACGCGATGGAAATGTATGCGGAAGCGTTCGAGCGGGCCGGCGCGCTCGACAAGCTGGAAGCGTTTGCCAGCTTCCACGGCCCGGCATTCTACGGCGTGCCGCGCAACACGGACACCATCACCCTGAAGCGCGAAAGCTGGACCTTGCCGGCGTCGCTGCCGCTGGGCGACAGCCACGTGATTCCGCTCAACGCGGGCGAGCAGATCAACTGGAAAATGGTCTAAGCGCTCCATGCTGCCATCGATAGACTGGAGCCGCCCCTGGTTTGCCACGGTGCTGCCGGCGCGACGGCAGCTGGACCTGCAGCGCGACACGGTGATCGCCGCGCTGAACGGACGGGCGAGGGCGCTGGACTTGCGCAATCCCTCCGGCTTGCCGCTGGCCTTCGTGCCACAAGCGGACCTGCCCGAAGGCGTGGCCTACGAGGAGTTCATCGGCGCGACGGGCGGCGTGCCCACGCGCGACAATCTGCACGACTTTTTCAACGCGCTCGTGTGGCTCACCTTCCCCCGCATCAAGCGGCAATTGAATGCGCTGCAGGCGGCGCAGATCGCCCTGTCCGGCGTCGGCAAATCGCGCGGTCCCGCGCGCGATGGCGCGACAATTTTTGACGAAAATTCCGCCTTGCTGGTGCTGCGCGACAGCGATGCGGGGCGCATGCTGGAAGCGGCGTTGCGCGGGCACGACTGGCGCAGCGCGTTTATCGCGCAGCGCGACAGGTTTGGCGCTGGCGGCGACGCCGATATCTGGCTGTTCGGCCACGCGCTGATGGAAAAACTGGTGGCGCCGCGCAAGGCCATCACGGCGCACACGCGCGTGATCTTCGCCGGCGACGCCTACTTTGCGCTCGACGATGCGGCACGCCGCGCCTGGCTCGACGAGCGGGTGGCGCAAGACCTGGCGCAACAAGGCCTCACCACGGCGGACTTCACGCCGCTGCCCGTGCTCGGTTTGCCCGGCTGGTGCGAAGGCCAGGACGACGACTTTTACAATGACGCGGCGGTGTTCCGCCCGAAGCGCAAGGTGGCTGGCGCAGAAAGAGATCAATAGCATGGAAAATACCGTCCGCTGGGGCATCCTCGGTACCGGAAAGATCGCCCGCGCGATGGCCAATGGCTTGCGCGATGCGCCCGGTGCGCAACTGGTGGCGGTCGCCTCGCGCAGCGAGGCTGGCGCACAGGCGTTTGGCGCCGAATTCGGCATCGCACACTGCCACGGCTCCTACCAGGCGCTGGCCGATGACGCGGGTGTGGACGTGATCTACATCGCCACGCCGCACACCCTGCATGCGGAAAATGCCCTGATGTGCCTGGCCGCCGGCAAGCACGTCGTGTGCGAAAAACCATTCACCATGAACGCGCGCGAAGCGCAGGCCGTGGTCGATATGGCGCGCGACAAAAAACTGTTCTTGATGGAAGCCATGTGGAGCCGTTTTCTGCCCGCCGTGCAGGAAGCGCAGCGCATCATCGCCAGCGGCGAAATCGGCGTGCTGCAGCAGGTGCAGGCCGATATCGGCTTTGTCGCCAATTTCCCGCCCGAGCACCGCATGTTTAATCCCGCACTCGGAGGCGGTGCACTGCTCGACGTGGGTATCTACCCGCTGTCGATGGCAGCCTTCTTCCTCGGCCCCGTATCGCAGGTGCAGGCGCTGGCCGAGCTGGGCGCCACCGGCGTCGATGAGCAGGTGGTGTTTTCGCTGCGCCACGCGGGCGGCGGCACCTCGTCCTGCGCCTGCAGCCTGCGCGCGCAAACGCCCACGGAAATGACCATTTCCGGCAGCCTGGGACGGATTCGTCTGCCCAACCGTTTTTACAAGCCCGATCACCTGATCGTCGAAACGATGGATGGCGAACGCCGCGTCGTCGCCGCGCCGCACCTGGGCAACGGCTACGCGCACGAGGCGATCGAAGCGATGCGCTGCATCCGCGCCGGCCTGCTGGAAAGCCCCGTCATGCCGCACGCCGACAGCGTGGCGCTGATGCACAACCTTGACACCATGCGCGGCCAGATCGGTCTCGTCTACAGCGCCGACCAGGCGTCATCAGGAACTCCATGACATTGCACTCATCCCGTCCCAGCCTGAAAACTGTCCTCATCGCCAGCGGCGTCGTCCTGACCCTGGCGATGGGCGTGCGCCACGGCCTGGGCTTCTGGATGCAGCCGATCTCGCAAGCCAATGGCTGGACGCGCGAAACGTATTCGCTGGCGCTGGCCATGCAAAACCTGATGTGGGGCGTCTTCGGCCCGTTCGCCGGCATGGCGGCCGACCGTTTCGGCACCATGCGCGTCGTCATCATCGGTGCCATCAGCTACATGGCGGGCCTCGTGTGGATGGCGCTGGTGACGCAACCGACCCTGTTCATCGTCGGCTCGGGCATCTTCATCGGCCTGGCGCTGGCCTGCACGGCCTTTGGCGCCATCAGCGGCATCATCGGCCGCAGCGCGCCGCCCGAGCAGCGCTCATGGGCCTTCGGCATTTCGTCGGCGGCCGGCTCGTTCGGCCAGTTCCTCATGATGCCGGTCGAGCAGCAACTGATTTCCGCCGTGGGCTGGCAAAACGCCTTTTATGTGCTGGCCGCGCTGGTGCTGCTGGCGATGATCCCGATGGCCTTCTATCTGCGCGAGCCGCCCGTCTCGCACGCCAGCGGCCCGCAGCAAAGCGTTGGCGCCGCCTTCAGCGAAGCCATCGCCAACCGCTCGTTCTGGCTGCTGCTGGCAGGGTATTTTGTCTGCGGTTTCCAGCTGGTCTTCATCGGCGTGCACTTGCCGGCCTACCTGAAGGATCAGGGCCTGATGAATCCGAACATCGCCGTCACGGCGCTGGCGCTGATCGGCCTGTTCAACATCGTCGGCTCCTACTACGCGGGTAAATTCGGCGGGAAAATCGCCAAGCGCTATCTGCTGTCAGCCATCTACGTGACGCGCGCCGTGGTCATCACCGTCTTCCTGCTGGCCCCATTGTCGGCGTGGTCCGTGTACCTGTTCGCCGCTGGCATGGGCGTGCTGTGGCTGTCGACCGTGCCGCTGACGAACGGCATCATCGCCGGGATCTTCGGCGTGAAGCACTTGTCGATGCTGGCCGGGATGGTGTTCTTCTCGCACCAGGTGGGCAGTTTCCTCGGTGCGTGGCTGGGCGGCTATCTGTACGAGCACCAGGGCAGTTACCACGTCGTATGGATGATCACCATCGGCCTGGGCTTGCTGGCCGCGCTGATCAACCTGCCGATCGACGAGCGCGCCGTCAAGCGCGCGGCGGTGGCCGCGTAATGGGCAGCTGGCGCACATGGCTGTGGCGCCTGGCTGGCGCCGCGCTGCTTGCCATCGTCTTCCTGGCCTATCTGCGGCCCGACTTCATGCTCGACCTGGCGAACCGCTTCTGGATGTGCATGTAGGATGCGCGGGCGCAAGGTAGATTGTGAAAAGCCGGATTATGCTGGAAGTCGGATTACGCTACGTTAATCCGACCTACCCGACCTGCCGCCGCATATGTGCGTAGGTCGGATTAGGCCGCAAGGCCGTAATCCGACAACACCGGGAACCAGGAAAAGCCATAGCGATTAGGCCGCAAGGCCGTAATCCGACAACACCCATGAAACTATGCAATACCGACGCGCATTCCAGCCAGGCGGCAGCTTTTTCTTCACGGTGGTGACGGCACACCGCCGGCCCGTTTTTGCTACTGCCACTGCCGTGGATTTGCTGCGGAATGCTGTCCGCGCCGTACGCCATAAGCGGCCATTCGATATCGACGCCATCGTCATCCTGCCCGTTCATCTGCACTGCATCTGGACCTTGCCAGATAGTGATGCTGATTTCATGACGCGCTGGAGGCTGATCAAGACATGGTTCAGCAAGCACAGCGATATTGAAAATGTCTGGCAGCAGCGGTATTGGGAACACGTCTTGCGCGATGCGCGAGACTTTGCCAAGCATGTCGATTACATCCATTACAACCCTGTCAAGCATGGGCTTGTGAGCAAGGTCATGGATTGGCCGCATTCCAGTTTTCACCTGTACGTGGCGTTGGGATGGTGTGCCGCGGATTGGGGCGGGGATGGTGTGGACGTGGCCGGTGTTGGGCGGGAGTGAACGAAGCCAACAATGTTGTCGGATTACGGCCTGCGGCCTAATCCGACCTACCGTTTGCGTATGTGCGTAATCCGACAATACCCGATTTACACCTTCAGGAACTCCTCTTTTCCACCTAGCCAGCGCGCCAGGTGCGCTTCCACGGTGGTCGCGGCAGCCGCCGTGGTGGCATGCAGCAGGTCGTGCGCCACGTCGCGCGCCTGATCTACTAACCATTGATCCGTTTCCAGGTCGGCGAAGCGCAGCATGGCCTGGCCGGACTGGCGCGCGCCAAGAAATTCGCCGGGGCCGCGGATTTCCAGGTCGCGGCGGGCGATTTCAAAACCGTCCGTCGTTTCGCGCATGGTCATCAAACGCTGGCGCGCCACGCCGCCCAAGGGGCCCTGATACAGCAGCAGGCAGACGCTGGCCGCCGAGCCGCGTCCCACGCGGCCGCGCAGCTGGTGCAGCTGCGACAATCCAAAACGCTCGGCGTGCTCGATCACCATCAGCGAGGCGTTCGGCACGTCGACGCCCACTTCGATGACGGTGGTGGCCACCAGCACGTGGATATGGCCGGCAATGAAGGCGTCCATCACCTCCTGCTTTTCCGCCGGTTTCAAACGTCCGTGCACGAGGCCCACCTGCAGCGCGGGCAAGGCTTCGGCCAGCATCATGTAGGTGTCGGTGGCTGTCTGCAGCTGCAGTGCTTCCGATTCTTCGATCAGGGGGCAGACCCAGTACACCTGCCGGCCCTCCAGCGCGGCCGCATACACGCGGGCGATGACTTCGTCGCGTCGGTTCTGGTCGATGGCGCGCGTGACGATGGGACTGCGTCCCGGCGGCAGCTCGTCGATCACCGACACTTCCAGGTCGGCGTAATAGGTCATGGCCAGGGTGCGCGGGATGGGCGTGGCCGACATCATTAGCTGGTGCGGCACGGCCGCGCTGTCGCCCTTGTTGCGCAGGGTCAGGCGCTGGCCCACGCCGAAGCGGTGCTGCTCGTCGACGATGACCAGGCCCAGTTTGGCAAACAGCACGTTATCCTGGATCAGCGCATGCGTGCCGATCACCAGCTGCGCTTCGCCCGATTCGATCAGGGCCAGTGCCGCCGTCTTTTCCTTTTTCTTCAGGCTGCCCGTCAGCCAGGCCACCTTCACGCCCAGCGGCTCCATCCAGGCGGCGATCTTGCGGAAGTGCTGTTCGGCCAGAATCTCCGTGGGCGCCATCAGCGCTGCCTGGTAGCCGCTGTCGATGGCTTGCGTGGCGGACAACGCCGCCACCACCGTCTTGCCGCTGCCGACGTCCCCTTGCAGCAGGCGCTGCATCGGATACGGCTGGCGCAGGTCGGCGCGGATTTCATCGAGCACGCGGGCCTGAGCGCCCGTCAGCTTGAAGGGCAGGGCGGCGCCAAAGGCATCCGACAGCGTGCCGACGATGGGCAGGGAAGCGGCGCCTTTCGAGCGGCGCGCGCGCTGGGCGCGTTTCAGCGACAGCTGCTGCGCCAGCAGCTCATCGAACTTCATGCGCACCCAGGCCGGATGCGAGCGGTCCATCAGCGCGCTTTCATCGATGTCCTGCGGCGGATAGTGCAGCAGGTGCACGGCGGCGCGGAAAGGCGACAGCTGCATCTCGCGCAGCAGGTGATCGGGCAAGGTATCCTGCCAGTCGATGCGGCGCATGGCGTCGGCGATTTCGCGCCGCAAGACGTGCTGCGACAGCCCTTCGCCGGACGGATACACGGGCGTCAGGGCCGTGGGCAGCGGCGCGCCCTCGTTGACCACCTTATACGTCGGGTGCACCATCTCTGCGCCGAAAAAGCCGTGTTTGAGTTCGGCGCGCGCGCGTACCCGCGTGCCTTCGGCCAGCTGCTTGACCTGGCTGCCGTAGAAATTCATGAAGCGCAGCAGCAAATTGCCCGTTTCGTCGGCGATCGTCACCAGCAATTGCTTGCGCGGCTTGAAATTGACTTCGCACTTGGTGACGACGCCTTCCACTTGCCACGACTCGCCGCCGCGCAGGCAGGCGTCGCGTATCGTGTAGACCTTGGTTTCATCCTCGTAGCGCATCGGCAGGTGCAGCACCAGGTCCATATCCGTGCGCAAGCCCAGTTTGGCCAGCCGGCTTTCCGTGCTGACCACTTTTTTGACGGCTTTCGGCTTCGCGGCCGGCTTGGCTGCGGGAGGAAGATCGGGCTTGGGTTCGGACATATCGGAGATTTTTGTGCCGCTAGCGTAAAATAGAGGGTTGTCCGGCACACCCTGTGCGTACCGCAGTTGTAAATTGTTGCGGCGGATTATTGTAATGCCTGTATAGGCGCACAGTATAGTGCCAGATGTTCCATTGCGCACTCCTAATCATTTTTGATGTACTTTTGAAGCAAAACGCATGTATTCGCTTTCCGATTTCGATTTTAATTTGCCGCAAGAAAACATTGCGCAAACTCCGTTGGCCGAGCGCAGCGCCTCGCGCCTGTTGCATCTGGACGGCGATACCCTGGCTGACCGCCAGTTCGCCGACATCGTCGGGCTGTTGCAAGCGGGCGACCTGCTGGTGATGAACGATACGCGCGTGCTCAAAGCGCGCTTCTTTGGCGTCAAGGAAAGCGGCGGCAAGATCGAGGCGCTCGTCGAGCGCGTGCTCGATGACCGCACCGTGCTGGCCCAGGTGCGCGCGTCGAAGTCGCCGCCGCCCGGCTGCCGTATCCGCCTGGCCGATGCCTTCGATGTGACGGTGGGCCAGCGCGCCGGCGAGTTCTTCACCCTGCATTTCGAGGCCGACGTGTTCGAGCTGATCGAGGCGCATGGCCGGCTGCCGCTGCCGCCGTATATCGAGCACGATGCGGACGAATTCGACGAGACGCGCTACCAGACCGTGTTCAACAAGGTCCCCGGCGCTGTCGCCGCGCCGACGGCCGGCCTGCATTTCGACCAGGCCCTGCTCGATCAATTGAAGGCCAAGGGCGTCAATTTTGCCTATGTGACCTTGCACGTGGGCGCGGGCACCTTCCAGCCCGTGCGCACGGAAGTGCTGGCCGAGCACAAGATGCATACCGAGTGGTACACCATGCCGCAGGAAACCGTCGACGCCGTGCGCGCCGCCCAACTTGCCGGGCGCGACGTGGTCGCCGTCGGCACGACCAGCCTGCGCGCGCTGGAGTCGGCCTCGCAAAGCGGCCAGTTGGTGGCGGGCAGCGCCGATACGGCCCTGTTCATCACGCCCGGCTATGCGTTCAAGACGGTGACGCGTTTGATCACCAACTTCCATTTGCCGAAATCGACCCTGCTGATGCTGGTGTCGGCCTTTGCCGGCTATGAGCCGATCCGCAGCGCCTATGCGCATGCGATCGCGCAGAACTACCGTTTCTTCAGCTATGGCGATGCGATGCTGCTCACCACGCAATCGCGCGCTGCGCTGAACCTTGATACTCCCGTGAAAGACTGACATGCTGGAATTTACATTACTCAAGACCGACACGAGCGGCCTGACCAAGGCACGCCGCGGCACCTTGAAACTCAACCATGGCGTAGTGCAGACGCCGATCTTCATGCCAGTGGGCACTTACGGCTCCGTGAAAGCCATGTCGCCGCTGGAACTCAACGAGATCGACGCGCAGATCATCCTGGGCAACACGTTTCACCTGTGGTTGCGTCCTGGCAACACTGTCATGGAGAAATTTGGCGGCTTGCATGGTTTCATGGGCTGGAACAAGCCGATCCTGACGGATTCGGGCGGCTTCCAGGTGTTTTCGCTGGGCGCCATGCGCAAGATCACGGAAGAGGGCGTGCACTTCAATTCGCCCATCAACGGCGATAAACTGTTCCTCTCGCCGGAAGTGTCGATGCAGGTGCAGCGCGTCCTGAACTCCGACATCGTCATGCAGTTCGACGAATGCACGCCGTACGAAATCCAGGGCCGCCCGGCCACCATCGAGGAAGCGGCCAAGTCCATGCGCATGTCGCTGCGCTGGGCGCAGCGCTCGAAAGATGAATTCCACCGCGGTGAAAACCCGAATGCGCTGTTTGGCATCGTGCAGGGCGGCATGTTCGAGATGCTGCGCGACGAGTCGCTGGCCAAGCTGGAAGAGATCGATTTCCCCGGCATCGCCATCGGCGGCCTGTCCGTCGGCGAGCCGAAGGAAGACATGATGCGCATGCTGGCCCACGTGGGTCCGCGCCTGCCGGCCAACAAGCCGCATTACCTGATGGGCGTGGGCACGCCGGAAGACCTGGTGGCGGGCGTGTCGAACGGCATCGACATGTTCGATTGCGTCATGCCGACGCGTAACGCCCGCAATGGCTGGCTGTTCACCCGTTTTGGCGACATCAAGATCAAGAACGCCAAGTACAAGGAAGACCAGGCGCCGCTCGACGAGACCTGCAGCTGCTACGCCTGCCGCAATTTCTCGCGCGCCTATCTGCACCATTTGCACCGCTCCAAGGAAATCCTCGGCGCGCGCCTCAATACCATCCACAACCTGCATTATTATCTGGACTTGATGCGCCAGATGCGCGAGGCGCTGGACGAAGACCGTTTCCATGCGTTTACCCTGCAATTCCATGCGGAACGCGCACGCGGAACTTAAGAAAAGCTTAGCTTGAGCTCTGGCGGCAGCATGGCCGGAAGTTTTGTGTATTGGTGCTTGGACTGGGGCGATAAAGCATTGCATAATGCTTTTTTAGCCCCATTTAAAGTTGCCATGGCTGCAATTCGGGTTATGACGTATAGCCAATGCTAGAATACAGCGCTATTTTTTCAAACTGATTAGAACTGGAGTCACCGTGTTTTTCATTTCCAACGCTTATGCGCAAGCCCCAACCGAAGCCCTGGGCCTCGGCGGCAACCTGACCAGCTTCCTGCCGCTGGTATTGATGTTCGTGGTCATGTATTTCCTGATGATCCGCCCACAGCAAAAACGCGCCAAAGAACAACGGGCGATGATGGACGCGCTGGCCAAGGGTGACGAAGTCGTCACCGCCGGCGGTATGCTGGGCCGTGTTGTCAAGGTAGTGGACGCTTACGTCACCATCGAAGTGGCGACCGGCACCGAAGTCACGGTGCAAAAGAGCTCCATTACCACCTTGCTGCCTAAAGGCACCCTGAAGGCACTGTAATTCCTCGCTGTCATTGCTTCGGCAATGATAGACCCGGGGCGGCTATCGGTCGCCCCTCGGGACGCCTCCGACGCTCAACACTGAACGCTGAATCACTATGAATCGCTATCCTGCCTGGAAATACATCATCATCGTCGTCGCCTTATTGCTGGGCGCACTCTATACGGCGCCCAATTATTTCGGTGAGTCACCGGCGCTGCAAGTAACCAGCGGCAAGTCGACCGTCAAAGTGACGGGCGATCTGATGACGCAAGTCGAGCAAATATTGACGAAAGAGAACGTCAAGTCGGAAGGTGTCACCATGGATGGCGCCGGCAACCTGGCCTCCGTGCGCGTGCGTTTCGCCGATCCCGATACCCAGTTCAAGGCAAAGCTGGTGCTGGAAAAGGATCTCAATCCTGATTCCACCGATCCCGCGTTCATCGTGACGGTCAATCTGCAAGCCAATACGCCGATGTGGATGCAGAAATTGCATGCCTTGCCCATGTTCCTGGGCCTGGACTTGCGCGGTGGCGTGCACTTCCTCATGCAGGTCGATGCGAAAGCCGTACTGAACAAGAAAGTCCAGGGCGTCCAGTCCGCCGCGCGTAGCGTGTTGCGCGACAAGAATATCCGCCACGCCGGCATCGAGCGCGTGGGCGACAGTGTGCAGATCAACTTCCGCGACGCGGAAACGCGCCTGAAGGCAAAGAATGTATTGTCCGACCAGATGACGGAGCTGGCGTTCGCCGATGCGGGCGAAGGCAGCGACCTGAAACTGAACATCACCCTGAAGCCGGCGGCCCTGAAGGCAACCATCGACGAAGGTGTGAAGCAAAATATTTCCACCCTGTCCAAGCGCGTCAACGAGCTGGGCGTAGCCGAGCCGCTGATCCAGCAGCAAGGTCCTGACCGCATCGTGGTGCAATTGCCTGGCGTGCAGGACGTGGCCCGCGCAAAAGCCATCATCGGCCGCACGGCGACCCTGGAAGTGCGCCTGGTCGATGAAACCATCGTGCCTGGCACCGAACTGTCGAGCGCTATTCCATTCAACTCGGAACTGTTTACGGTTGGCAAGGGTGTTCCTGTCGTGCTGGCGAAAGACGTGATCCTGACGGGCGACTACATCTCCAGCGCCACGGCCAGCTTCGACCAGAACCAGCAGGCGGCCGTGTCGATCGACCTGAACGGCGACGGCGGCCGCAAGATGCGCGAAGCGACGCGTGAACGCGTGGGCAAGCGCATGGCCATCGTGCTGTTTGAAAAGGGCAAGCCGGAAGTGCTGTCGGTTGCCACCATCCAGCAGGAACTCGGTTCGCGCTTCCAGATCACCGGCATGGGCGGCGCGGAAAACGCGAATGAACTGGCGCTGCTGCTGCGCTCGGGTGCCCTGTCCGCACCGATGACCGTCATCGAAGAACGCACGATCGGGCCGCAGCTGGGTGCGGAAAACATCGCCAAGGGCTTCCACTCGACCTTGTACGGCTTCATCGCCATCGCCATCTTCATGATCGCCTACTACATGCTGTTCGGCGCCTTCAGCGTGCTGGCCCTGGCCGCCAACCTGCTGTTGCTGATCGCTTTGCTGTCGATGATCCAGGTGACCCTGACCTTGCCAGGTATCGCCGCGATCGCGCTGGCGCTGGGTATGGCGATTGACGCCAACGTGCTGATCAATGAACGTATCCGCGAAGAGCTGCGCGCCGGCAATACGCCGCAAGCGGCGATCGCTGCCGGCTTCGACCGCGCCTGGGCCACGATTCTCGATTCGAACGTGACCACCCTGATCGTCGGCCTGGCACTGCTGGCCTTCGGCAGCGGTCCCGTGCGTGGCTTCGCTGTTGTGCATTGCCTGGGTATTCTGACCTCGATGTTCTCCTCCGTGTTCGTGTCGCGCGGCGTGGTCAACCTCTGGTATGGCCGCAAGAAAAAGCTGACGACCTTGTCGATCGGCACGGTGTGGGTGCCGGGCACCAGCAAATAAGCGACGGCCCAGCCTTACCCAATAGCGTCAACAGCGATAGCGTCCGGTGGCACAGCCGCCGGACGCACAGAATAGAACTCAGAGGATTTCATGGAATTTTTCCGGATCAAAAAAGATATTCCCTTCATGCGCCATGCGTTGATTTTCAACGTGATTTCGGCGGTGACCTTCCTTGCCGCCGTCTTCTTCCTGGTGCACAAGGGCTTGCACCTGTCCGTGGAATTCAAGGGCGGTACCCTGATGGAGGTGAAGTACCCGAAGGCGGCCAATCTTGAAGGCATACGCGGCACCCTGATCGGCATGGGCTACGAAGAGCCGGGCGTGACCAGCTTCGATACGGCGCGCGACGTGATGATCCGCCTGCCGGTGGAAAATGGCGTCAGCGCCGCGAACACCTCGCAGCGCGTGTTTGAAGCCTTGTGCAAGGCCGAGCAAGGCACGACCAAGGGTATCGATACCGTCACCGAAAAGGGCGAGCACGTCATCAAGAGCGCCTGCATGGACGCGGCCGGCAGCGAAGCGGTCGTCTTGCAGAAAGTCGAATTCGTCGGCCCGCAAGTGGGCGAGGAACTGGCACAGAATGGCTTGAACGCGCTGGTGATGGTGATTCTGGGCGTGATGATCTACCTGGCCATCCGCTTCGAGTGGAAATACGCTGTCTCGGCCATTATCGCCAACTTGCATGACGTGGTGATCATCCTGGGCTTCTTCGCCTTCTTCCAGTGGGAATTCTCGCTGACGGTACTGGCGGCGATCCTGGCGGTGCTCGGCTACTCGGTCAACGAATCGGTGGTGATCTTTGACCGTATCCGCGAAAACTTCCGCAAGCAGCGCAAGGCAACCGTGCATGAAGTGATCGACAGTGCGATCACCAGCACCATTTCGCGTACCATCATCACCCACGGTTCCACCCAGATGATGGTGTTGTCGATGCTGGTCTTCGGCGGCCAGACCCTGCACCATTTCGCACTGGCGCTGACCATCGGTATCTGCTTCGGTATTTACTCGTCCGTGTTCGTCGCGGCCTCGATCGCCATGTGGCTGGGCGTCAAGCGCGAAGACTTGATCAAGCCGGTCAAGGAAAAAGACGAAACCGACGGCGCCGTGGTGTAAGCGCAGGTTTTTTTGCAGGTCGAATGAAGAACGATCACCGTTTGCGGTGGTCGTTTTTTTTATGGCGGATGATGATGAAGCGTTTTTTATGGGCAGGTGTGATGGCGGGCGTGACGGCGTTGGCCGGCGCCGCCGATTTCAGCCGCGGTGGCAGTGACAGCATCGCCATGCGCGGCCCGATTGCCGAGGGCGACGTGGACAAGCTGCGGCTGCTGGCCGCGCCGGGTATGACGCTGTTGCGCGTGAATAGCGACGCCGGTGATCCGCTGGCGGCGATGCAGCTGGGTCGCCTGGTGAGCCAGCTGCGGCTCGATATCGCCATCGACACCGTGTGCGCCGGCAGCTGCGCGCTGTATGTCTTCCCGGCCGCGCGCCGCAAGCACATTCCGGCCGATGCTGTGCTGGCGCTGCAGGAATCGGCCTTCCTGCGCGCGCAGGCGAACCGGGCGAACATGCGGCGCAGCCTGGTTGAAGCGGGCGTGGCGGCCGAGGACCTGGACAGCGAAACAGCGGCACTGGCGGCCCAATTGGCGCAGACGGCGGCGCTGGAGGCGGCATTTGCCGCGGAGCTGGGCATTGTCCCCGCCTTTTACCGCGACTTCCGGCAAGTGGCAACGCAGGCCGATAGCGTGCGCCTGCGCTTTCCCGACCAGGAGGCGGCCGTCTACTGGTGGCCGGCCGCCGCCCGGCTGCAGCGCTGCTACGGCATCGCCGATGTGGACGAGGGGACGCGCGCGGCGCGCCTGGCGCCCGACGGCTATCTGTACGTGCCGGCCCTGTCGGCCCTCGTCATGGGCGACCAGGGCTTGCAGGCCTGTCCATGAGCCGCAGCGGCCGTCTGTTCCTGTTGATGGACGCGATGCGTGCCAGGCGCGTGCCAGTCACGGCGGCCCAGCTGGCGCAGCAGCTGGGTGTTTCCGAGCGCACGATCTACCGCGATATCCAGACCCTGGCCGAACTGGGCGCGCCCTTGCAGGGCGAAGCCGGCATCGGCTATGTGCTGCGCCGCGGCGCCTTCCTGCCGCCGCTGATGTTCGGCGCCGATGAACTGGAAGCACTGGTGCTGGGCGCGCGCTGGGTGCGCCGGCAGGGCGATGCGGGCCTGGCGCAGGCGGCCAGCAATGCCCTGGCCAAGATCGCGGCCGCCTCGCCGCGCGACCTGCGCGACAGCATGGCCGAGACCAGCTTGTGGGTGCCGCTGGGGCGTCCCGCCGACGGCACGCAGCCGGCCGACCGCTACGTGCAGCCCGTGCGCGAGGCGATCCGCTACGAACAGAAGCTCACGCTTGCCTATCAGGATGAGCATGGCAGCGCCACCTCGCGCACGGTGTGGCCGTTTGCCCTGGCCTTTTTCGAAGGCAAGCGCCTGCTGGCCGCCTGGTGCGAGTTGCGCGGCGACTACCGGCATTTCCGCATCGACCGCATCGCCAGCGTGCAGCAGCATGAGGAGCGCTATCCCACGCGGCGCCATGTGCTGCTGGAGGCCTGGCGCAAGGCGCATGATATCGATCCTGAATCCTGATTTGCGCTCCTGACAAAAACTGTCAGTGCCTGGGCCTACGATGGAGGCTTCTTCACTCACCGGAGCCATCCATCATGCGTCTGTACCACCACCCCATGTCCTCGAATGCCCGCCGTGTCCTGATGACGGCGATCCACCTCGGCTTGCCTCTGGAACTGGCGGAAGTCGACCTGATGAATGCGGACGACCGCCGCCGCCTGGTCGAGCTGAACCCGAACGGCAAGGTGCCCGTGCTGGCCGATGGCGCTTTCCTGCTGTGGGAATCGTGCGCCATCATGCAATACCTGGCCGAGCAGGTGCCGGGCCAGACGATTTATCCGCAGGCGCCGCAAGCCCGTGCCGACGTCAACCGCTGGCTGTTCTGGGCCGCGCAGCATTTCGCGCCTGCCATCAGCGTGCTGGCCTGGGAGCGCGCGTGGAAAGGCATGACGGGCAATGGTCCGGCGGACCCGCTGGAAGAGGCGCGCGGCGAGCGCGACCTGCATGAATGCGCCGTGGTGCTGGATGCGCATCTGGCGGGGCGCAGCTGGGTCAGCGGAGACGATGTGACCCTGGCCGATTTTGCCGTGGCCGCGCCGCTGATGTACAGCGAGGCCGTGCGGCTGCCGCTGGCGCAGTATCAGCACATCCAGGCGTGGTTTGCCCGCGTGCGGCAGTTGCGCGCCTGGCAGGAAACGGAGGTGGAGCTCTTGCCGGGCTAATGTGCGCGCTAAGTGTGCCAGCGCACGGAGCTGGTGCGGCACAGCGCATAAGATAGGGCTGTCTCTTTCAGGACATCCCTAGCTTTGGACTTTACCCGCTTTCGAGCGGGTTTTTTTTGTCCGGCGTTTGAAGGTGGCTTGATAATTTGATACTTGCTGCACATATGGGGCCTATCCCACTGCCAGCAGGTAAGTCATGTTCATGCCACGCCATCCGCAACCCCTGTTGAGTACCAAGGCGGTTGCCACGCAAGTCGCCCAGCAAAAGCAGGGAACGCCGGCCATGGACAAGCATGTGCTGATCGTCGATACGCCCAAGCCGGCGGCACCTCCGCCAGCGAGCAAGAAGAAGCCTGCAGGCTAGTTACTTAGTGCACCAGCACCTTCAGCAGCGACTGCACTTCATCGTCCGATTCTTCCATGATGCTCGACAAGGTCGCATCGTCGCCGATCACGCAATCGATGCTGCCGGCAGCCCGGGCGGCGCGCACGGCGATGGCGGCCGGGCTTTCGTTGAGGGGCGAAGAGACGGGCGCCAGGTCATTCGCCAGCAGCAGGGTGTCGCCCAGCGATTCGGGCGGGATGGCGCGCAAGCCTTCCCACAGCGCATCGATGGCCCCCATCACCGCTTCCGGCACCTTCAGTTTGGTCAAGACGCCATGGCCGATGGCCTGTTCGCCATGTTCGACCCAGTCTTCCGGTTCGCCGTCGAGGATGCCGGGGAATTCGGCCGCGCGCGACAACAGATAAAACCCGCCCACTTCATGCATGATGCCGGCAAACAGGGCCGTATCAGGGTCCACCCTGGTGACGCGGCGGGCCAGCACTTGCGACAGGGCCGCCACGTGGGCCGTATGTTCCCACAGCTGGTTGGCCTTCGCTTGCAGCACGGGATCGGTGATGGTGCTGCCCAGCTGGCGCACGATCAGCGATGCCACCACCGACTGCAGGGTGCGTACGCCGAGCCGCTGCACGGCGTTGCGCACGCTGGTGATTTCATTGCCGGAACGGTTGAACGCCACGGAATTGGCGATGGCCACTGTGCGCGCGGCCAGCAGCGGGTCGGCCTGCACCAGCTTGGCGGCGGCCTCGATATGGCAGTCGGGATCGGCCAGCGCCTCTTGCAGCTTGAGCGAAGCGTCCACATTGGCAGGAAAGGTCAGCTCGCCACGAGCGGCTTGTGCGGCGATGCTTTTAAAGGCGTCGAGTCTGTTCATTGAAAAAATTATACTCGCAATATTTCCGTGCGGAACTTTTTAACCGTGATCTTTTCGCAAACAGCCGAGCAAAAGGCAAGCAAAGCCCCGTAAACGGAAAAAGGCATGCTCCTATATGGGTGGCATGCCTTTTTTCTAACGACAGCGTTCGTCACGGCGCTGGACAGGACCATCGCGAGCGGATGGGATTTGTGGCCGAGAAGCGCAACCGTACTTTAGTACGGGGGCGCCGAGCCGGTGAGCATCGCCGGCCGCAAAGCGCACCGCGCAGCAGGTACTGTCAAGTGCTACTACAGAGATTCGCTGAAGATGGCATCGCAGCCTTCAACGAGTTCATCGCTGTCTTCCAGCTCATCCGTCAAGCCCAGGTCGAACAATTCCTCGACGGCGTTCATGAAGCTGTTGTGCTTGGTGGCGCCGATCAGGCGGTAGATTTCGCCGTCTTCGTTGCGCACGCCGATGATCAGTTTTTCCTGGCGCACCAGTTCCGGCGTGCTGGCGTTGAGCAGCAGGTTGCCGATGATGTGTTTATCGAAATGAGCGGGTTTTTTGCCTTCGAGCAGTGAGGTTTTCAACTTGGTTTCCTTTGTCTTGTTTGAATGTCTGTGCTTGGTGAATGGTCAGCCGTGGCCGTTGGCGATGGCGTGTTTCAAGCCCGCCAGGGTGGTTTCCAGCCGCATGAAATCGTCTTCGGTATAGCCGTCGAACAGGCGCTGGCCCTGCCTTGTCAGTTTGGGGAACACGTCATGGAACACCTGTTCACCCTCGGAGCTCAGGCGCACGTAATAGGAACGCTTGTCGCGTGGACAACGTTCGCGTATCACCAGCCCCTTCTGTTCCAGCCGGTCCACCACGCCCGTCAAGGTGCCCTTGGTAATCAGGGTTTTCTGGCCCAGTTCCTTGTAGGACATGCCGCAGGTGTTGCCGAGCGTGGCAATGATGTCGAATTGCGCATGCGTCAAGCCGTACTGGCGCACGAAGTCGCTAGAAAACCGCTCGAAGCCTTGCATGCATTCGGCCAGCAGCCGGATACTTTTTAAATATCGTTCACCCATGGCAGTGATTATATCCTTCCGCCCCGCTTTTTTCCGCCGCGTCAGGATGCGTCCTTGCATGAGGGGCTGGAGGGGGCGGAAGTCCGGTATCATGTGGGCAACTCAGCCCTTGCCCCTGGCCCGCCTCGCCGATGTCCTTCGCTAATCTTTCCCGTATCGGCCTCGACAAACCGCTGCGTTTGCTGCTGGTCCATGCCGGCGATGCCGAGTCGATCACCTGGGCCGGCCTGGTGCAGCCGCTGCGCCTGTGCGCGCGGGCGCTGGGGCCGGACGCCCTGCAACTGGAGGTGCGCACGCCAGAGCAGGTGGCTGCGCAGGGCGGCAACTGGCATATCGCGCTGCTGGTGGCAGATGAAATGGAAGCGCCGCTGCGCGCCGAGCTGTGCCGGGCCGTGATCGAACGCTGCCGCTCGGCGCCATTCTGGGGCGGCGTGGGCGCGGCCGTGCTGTGGCTGGCCGACGCGGGCGTCATGGATGGCGTGCGCATCGCCTTGCCGTGGGCCTTGTACGCGGATGCGGAAGCCAAGGCGGAACGGGCCATCCTGACGCCGCACCTGTTCGATATCGACGGCCCGCACATCACGTGTTGCGGCGGCGCTGCCAGCATCGACTTTTCGCTGACCCTGATTGAAACCATCTTTGGCGCCGACGTGCAGGCGCTCGTCAAGGAAGCGTTGTGCGTGGACAAGGTGCGCGGCAAGGAAGAGCGCCAGCGCGTGGCCCTGCAGGCGCGTTTCGGCGTGCTGCAGCCGAAATTGTCCGAAGCGGTGACCTTGATGGAGGCCAATATCGAGGAACCGCTGTCGACCGACGACATTGCCAGCCTGGTGGGCCTGTCACGGCGCCAGCTCGAGCGGCTGTTCAAGCAATACCTGGGCAGCCTGCCGTCGCGTTACTACCTGGAATTGCGCCTGCAGCGCTCACGGCAACTATTGCTCGATACACATTATTCCATCGTGCAAGTAGGCCTGATGTGCGGCTTTTCTTCCGGCTCGCACTTTTCCACGGCCTTTGGCACACTGTTTGGCAATACCCCGCGCGAAGAGCGGCAAAGAAAGCTCATGCCTCCGGCTTGATTCAGGCAAGCCCGTCGGTGATGAATTGTGAAAATCCTTGTCGCAGATTCAAAAGAGTTTTAGCATCCCGCTTTTTATAATGCAGTACACACGTAGCTGTCGTAGCTGCGGAGTACCTAACATATTGATGGGGAAATGCTATGAATGCCAAGCTTGATTCGACCGTAACGGCTCGTCCAGTCACCCGGGAGACCTTTGACCAGGTCCTCGTTCCTACCTACGCTCCCGCTGCCATGGTACCCGTGCGCGGTTCCGGACTGGACCTGTGGGACCAGTCAGGCAAGCATTACCTCGATTTCACCTCCGGCATCGCCGTCAACAGCCTGGGCCACTGCCATCCGGCCCTGGTCGACGTGCTGACCAAGCAAATCAATAATTTGTGGCATTTGGGCAACGGCTATACCAACGAGCCTGTCCTGCGCCTGGCGCTGGCCCTGACGGAAGCGACCTTCGCCGACCGCGCCTTCTTCTGCAACTCGGGCGCGGAAGCCAACGAAGCGGCCCTGAAACTGGCGCGCAAGTACGCCCACACCAAGTTTGGCGCGCACAAGTCGCGCATCATCTCGTGCTTCAGCTCCTTCCACGGCCGTACCCTGTTTACGGTCTCCGTCGGCGGCCAGGCCAAGTACACGGAAGGCTTCGAGCCGCTGCCGCCATCGATCGACCATATCGCCTACAACGACATCGAAGCGGCGCGCGCCGCCATCGGCGATGACGTGTGCGCCGTGATCGTCGAGCCGGTACAAGGCGAAGGCGGCGTCGTGCCGGGCAATCCTGAATTCCTCAAGGAATTGCGCGCCCTGTGCGACAAGACGGGCGCCCTGTTGATTTTCGACGAAGTCCAGTGCGGCATGGGTCGCACTGGCGCGTTGTTCGCCTACATGGGCTACGGCGTCACGCCGGACATCCTGACGGCCGCCAAGGCGCTGGGCAACGGCTATCCGATCGGCGCGATGCTGACCACGAATGAACTGGCGCAGACCCTGGCCGTCGGCACCCACGGCACCACCTACGGCGGCAACCCGCTGGCCGCCACCGTGGCCCTGACCGTGCTGGAAACGATCAACACGCCGGCGTTCCTGGCGCGTGTGAAAGAAGCGAGCGTCAACACCATCGCCATGCTGCAAGGCTTGATCACGGATTATCCGCAAGTGTTCTCCGCCGTGCGCGGCAGCGGTTTGCTGCTGGGCCTGGTAGTCACCGATGCCTACAAAGGCCGCGCGAAAGACATCCAGAAAGCGGCCGAAGCGCAAGGCTTGATGGTGCTGATCGCCGGCATGGATGTGGTGCGCCTGGCGCCGGCCCTGATCGTCTCGGACGAGCAGATTGCCGAAGCGGGCCGTCTGCTGCGCGTGGCCATCGACGGCATGCTGAAAGCCTGAGGCTAGCCTCGCTCCCTGTTTGATCACCGGCCCGCCGCTTTGCTGCGGGCCGGCTTGGTTCTACCCCAGCATCGTCAGCATTGAAGGAGTACCCATGTATGTTGTCCGTCCGGTAGAAATTGCGGATATTGCAGCCCTCGAAGCGCTGGCCGCGGTAACCATGCCGGGTGTCCATACCCTGCCGAAGACGCGCGAAAAAATCGCCGCCTCCGTCGAGCGCTCCATCGCCTCGTTTGCCGCCCATGTCGACATCCCCAGCGAAGAGTCGTATCTCTTCGTGCTTGAATCCCTGCTCGACAAGAGCATCGCCGGCACGGCCGCCATCTTTGCCTCGGCCGGCTCGAACGGCACCTATTTTTCCTTCCGCAACGACGTCATCCAGCAAGTCTCGCGCGACCTGAACATCAGCCACAGCGTGCATGCGCTGACCCTGTGTTCCGAGTTGACGGCGTACTCGCAGCTGTCCGGCTTCTATGTGCGCAACATGGAGCAGGCGGGCCTGGAAGCGGCCCTGCTGTCGCGCGCGCGGCTGCTGTTCGCCGTGCTGGCGCCGCACCGCTTCGGCGACCGCTTCTTCGTGCCGCTGGCCGGCATCACGGACGCCAACGGCCAGTCGCCGTTCTGGGATGCGCTGGGCCGCAAGTTCTTCCAGATGGATTTCCTCGATGCCGAAAAAGTCATCGGCGGCGCGCGCAACCGCACCCTGATCGTCGAACTGATGCCGCACTACCCTGTCTACGTGCCGTTGCTGCCCGGCGATGCGCAGGCGGCCATGGGCCAGATCCACCCGAGCGGCGAACTGGCTTTCAATTTGCTGACGGAAGAAGGTTTTGAAGCCGACGATTACATCGACATCTTCGATGGCGGCCCGATCCTGCAGGCGCACAAGCATGCGCTGCGTTCGTTTACGGGCTCGCTGACGCGCCGCGTCGTCGCTGGCGTCACGCCCAGCCGCACGGGCCTGAAAGTCAATTATGCGGTCGCTTCCGGCGCCGAGCGCAATTTCCGCGCCGTCACCTTTGCCTGCGATGCGCTCGAAGCGCAGGACAGCGTCGGCTTGCCGGCCGATCTGCTCGAGGCGCTGGCCGTGGCCGAAGGCGACAGCGTCATTTGCGTGCGTATCTAAGGGAGTTAATTTTATGCTAGTAGTACGCGCCATCAACGCCAATGACCTCGATGCCCTGTATGGCCTGGCCAGCCAGGTCGGCACCGGCATGACCACCCTCAAGCCGGATATGAAAATGCTGGGCGACCGCCTGGCCATCGCCTGCGCCTCGTTCGCCGAAACCATTCCGCCCGAAAAACGCGACTACATGTTCGTCATGGAGGATACGGATACGGGCCGCCTGGCCGGCGTCTGCGCCATCAAGGGCGCCGTGGGCCTGGAAGAACCGTTCTATAACTACCGCATCGGCACCCTGGTCCATTCCAGCCGCGAGCTCGATGTGTTTACGCGCATGGAGACGCTGTACCTGTCGAACGACCTGACGGGCAGCACGGAACTGTGCTCGCTGTTTTTGCACCCCGATTACCGCAGCGGCAACAATGGCAAGCTGCTGTCGAAAAGCCGTTTCCTGTTCATCGCCCAGTTCCCGCAGCTGTTCACGGAAAAGCTGATCGCGGAAATGCGCGGCTACCAGGCGCCGGACGGCAGTTCGCCGTTCTACGAAGGCCTGGGGCGCCACTTCTTCAAGATGGATTTCCACCACGTCGACGACTTGACGAGCCTCGGTAAAAAATCGTTCATCGCCGAACTGATGCCGCGCCAGCCCATGTACGTGGCCTACCTGCCAGACGAGGCGCAGGAAGTCATCGGCAAGGTGCATCTGAGCACGGCGCCCGCGCGCCGCCTGCTGGAACAGGAAGGCTTGCACTTCGAAGGCTATGTCGACATTTTCGACGCTGGTCCCGTGCTGCAGGCGCGCGTGTCCGAACTGCGCGCCATGCGCGACAGCATGCCGGCCGTGCTCGACGCCGAGGCTGCGCCTGAAGTGTGCGGCGACGTTGCCCAGGCCGAGCCTTACCTGGTGTCGAACACCGACCTGAAAGATTTCCGCATGATCGTCACCAGCGCCAATCCGCACAGCGGCAAGATCGCGCTCGACGACGATGAACTGCATCTGCTGCGCTGCCATCACGGCGACACCGTGCGCACCTTGTCACTCAACCCGAGGAAGCATCCCCATGTCTAAATCGTCCAACGTTAATTCATCTACCGCAGCATCGAACTTCATCAACGGCGCCTGGCTGCCAGGCACGGGCCGCGAATTGCTCACCATCGATCCGTCGAACGGCAAGCAGACCTGGGCCAGCCTGGAAGCGACGGAGCGGGAAGTCGAACAGGCTTGCCAGGCCGCCCGCGCCGCCTTTGAAGCGTGGGCCGACACCCCCGTCGACGAACGCATTGCCATCTGCGTGCGCTTTCGCGAACTGCTGAAGGAACATGCGGAAGCGCTGGCGCTGCTGATCTCGGAAGAAGTGGGCAAGCCGTTGTGGGAGTCGCGCACGGAAGTGGCCACCATGGCCAACAAGATCGATATCTCGGTGCAGTCGTACAACGCGCGCACGGGCATCACGCAAAGCAAGATCGCCGATGGCGACGCCGTGCTGCGCCACCGTCCACATGGCGTGTTCGGCGTCTTCGGCCCGTACAATTTCCCTGGCCACCTGCCGAATGGCCATATCGTGCCGGCCCTGATCGCCGGTAACACCATCGTCTTCAAGCCCAGCGAGTATGCGCCGCGCACGGCCGTCAAAACCGTGCAGCTGTGGCAGCAGGCAGGCTTGCCAAATGGCGTGCTCAACCTCGTCAACGGCGGGCGCGACACGGGCGTGGCGCTGGGCGCCAATCCACACCTCGACGGCGTGCTGTTTACGGGTTCCTGCCAGACGGGCATCAGCCTGCACCGCCAATTCGGCGGCCAGCCGGGCAAGATGCTGGCGCTGGAAATGGGCGGCAACAATGCCCTGGTCGTATGGGACGTCAAGGATGTCGACGCGGCCGTGCACCACGCGATCTTCTCCGCCTTTGTCTCGGCCGGCCAGCGCTGCACGTGCGCGCGCCGCCTGGTGGTGCAGGACAATGCTGCGGGGTCTGCCTTCGTCGCGCGCCTGGTGGAAGTAGCCGCGAAACTGGGCATCGGCGCTTCCGACGCCCAGCCGCAGCCGTTCATGGGTCCCGTGGTATCGAGTGCCGTGGCCGCGCGCCTGGTGCAGGCGCAGGCGGACATGGTCGCCAAGGGCGGCGCCACCTTGCTGCAGATGCGCCAGCTCAACCCGCAGGCGGGTTTTGTGACGGCAGGTATCGTCGACGTTACCGCGGCTACCGGCATCCCCGACGAAGAATGGTTCGGCCCCCTGCTGCAGGTGATCCGCGTGGCCGATTTCGATGCGGCCCTAAAGGTTGCCAACGCCACCGAATTCGGCCTGGCCGCGGCGCTCCTGTCGGACGATCCGGCCCTGTGGCAAACGTTCCAGACGCGCGCGCGCGCCGGCATCATCAACTGGAATCGTCCGACCACGGGCGCGGCCAGCACGGCGCCGTTCGGCGGCATCGGCAAGTCGGGCAACCACCGTCCGAGCGCCTATTACGCGGCCGATTACTGCGCCTACCCGGTCGCTTCGATCGAGAACAGCGCGCTGGAAATGCCGGCCAAGCTGTCGCCCGGCCTGAGTTTTTAAATTTTAAGGACATGCCCTCCATGCACAGCACGCGCGAATACAATTTTGACGGCCTGGTCGGGCCATCGCATAACTATGCCGGACTTTCGTTCGGCAACGTGGCCTCGTTCAGCAATGTGAAAAGCGCTTCGAATCCGAAGCAGGCCGCCTTGCAGGGCCTGGCCAAGATGCGCGCCCTGGCCGCGCGCGGCTTTGCGCAAGCCTTGCTGCCGCCGCAGGACCGGCCGAATTTCCGCCTGCTGCGCGCTATCGGTTTCACGGGCACGGACGCCGAAGTGCTGGCGCGCGCCTACAAGGAGTCGCCCGTGATCCTGGCCTGCGCGTATTCCGCCTCGCCCATGTGGACGGCGAACGCCGCCACGGTCAGCCCGTCGGCGGACACGCAGGATGGCCGCGTGCATTTCACGGCGGCCAACCTGAATAACAAGCTGCACCGCGCCTTCGAGCACGCGCAGTCGGCGCGCAGCCTGCGTGCCATTTTCAGCGACGACAAGCACTTCGCCGTGCACGATGCGCTGCCGTCGACGCCGGCCTTTGGCGACGAGGGCGCGGCCAACCACACGCGTTTGGGCGCAAGCCACGGCGCGCCATCCGTTGAATTGTTCGTGTATGGTCGGGTGGAGTTCGATCCTTCCGCGCCATCGCCGAAGCGCTACCCGGCGCGCCAGACCCTGGAAGCGTCGCAAGCCGTGGCGCGCCTGCATGGCCTCGATGCGAAACGCGCCGTGTACGTGCAGCAGAACCCGGACGTGATCGACCAGGGCGTGTTCCATAACGACGTCATCGCCGTCGGCAATGGCAATGTGCTGTTCTATCACGAGCAGGCGTTTGCCGATGAAGAGGCAAGCCTGTCGCAGCTGCGCCGCGCCGTCGCCGCCACGGGCGCGCAACTCGATGCGCTGCGCGTGGACACGGGCCAGGTGCCGATCCAGGATGCGGTGACCAGCTATCTGTTCAACAGCCAACTGCTGACGAAAGAGGGCGGCAAGATGGCGCTGGTGATACCGCAGGAATGCCAGGAAAACCGCGCCGTGTCGCGCTACCTGGAAGGCCTGGTGGCCAGCGGTGGACCCATCGATGAACTGATACATTTCGACCTGCGCCAGAGCATGCGCAACGGCGGCGGGCCCGCCTGCCTGCGTTTGCGCGTGGCCCTGACGGAAACCGAGGCGCGCGCCATGCACCAGGGCGTGATCATGACGGAAACGCTGTACCATCGGCTGGTGCAGTGGGTGGAAAAACACTACCGCGACCATCTGGAACCGGGCGACCTGGCCGATCCGCAACTGGCGCTGGAAGTGCATGCGGCGCTTGAAGAATTGACGATCATCCTCAACTTACCTGGATTGTACGACTTGTAGGCGATAGAAAAACACACAGAAAATCCGAGACAGACTATCCGCAACACAGAATTGGACGGGCGACCCCCGTCTCTTGACACCGCTGCCGCCCAGCCACAAGCCCGAACGACAGCGTTGGACATTCACATTACCGTAATGGAGATGCAAGATGAATCACACGCCACAAGATTTGCGTACACAAACGCTGGAGTTGATTAACGCGGCTGGCAATGCAGGCAAGGCGGCAGCGCCTGTCGTGCAGCTGGTGCAGGCATGGCTCGACTCGCTCGACGCCGAAGACCTGGCCGATATCGCGCCCGACAGCCTGGCACCGGTGCTGGTTGACGGCTTCACGCAAGCGGCCAAGCGCACCGGCAGCGGCTGCCAGATCGCCACCCTGCGTTATGCGGATGGCCGTGGCGGCATGGCGAGCGCCTTGCTGATCCTGAACGAAGACATGCCTTACCTGGTCGATTCCATCGTCATGGCCATGCGCCGCCAGCACCTGGCAGTGCGCGGCGTGATGAACACCGTGCTGCCCGTGCGCCGCGCCGCTGACGGCAGCGTCGAAGCGGTGCGCCAGCCGGGCGACCCGCTCGAATCGTATGTGCTGGTGCTGCTCGACGAAGAGCTGGCGCCGGAAGCCCTGGCTGCGCTGGTCGCCGCCCTGGAGACGGTCGCGCGTGACGCCGCGGTGGTGCGCCGCGATAGCGCCGCCATGAGCGAGCGCCTGGCCGCTGTCGCCACAACTGCCGCCCAGCATGGCGAAGAAGGCGCGGAAGTGGCCGCTTTCCTGGAATGGGCGCGCAGCGGCGGCTTTGAAGTGTTCGGCTACGCCTACTACCGCGTCAAGCCGGGCGTGCGCGAACTCGAACGCGACATCCCGAGCCGCGTCGGCGTGCTGCAGGATACGGCGCACCCCGTCTACGGCACCTGCCTGGCGAATATCCCGGGCGACTTCGATACGCTGGCCAAGCGCGACTCGGCGCTGTCCATCGTCAAGGCTGACGTGGCAGGCACTTTGCACCGCGACCAGCAGCTGGACTTCATCGGCGTGCGCGACATGGATGCGCAAGGAGCGATCCTGGGCGAGCATTGCTTCGTCGGCCTGTTCACCCGCGCCGGCAATTCCACTCCGCTGGCGGCACTGCCGTTTGCGCGCGGCCGCGTGGCCAAGGTATTGAGCCTGGCCGGCGTGCGCCAGCAAGGTTTCCGTGCCGAGAAATTCCGCGAAATCCTCGAATCCCTGCCGCGCACGGAAGCGCTGGAAGCGGACCTCGACTGGCTGGCGCAAGTGTGCGGCGCCGTCGTCTCGCTGTACAAGCAGCCGCGCACCAAGGTCTTCGCGCGCCGCGACGTGTACGCGCGCCACCTGAACGTGCTGGTCTACCTGCCGCGCGAGCGCTACAGCGCCAGCGTGGCATCGAGCCTGGCAAAGGCCCTGCAAGCCAGTTCCGGCGCCACGCATGTGAGCACGCAGACCCTGGTGGCCGACGGCCCGCTGGCGCGCGTCTACCTGATTGCGCACGCCGCGCGCTACCCGCTGGACCTGGAAACGGACATCGAACAGCCGCTCCTGAGCGTGCTCGATGGCTGGCATAACGGCTTTGCCGCCGTGGCCGACGCCGTGCCCGACGTGGCACTGCGCACCAGCCTGCGTAAACTCTGCGCTACCTTGCCGCTCGATTACGTGGCCGCCACCGCGCCGGCCGTCGCCTTCCGCGACCTCGACACCATCCTGCGCAACACCGATCCGGCGCACGTGGCCGTGCGCATCGAGACGGGCGCCGTTACGACGATCCGTTTGTACTCGGCCAACAAGGTGCCGCCGCTGTCGACCATCCTGCCGGCCCTGCACAATGCCGGCGTGGCGATCGACCGCGAACAGGCGTATTCGGTTTCGCTGTCCGATGGCACGCGCTATTTCGTCACCAGCCTGACGGTCGATGCCGCCAGCGCGGCGAAACTGGCGCAGCCATCCGTCGTCGCCGTGGCGCAGGAACTGTTTGCCGCCCTGTTCAACGACACGGCCGAAGATGGCCGCCTGAATGGCCTCGTCATCGAAGGCGGCTTGTCGACGCGCGAAGTGCAACTGGTGCGCGCCTACACCAGCTACTGGCGCCAGACGGGCAGCCGCTTCTCGGTGCGCTACATTGCCGAAAGCCTGCGCAAGCAGCCGGCCCAGGTCAAAGCCCTGGTAGAAGCCTTCCTGCAGCGCTTCGATCCAGCGCTGTCCGACGCGCAGCACGCGGCCGCCCTGGAAAGCATCGCCGCCATCAAGGCCGGCCTGCCCTCCGTGAACCATGCCGATACCGAGGAAATCCTCGGCGCGCTGGCCGACCTGATGGCCGCCACCCTGCGCACCAGCTACTTCCAGAACAATCAAGCCGGCGACAAGATCATCTTCAAGTTCGACACCAGCAGCCTGGCGCTGGTGCCGGAACCGCGTCCTTACCGCGAGATTTTCGTCTTCTCGCGCCGCTTCGAAGGCGTGCACCTGCGCGGCGGCCCTGTCGCCCGTGGCGGCTTGCGCTGGTCCGACCGCATGGAAGACTACCGCACCGAAGTACTGGGCCTCGTCAAGGCCCAGATGGTCAAAAACGCCGTCATCGTGCCGGCCGGCGCGAAGGGTGGTTTTGTCTGCAAGATGATGCCGAAGGACGCCGTGCGCGAAACCATCGCGGCTGAAGGCGAAGCCGTCTACCGCCTGTTCATTTCCAGCTTGCTGGAAGTGACGGACAACCGCTCGCTGGGCAATATCGTCCCGCCAGTCGATACCGTGTGCTTCGATGAAGCCGATCCATACCTGGTGGTCGCTGCCGACAAGGGCACGGCCACGTTCTCGGACATCGCCAACGGCATCGCCGTGCAGCGCGGCTTCTGGCTCGGCGACGCGTTCGCCTCGGGTGGCTCGAACGGCTACGACCACAAGAAGCTGGGCATCACCGCCAAGGGTGCATTCGAAGCCGTGAAGCGCCACTTCTATGAAATGGACCACGACCTCAATACCACTCCGATCACCATGGTCGGCGTGGGCGACATGTCGGGCGACGTGTTCGGCAACGGCGTACTGCTGTCGCGCCAGCTGAAACTGGTGGCCGCATTCGACCACCGCCACATCTTCCTCGACCCGACACCGGACGTCGCCGTCTCGTTCGAAGAACGCGCGCGCCTGTTCGCCTTGCCGCGCTCCTCGTGGGACGACTACAACAAGGACTTGATCTCGGCAGGCGGCGGCGTGTATCCGCGTTCAAGCCGCACCATCGAGCTGTCGCCGCAGATCCGCGCCGCGCTCGATATTCAGGAGACCTCGCTGGCGCCGGAAGAACTGATGCACCGCATCCTGAAGTCGCCCGTGGACCTGTTCTACAACGGCGGCATCGGCACCTACATCAAGGCTTCCACGGAGACGCACGCGCAAGTGAAGGACCGCGCGAATGACCATATCCGCGTCAGCGGCAATGAGCTGCGCGTGAAGGTCGTGGCGGAAGGGGGGAATTTGGGTGCGACGCAGGCCGGCCGCATCGAATTCGCGCTGGCGGGCGGACGCATCTTTACCGATGCGATCGACAACTCGGCCGGCGTGGATTGCTCGGACCATGAAGTGAACGTGAAAATCTGGCTGGACGTGGAAGTCAATGCGGGCAAGCTTACGGAAGAGGAACGCAATCGCGAGCTGTATGCGATGACGGACGACGTCGAACGCCTGGTCTTGCGCGACAACACGCAGCAGACGCATTTGCTGGTACGCGAGTTGCAGGCGCAAAGCGAAGGCGCCGTGCAGGATGGCTATGCCGCACTGATCGCCAGCCTGGAAGAAGAGGGCGCCCTGTCGCGCGAGCTGGAGCAGCTGCCATCGGTGGCCGAACTGGCACGCCGCAAGCTCGATAACCGTGGCTTGACCACGCCGGAACTGGCGGTGGTGATCGCCAACGTGAAGAACCGCTTCAAGCGCATCCTGTCCGCGCTGCCGTTGACGGATGAAACGTGGGCCGAGCCGGTGCTCAAGCCTTACTTCCCATCCTTGCTGGTGGAAACCCGTTCGGCGCTCGACCACCCGCTGGCCAACGCCATCCTGGCAACCGTGCTGGCCAATGAAGTGATCAACCGCTGCGGCCCGCTGATGATCCGCAACCTGGCGGCGGAGCATGGCGTGGACGAATCGGCCGTGATCCTGGCCTGGGGCCAGGCCTGGGTGGCGCTGAACCTGGCGCCCGTGTTCGACGCGCTCGACGCCGATGCGCTGACGGTGCCGCGCGACGTGTCGATCAAGGTCGACGCGCAAACGCGCGTGCTGCAGCAAACGATGATCGCCGGTGTCCTGTCCGTGCCGGCCGAGCAATTGCGCGGCGCCGGCCTGGCCGAACTCACGCGCCTGTTTGGTGCGGAATCGAAGCGCGAGCTGCTGAAAGCCGTCGGCATCAAGTCGGAAGCAGCGCTGGTGCCGGGCCTGACGCCGGCCTTCGTCCAGGCGTGGGATGCGGTCGATGCGCTGGAAGTCGTCGCCGGCTTCCTGTTCCCGGCCCTGTCCGTGCCGCGTCCTGCGGCGATGGGCCTGGCCGCCTTCCTGCAAGTGGGCCTGGCCCTGCGCAGCCAGGCGGGCATCGACACCCTGGAACGTGGCCTGAAGCTGGCCGCGCAAGGCAAGTCGCAGGAGCAGTTGCGCAACTACGCGCAGCAAGCCCTGCGCCGCACGCAACAGCGTCTGCTGACGCAAGTGCTGGCGCGCGCTGAGCAAGGCAATGCCGGCCAGGCCGTCGATGCCGTGACGGGCGCGCTGGGCCTGTCGGCCTATGTGGCGGCGACGGAACTGGAGCAAGCCATGCTGGACGTGTGGACCTTGTCGGAAGCCGTGAATAAAATCACGACGAAATCCACAGCGGAAGCGGCGGTGTAATGACGCAAGAAGTACGACAAGCTGGACAGGGCGCTGGCGGCTTGCCGCCGGCCGTGCAGGCGCTGGCGCAGGCCGATTTCAGCGGCGTGGCGCAGTTGTTCGCCAACGCCGGTTTTACGGTGGCCTTGCCGGCGCCCGGCATGCTGCAGGTCGTCAAGCCGGGAGAAGGGCGCGCCAGCGTGGCCGTCTCGGTGGGCGTGCATGGCGACGAAACGGGGCCGATCGAAGTGCTGGCGCATCTGCTCGACGCGCTGTCGCGCGATGCGTCGACGCTGGCCGTCGACCTGCTTGTCTGCGTGGGCAATGTCGATGCGATCCGGGCCGGCAAGCGTTTCATCGACGCCGACCTGAATCGCATGTTCCGCCCCGTGCGGGGGAGCCTGGCGCAAGCGGCGGAAAGCGCGCGCGCCGATGAAATGATCGCCGCCACGGCAGCGTTCTTTGAAACGGCCGGTCCCGTGCGCTGGCACCTGGATTTGCACACGGCCATCCGGCCTTCCGTGTACCCCACGTTTGCCATCGTGCCCGACCTGGTGGCCGACGACGCCAAGGCGCAGCTGATAGCCTGGCTGGGCCAGGCGTCCATCGGCGCCATCATCATGAACCCGCAATCGGCCGGCACCTACAGTTATTATTCGGCCGAGCATTTCGGCGCGGCCGCCAGCACGGTGGAACTGGGCCGCGTGGGCACCTTGGGGCAGAACGATCTGTCCCTGTTCGACGACGTGTCGCGGGCGCTGGACGGCTTGCTGCGCGGCTTGCCTGCGCAACCGGTCAAGGCAGCGCCGCACGTGTTCAAGGTGGCGCAGGAAATCATCAAGCACAGCGATGAGTTCCGCATGGCGTTTGACCGCAGCACGCAAAATTTCACGTCCCTGCCGCAGCATGCCGTGATCGCCAGCGATGGCGAGCAGGTGTACACGGTGCAGCATGCGGAAGAACTGGTGGTGTTTCCGAACCCGGACGTGCGTGTGGGCTTGCGCGCGGGGCTGATGGTGGTGCGCGTCTCTTGATTGTCCAGTAATCGTCTAGCCTCACAGGCGCCAGCCGGGAAAACCCGCCTGGCGCTTTTTCATGGGAAAAATGCCGCACGGAAATAATTATCCATTAGGCAATCAGTTGATTTAAAATATTTACCCTTTGCAATTTTTTTGGACCGATCATGTTGAAACGCCTGCTGACAGCCCTGCTGTGCCTGACCCTTTCCGGCCTGACGGCTGCCGCCCCCGCCGAAGAGAAGGCAGCCGCACCGGAAATGACGGCCGAGCAATTCCTTGCCCAGTTGCACCTGCAGCGCGGCAAGATCACCTTGCCAGGCGGCATCGCCACCCTGGATTTGCCCGCCAGCTTCCGTTATTTGTCGCCGGCGGACGCCGAGCGCGTGCTGGTCGATGCCTGGGGTAATCCGCCAGGTATGGAATCGCTGGGCATGATCGTGCCGGCCAAGACCAGCGTGCTCGAGCGCGACAGCTGGGGCGTGGTGGTGACGTATGAAAAGGAAGGGCATATCAAGGATGACGATGCGGACAGCATCAAGTACGACGAATTGCTCAAGGATATGCAGGCGTCCGTGCTGGAAAACAATGCGGAGCGCAAGAAGCAGGGTTATCCCGGCATCCATCTGATGGGCTGGGCGGAAAAACCCAGCTACGCCAAGGATACGCACAAGCTGTACTGGGCCAAGGATTTGATGGTCGATGGCGGCGAGCATTCGCTGAACTACAACGTGCGCGTGCTGGGCCGCGAAGGCGTGCTGAACCTGAACGCGATTGCCAGCATGCAGCAGATCGAGGCGATCAAGAAAGAGATGCAGCAAGTGACGGCGTTCACGGAATTTACAGACGGTAACCGCTATACGGATTTCGACAGCAAGACGGACAAGGTGGCTGAATATGGCCTGGCGGCGCTGGTGGCCGGCGGCGTGGCCAGCAAGCTGGGCTTGTTTGGCAAGCTGCTGGCGCTGCTGCTGGCCTTCAAGAAAGTGCTGTTGCTGGCGCTGGTGGGCGGCGGCGCGGCCATCGTCAAGTTTTTGGGCGGCAAGCGCAAGGAAAAGCAGGCGCCGCAGGCCGAACCTGCGGAACAGCCCGGCCATGCGCCGGATGGCAAGGTGAATCTGGAAAAGTAGAACGAACTGAGCTGATCCGTGCGTCGGCGCACATGCGCGCCCTGCCGGATAACAGCGCCTCGGGTACACTGGCTCATCGTTCACTATCAGGAGTTCGCCATGTCCGTGTCCATGTATCAGGCAACCATTCCCGTCTTCATCCGCGGCTTGCGGGTCGTTTCGGCCCTGCTGGAAAAAGCGCAAGCCCATGTGGAGGAAGATGGCATCGTGCCCGAGATTTTGCTGGGCGCGCAGCTGGCGCCCGACATGCTGGACCTGACGGCGCAGGTGCAGCGCGCCAGCGATACGTCGAAGATGTCGGTCGAACGCTTGAGCGGCGTGCCGGCGCCGAAGTTCGAGGATAACGAGGCATCGTTCGAGCAGCTGCAAGAGCGCATCGCCAACACCATCGCCTATATCGACAGCGTGAATGCGGGCCAGATGGCGGGCAGCGCGCAGAAGGAAGTCGTGCTGAACTGGACGGACGAGGGAACGACATTCTCGGGCGACAATTACCTGCTCAGCTTTGCCTTGCCGAACTTCTATTTCCACGTTTCCATGGTCCATGCCATTCTGAGGAACAATGGCGTGGCCGTGGGCAAGCTTGACTATCTTGGCCCTTACGATTGACAGGCCTGAAAAACCGTCGCGAGCGGCGATGATTTGTGGCCGAGAAGCGCAACTGTGCTGAAGCACAGTGAGCATCGCAGGCCGCAAAGCGCGACGCGCAGCAGGTTTTTTATCGCTGTGGCTGCTGTTGGACCTGGTTCTGCACAGCATTGCCCAGCATGCCGCCGCCGATTACGCCGGCCACCGTCGCCAGCGCCTTGCCGCGGCCGCCACCGACCTGATTGCCGATCAAGCCGCCGATGACGGCGCCCGTGCCGATGCCCACGTAGTTGGGTTGTGCCGGTGCTGGCGCAGGCACTGGCTGTGGCTGGCGTACGGGTTCGCGGTAGGCTGTCTCGCGGTAGCCATCGTCATTGTAGGCAGGACGCGATTGCGCCACTTGCGTATGGTGCACGACGCGCTTGCGCACGACAGGCGCCGGAGCTGGTGCCGGAGCCGCTTGCGCGACGACAGGCGCGGCTACCGGTGCAGTCACGGGAGCAGTCGCGGGCGCTGCCAGGGCAGCGGCGCTGGCCGGCGTCATGGCGGCCACGTCGGCAGGCACGTTCGCCCGCGAATTGGGCAGGATGCCGGCGATGGACGCTGCGCCCACCAGGCACAGGACCGTCACGGAAATGGCGGCGCCGGCCATCAAGGGGTGGATGCGGCTGGCGGTAGTCGTCGTGTTCATGTGTTCTCCTGGGGTGGCACTGCGGGTGTTATTGATGTGTCCAGATTAACGGTCTCCTCGCCGCAAGGCTAGACGGTGCGCTGTATCAAACGTAAGCAGGTGTAAGGCCCCGATCGCCAAAGCGCAGTAGAATCGGTGCTTCCCCTTTTCCGGAGTCCGCCATGAGCCAGCTATTCACGCCATATGCACTGGGGCCGCTGCAGGTGGCCAACCGTATCGCCATCGCGCCCATGTGCCAGTACTCGGCCGACAACGGCAACGCCACCGACTGGCACATGATCCACCTGGGCCACCTGGCCCTGTCCGGCGCGGGCTTGCTGATGACGGAAGCGACGGCCGTCTCGCCCGAGGGGCGCATCTCGGCCGAAGACCTGGGCCTGTGGTCGGACGCGAACCAGGCGGCGCTGGCCAAGGTGGTGCAGGCGATCCGCCGCCACTCTCCGATTCCGCTGGTGGTGCAACTGGGCCATGCGGGACGCAAGGCGTCGAGCCGCGCGCCCTGGCAGGGCGGCGCCTGCGTGCACCTGGCCGAGGGCGGCTGGCAAACGGTGGCGCCGTCGGCCATCGCCCACGCACCCGGCGAAACCGTGCCGATCGCCCTGGACGAAATGGGTTTGTTGCAAATCAAGGGCGCGTTTGTCGCGGCCGCCCAGCGCGTGCATGCGCTTGGCATCGAGGGCATCGAACTGCATGCGGCGCACGGTTATCTGCTGCACCAGTTCCTCTCGCCGCTGTCCAATCACCGTACCGACGCGTATGGCGGCAGCCTGGAAAACCGCATGCGTTTTCCGCTGGAAGTGTATGAAGCCGTGCGCGCCGCCGTGCCCGACAGCGTGGCCGTGGGCGTGCGCCTTTCCGCCACCGACTGGGTCGATGGCGGCTGGGAAATCGAACAAAGCGTGCGCTTCGCGCAGGAACTCAAGCAGCTGGGCGCCGACTTCATCCACGTCTCCAGCGGTGGCATTTCGCCCCAGCAGCAAATTCCCGTGAGTCCCGGCTACCAGGTGGCGTTTGCCGAGCGCATCAAGCGCGACAGCGGCTTGCCCACCATCAGCGTGGGCTTGATCACGGAAGCGCAACAGGCGGAAGACATCATTGCCAAAGGCCAGTCCGACATGGTGGCGCTGGCGCGCGCCATCCTGTTCGATCCGCGCTGGCCCTGGCACGCGGCGGCCCAGCTGGGCGCGCAAGTGTCGGCGCCACCGCAGTACTGGCGCTCGCAGCCGCGTGAATTCAAGCACCTGTTCGGCGACACGACCCTGGGCCAGCGCTGACCCTGCTGTCTCTGCTACACTGACGCTTCTTCCCCATTTCTCCAGGACGCTTCGACATGCGCCATTGATACTGCCGTGCTGTGCACGGCCTCGCCCATCCCGCCACAGCGCCTTGCGCCGCGCGGGTTTGCCAGCCCTGTCTGCACGTACAAGGAGTATCCATGCCCGCATTACTACAACTCGACCGTCTTTCCCTTGTGCTGCCCGATGGCCGCACCCTGTTTTCCGATTTGCAATTTTCCTTTGCCCCGCAACGTATCGGCCTCGTCGGCGATAACGGCGTGGGCAAGAGCGTGCTGGCGCGCCTGCTGGCGGGCCAGGCGCAGCCGTCTTCCGGCGCCGCGCGCTGTGACGGCAGCGTGCATTACGTGGCGCAGGAACTTGATCCGCAGCACTATCCCACCGTGGCGGCCCTCGCTGGCGTGACCAGCCTGCTGGCGGCGCTGGCGCGCATCGCCGAAGGCAGCATCGACGAAGCCGATTATGCCCTCGTGGGCGAACGCTGGGATGCGCACGCCCGCCTGCGCCAGGCGCTCGATGCGCTCGATTTGCGCCATGTGGATGCCGATACGCCAACGGCCAGCCTGAGCGGCGGCGAGCGCCAGCGCATCGCCCTGCAAGGCGCCTGGCTGTCGCAGGCGGACTGGCTGGTGCTCGATGAACCGAGCAACCATCTCGATGCGCAGCAGCGCGCCCGCCTGGTGGCGCAGATGGCGCGCTGGCCTGGCGGCTTGCTGCTGGTCAGCCATGACCGCGGCTTGCTCGAGCACGTCGATGAAATCGCCGAACTGTCGCCGCAGGGCTTGCGCAGCTATGGCGGCAATTACGCGATGTATGCGCAGCAGCGCGCGCTGGAGCAGGCCGGTTTTGCGGCCGCCCTGCAGGCGGAAAAGGCCGGCGCCAGACGCGAACAGCGCGAAGCGCAGCAGCAGGCAGAACGGCAACAGAAACGGGTGGTGCGCGGCGAACGCGAGGGTCGCGAAGGCAATCAAAGCAAGCTCCTGCTCGACGCGCGCAAGGAGAAAAGCCAGGATAGCCAGGGCAGGCTGCGCGTGCGCGCGCAAGAGGCGCAGCAGGCGCGCCAGCAAAGGGTGATGGACGCCAGCGCCCGCTGCGCGCCCGAGGCCGAACGGTTGCTGCTGGCACCCCAGAGTGCCGTGCCGAACGGCAAGCTGCTGCTGGAGCTGCGCGAATTGCTCTTGCCGCATGGCCAGGCGCACGCCATCAACCTGGTACTGAACGGGCCGCGCCGCCTGGCCGTGACGGGCGACAATGGCAGCGGCAAGTCGACCCTGCTGCGCGTGATCGCCGGACAGCTGGCGCCCGCCAGCGGCGAACTGCGCTGCCATGCCAGGGTAGCCTGGCTGGACCAGCATGCGGGACTGCAGGACGGCGAGTGGAGCGCCGTGCAGCGCTTGCAGGAACGCCATAGCAGCATGCCGGAAGGCGAGCTGCGCACGCGGCTGGCGCTGCTGGGCATTGCCGGCGCGCGCGCCACCATGCCCAGCCGTTTGCTCAGCGGCGGCGAGCGCATGAAGGTGGCGCTGGCGGCCGAGCTGTATGCGCAGGCGCCGCCGCAACTGTTGCTGCTTGACGAGCCTGACAACCATCTGGACCTGGCCAGCCTGCAGGCGCTGGAGCAGATGCTGCTGCAATATCAGGGCGCGTTACTTGTGGTTTCGCACGACCAGGCATTTCTGGATGCGATAAACCTTGACCCGGAGGGCTTGACATTGCACAAGTGACAATTTAATGAAAAAAGTCACGCTCGATGCCTGTAGAGCATGCTTCATGAACCGATGCTGAATTTTGTTTGATTGTCGGTATAATCCACTGAATAACCGGGCCTATTTGTGAACTAAAACTGCTGGTTCACCAATATGATGACGTTTAATCTGGCACTGTTGTCGGTCACTGCCGCGCTGCCAGGGCGTCATCCTCCGTGCCCTGCCGTGCATGAATTTTGGTTTCGCTTATATTGTTTTCTTGGAGAAATAGCATGTCGTTTTACGAAAAACTCAAAGCCCTCAACATCGAACTGCCAGTCGTCGCCGCACCCGCTGCCGCCTACGTGATGCATGCCCGCACGGGCAACACCGTCTTCCTGTCCGGCCACCTGGCCAAGAAGGATGGCAAGGTCTGGGTGGGGCAGTTGGGCAAGGATGTCACGACGGAAGAAGGCAAGATCGCAGCGCGCGGCATCGCCATCGAACTGATCGCCACCTTGCAAGACGCATGCGGCGGCGACTTGAACAAGGTCAAGCGCATCGTCAAGGTCATGAGCCTGGTCAATTCCACTTCCACATTCACGGAACAGCACCTGGTGACGAATGGCGCCTCGGAACTGTTCGTCGAAGTCTTCGGCGACAGCGGCAAGCACGCCCGCTCCGCCTTCGGCGTGGCGCAAATCCCGCTGGGCGCTTGCGTCGAGATCGAGCTGATCGCCGAACTGGCCTGATCATCTGAACATGCCGGCGCTTGCCGCCGGCGCGCCTTTTCCTTCTTTCCAGCAAGAGCGGAACCGCCATTGGGGTGGAGGGATCGGTGTATTCAAGAAAAAAACGGAGACACGTAATGAAAACGAGTGAACAAGGCTTGCACCGCGGCCTGGGCGAGCGGCAGATCCGCCTGATGGCGCTGGGCGCCGCGATTGGCGTGGGCCTGTTTTTGGGTTCCGGCAACGCCATCAAGATGGCCGGCCCCGGCATCATGCTGTCGTATATCATCGGTGGCGCGGTCATCTTCATGATCATGCGCGCGCTGGGCGAAATGGCCGTGCACAATCCCGTGGCCGGCTCCTTCAGCCGCTATGCCCAGGATTACCTGGGTCCCCTGCAAGGCTATCTGACGGGCTGGAACTACTGGTTCCTGTGGCTGGTCACCTGCGTGGCGGAAATTACCGCCGTCGCCATCTACATGGGCATCTGGTTCCCCGACGTGCCGCGCTGGATCTGGGCCCTGGCGGCCTTGGGCTCCATGGGCGCCATCAACCTGCTGGCCGTGAAAGCCTACGGCGAGTTCGAGTTCTGGTTCGCCCTGATCAAGGTGGTCACCATCATCCTGATGATCATCGGCGGCACGGGCATGATCATCTTCGGCCTCGGCAACGACGGCGTGGCCATCGGTATCTCGAACCTGTGGACGCATGGCGGCTTCTTCCCGAATGGCGCGCAGGGTGTGCTGATGTCGCTGCAGATGGTGATGTTTGCCTACCTGGGCGTGGAAATGATCGGCCTGACGGCTGGCGAAGCGGCAAATCCGAAGAAATCGATTCCCGACGCCATCAATTCCGTGTTCTGGCGCATCCTGATTTTCTATGTCGGCGCGCTGTTCGTCATCCTGTCGATCTATCCATGGAATGAAATCGGCACCACCGGCAGCCCCTTCGTGATGACGTTCGAACGCCTGGGCATCAAGACGGCCGCCGGCATCATCAACTTCGTCGTGCTGACGGCGGCCTTGTCGTCGTGCAATGGCGGCATCTTCAGCACGGGCCGCATGCTGTACAACCTGGCGCTGCAAGGCCAGGCGCCCAAGGCGTTTGCGGAAACCACGGCCAGCGGCGTGCCGCGCCGCGCCATCCTGGTGTCCGTCGTGGCGCTGCTGATCGGTGTGCTGCTGAACTACATGGTGCCGGAAAAAGTGTTTATCTGGGTCACCTCGATTTCCACCTTCGGCGCCGTCTGGACCTGGGGCGTGATCCTCGTCACGCAGATTCAGTTCCGCAAGACCTTGACGCCGCTGGAAATCAAGAACCTGGCCTTCCGCATGCCGTTTGCGCCTTACGGTTCCTGGATTTCGCTGGCTTTCCTGGCGCTCGTGATCGGCCTGATGGCGTATTTCCCCGATACGCGCATCGCCTTGATGGTGGGACCAGCCTGGCTGATCCTGCTGACGGTGCTGTACTACGTACTGGGCCTGGCGCCGAAAGAGCGGCGCGATGACGTGCCGCAAGGCTACGAAGCTGGCTGGCCGCCGGCCGATGCGCCGCAGGGCAAGAAGTAATCCGGCTCGGCTGAGCTGAACCGAAAGCGCGCCCCTGCTCCAGCAGCGGCGCGCTTTTTCTTTCATATTGGCAATTCCATGTTCCCCTAGCGCCAGTGCGCGTTTTGCGGCGCACGCCTGGCGTTGTTTCCTTGCATCAAACTTCTGTTTAGCTGAGCCGATGAAAGCCCTATAATCGCTTAGTTTTGAAAATGGACGCGATCTTTCCGGTTTTTTGCCAGGTAGGGCCGGAGCGCCGTTTTTATTTGTGTTTACCCGTCATGTATCTAAGGACACTTAACAAAACCGTAGCGAGCGAATGTGCGTTGTGGCTGAGAAGCGCAGCTGTGTGAATGCACGGGGACGCCGAGTCAGCGAGCATCGCAGGCCGCAAATCACGACGCGCAGTAGGTTTTGGCAGGTGTTCAAGTGCATGCCTCATAAAGGAATGCTAGTGAGCCAAACCCTGGTCCAGAAACTTTGCCGCACCAAGCCGATCGATACCACGGTCGAATATGGTGAAGGCCTCAGCAGCAGTGGCTTGAGCCGGTCCATCGGCCTGTTTTCCCTCACCATGATCGGCGTCGGCGCCACCATCGGCACGGGCATTTTCTTTACCATGGTCGAAGCCGTCCCCAAGGCGGGCCCATCGGTCGTCCTGTCTTTCCTGATCGCCGCCATCACGGCCGGCTTGACGGCCTTGTGCTATGCGGAATTGTCGTTCCGCATACCCGCCTCCGGCTCCTCGTATTCGTTTGCCTATGCCACCGTGGGCGAGTTTCTTGCCTTCATCATGGCCGCCTGTCTGCTGCTCGAATACGGATTGGCGGGCAGTGCCGTGGCCATCGGCTGGTCGTCCTACCTGAACAACTTCCTGGAAAACGCTTTCGGCTGGCACATCCCCGAGATGCTGCGCACGCCGATGATCGTTTCCGGCCCGCATGGCATGGAGTTTCATGCCGGCCACATCAACCTGCCGCCGATCTTTTTGATCTGCATGTGCGGCTTCCTGCTGCTGCGCGGCGCCAAGGAATCGGCCCTGATGAATGCCATCATGGTCATCATCAAGCTGGCGATCCTCGTATTTTTCATCGTCATCGCGTTTTCCGGCTTTAACGCCGACAATTTCTTCCCCTTCTTCAATGCCGACAACAGCAAGGGCTTTGCCGGCATGACGGGCGTCACAGCTGCGGCCGGTACTGTCTTCTTCTCCTTCATCGGCCTCGATACCGTGGCGACGGCGGGTGATGAAGTGAAAAATCCCACGCGCAACGTGCCGCGCGGCATTCTCGGCGCCTTGCTCATCGTTACCGTGTTTTATTTGCTGGTGGCCGTGGCCGCCCTCGGCGCACAGCAGGCGAAATTGTTCGAAGGCCAGGAAGCGGGCCTGGCGGTGATCCTGCAAAACGTCACGGGCAAGACCTGGCCCGCGCTGGTGCTGTCAGCCGGCGCCGTCATTTCCGTCTTCAGCGTGACCCTGGTGACGATCTACGGCCAGACGCGGATCCTGTTTGCCGTCAGCCGCGACGGCCTGATCCCGAAATCGTTCCAGAAAATCCACCCGCGCACCCTGGTGCCGGTCAGCAATACCATCATCGTTTGCCTGGTGGTGGCCGTGGTAGCCGGTTCCGTCGATGCCACTTACTTGTGGGACATGGTCAGCATCGGTACCCTGACAGCCTTCATGGTGGTCTCGATCGCCGTGCCCGTGCTGCGCCACAAGCAGGGCGCCAACCGCATCGAAGGCTTCAGCGTGCCGTTCGGCCCGTACGTGATTCCTGGCCTGAGCATCCTGGCTTGCCTCTACATCATGCGCGATTTGCCGCATACGACGTTTGTCGTGTTCAGCGTGTGGATGGCGGTGACGGTGGCCATTTATTTCCTGTACAGCATGCGGCATTCGCATCTGGGCAAGAAAGCCCGCTAATGCAGTCTGTTCCATCCAAAACCGCCGCGCTTGCCGGCGGTTTTTTTTATTTCTAACCGGAATTTACATGATGAAAATAACTGATTTGGCCGCTTGCGGCTTGCTGGCAAGCAGTCTTCTGGGCAACACGGCACAGGCCGCCCCTGCAACGGAACCGGCATTGCGCGATTACCGCGCCGTGGCCCTGTCCGCGAATGGCCAGCGCATCGCCGCCATCGAATCGAGCAAGGCGGGCGAGCAGCCGCAGCGCCCGCATGCGGCCATCGTCGTGCGCGATGCCGCCAACGGCGCCATCGTGCAGCAATTCGATCCGTGTGCCGTGTGTTCCTACGACAAGCCCAGCTGGTCGCCCGATGGCCGGCAACTGGCTTTCGTTGGCTACGACGCCAAGGCGGGCACGGCGCAGCTGTACCTGGCCACCCTGTCGCAGGCGCAGGCCCGTGTGTTGACCACTATCAAGGGCGTGGCCAGCACGGTGCGCTGGTCGCCGGATGGCAAGCAGCTGGCCCTGCTGGCCACGGTGGGCGCGCGCAAGCTGGCCGGCGCCGTGGAGGCTGGCGTGCGCCAGGTGGGCGAAGTGGGCAGCGAAGACGATGCCCAGCGCATCGCCGTCGTGCCGGCCAGCGGTGGCGAGCCGCGTCTGCTGTCGCCAAGCGACACCTATGTGTATGAATACAGCTGGACGCCCGATGGCCGCGGCTTTGTTGCCACCAGCGCGCAAGGCAATGGCGACAGCAACTGGTGGGTTGCCAAGCTCAGCCATGTTGATGCGGCCACGGGCGCCCTGCGCGTGATCGCGTCGCCAGCCATGCAGCTGAACCTGCCATCGGTCTCGCCGGACGGCAAGACGGTGGTCTTCATCGGCGGCCTGATGAGCGATTTCGGCTCCATCGGCGGCGACCTGTACACCGTGCCGCTGGCCGGCGGCACGCCGCGCAATCTCACGCCTGATTACCGCGGCACCTTCAATGGCGTCGTCTGGCGCGGCGCCGGTTTGCTGGCAACGGCCCTGATCGATTCGCAGCTGGCGCTGGTGCCCGTCGATGCGCAAAGCGGACCGGCCCGGCCGGTGATGCTTGGAGAACTGAGCAGCAGCGGCAGCGATGGCCGTTTGTCGTTCAGCGCCGACGGCCGTCACGCCGCTGCCGCACAGGAAGACTTTACGCACGCTTCTTACCTGGTGGCGGGACCGGTGGGCCAGCTGAAAAAGATCACGCGCGACAATGACGGCTTTGCGCCGCAGGTGACGGTGCAGAACGTGGGCTGGAACAACGAACAATACAAGGTGCAAGGCTGGCTGCTGGGGCCGTTGAAGACGGAAGCAGGCAAGCAGTATCCGATGATCGTCAACGTGCATGGCGGGCCCGGTGCAGCCGCCTCGCCCCGTTATGTGGAAGCGCGTACCGTGATCGAGGAATTGACGCAAAAAGGCTATTTTGTCTTCCTGCCCAATCCGCGCGGCAGCTTTGGCCAGGGCCAGGCCTTTACGCGCGCCAATATGGCCGACTTCGGCGGCGGCGACTGGCGCGACATCCTGGCCGGCATCGATACGGTGGAAAAAGTGGCGCCCGTCGATGGCCAGCGCCTGGGCCTGATCGGCCATTCGTATGGCGGCTTCATGACCATGTGGGGCGTCACGCACAGCGACCGCTTCAAGGCGGCCGTGGCCGGTGCGGGCGTATCGAACTGGATCAGCTATTACGGCCAGAACGGCATCAATCAGTGGATGATCCCGTTCTTTGGCGCTTCCGCCTATGACAAGCCGGACGTCTACCGCCGTGCCTCGCCCATCGAATCGATCAAGGCGGCGAAGACGCCGACCCTGATCTACGTGGGCGAGCGCGACGTGGAAACGCCGGCGGCCCAGTCGCTGGAATTCTGGCACGGCTTGCGCGCCATGGGCGTACCGTCCAGCCTGTTCATCTACGATGGCGAAGGGCACTCCTTCCGCAAGCCCGAGCACCAGCGCGACTTGCAGAAGCGTACTATCGGCTGGTTTGAGCGCTATCTGAAATAGATCCCGGGGATTTAGCGCGGTGTCACAATGTGTACGATCGCCGCGCTATGTATCACGATCTTGTCGGCATCTGCCTGCAACAGGCGGATACGCCGCTGCACCAGCGGCCAGCCGGACCAGGCCACGTCGCTGACGGGCGGCGCGGCAGGGGGAGCCAGCGGCGCGCTGATCGTCGCCTGGTTGTCGAGCTGCTCCAGCGCGCGCGACAGGGTCAAACACACTTGCGTATGGCTGTGGCTGAGCAAGGCGTTGACGGGCGCGACAGGCAGCTGGCTGGCGTGGCGTCCCAGGATGGAGCGCAGGGCCGCCACGTGGGCCACCAGCAAGTAATTTTGCACGATGAACAGGTTGATGTCTTCCACGGCCCGCTGCTTGCTGGCTGGTTCGTCGAGCATGCGCACCAGGGCCGAGCTGAGTGCGGCCAGGCTGTCCATCAAGCGCTTGCGCTCGATGCGGTAGGCGAAATCATCGAAACACTTTCCCTGCAGCAGCGCGAAGCTGGCCTGCATATAGCTGAGGTTTACATTGAGCACCTGGCGCACCAGGCGCGGCAGGCTCTGGTATTCCCAATTGGCCAGCACAAAGCTGAACACGGTGGCGACAGCCGCACCGATCAGGGTATCGATCAGGCGCTCGCTGACGAGGTTCGGGTTGCTGGGCGCCACCAGGTGCATTTGCAGCAGGATCATCAGGCTCACGGCAATGGCCGTGTAGCGGTAGCGCAAATAGATGAAGGTGGGCGTGGCCACGATGGAGAGGAACAAAATGGCCATCAGCACGATATTGCTGTGCACGAAGCGGATCACGATGGCCGTGATCACGCAGCCGATGATGGTGCCGATGATGCGGTCGGCGCGGCGCTGGCGCGTCATGCTGAACGTGGGGCGCAGGATGATGACGATGGTGAGCACAATCCAGTAGCTGTGGGCCGCATACGGCAGCCAGTGTCCGATCAGCAAGCCTACCGAGATCGCCATCGATACGCGCAGGGCGAAGCGGAACACGGGGGACTCCAGGCGCAGATTCGACAGCAGGGTTTTCAGTTCATATTTCTGCTGCGACAAGAATGGCGCCATGTCTGCGCCGCTCCAGAACGGTACGTTGTCGTAGACTTTCTGGCTGGCCAGGTGCAATTCCGCGATCATTTTCAGAATGGCGCGGATCTTGTTGCGCTGCGCGCGCAGGGTGGCCAGCGCTTCCTGCGCATTTTCTCCCTTTGCCTGCAGGCGGGCAATTTCTCCTTCGATGTCGGCCCATTCCTTGTCGTAACTGATCTGCGCATACGAGGCGCGCTTGCGCGTGACGGCGTAGGCTACGGCTTCGATGTCGCGCGCCGCCTTGTACGCCAGGTCGTGCAAGGATTTCAGCACGTCGGAGTCGGCCAGGTGCTGGCGCAGCAGCGCGTAATCCGTGTGCGTGGAAAGGATCAGTTCATATAGATCGAGCATGCACACGTGCACTTGCACGACGATGGCATCCTTGCTGTTCTTGTGGCTGCGCAAAATCAGGTCGCGCGACGCTTGCTGGCGGTCGGCCAGGATGCTTTGATGGCGCACCAGCTTGTTGAACTGCTCCGTCAGATTGAAACGCGTATCGTAGAAATCGGCCTTGATATCGATGTAGGCGGCCAGTTCGAACAGGGCTTCGGCCAGTACCTGCTGCTTGATGCGGTGGCGCAAGACCCAGGCGATGGCCATGGCGTAGGCCAGATAGATGAGGCCGCCCAGCATGAACAGGCCCGCATGGTGGAACGATTGCTGCCACGTCATCTGGTGCTCCATCGACATGGTCATGATGAACAGGGCGGCCAGTTGCAAGGGCATGGATTTCTTGCCATACACCACCATCATGCTGGCAAGGAAACTGACGAGCACGAGCACCGTCATCAACAGCCACTGCACGGGCCCGCATAGGCTGATCAATAAGGTGACGGCGCTGCACAGCAGTACCGAGGCCAGCATTTCGTTGAACTTGTGGCGCAGCGGGCTGGGCATGTCCATCAGGGTCGTGCACAGGGCGCCGATGCATACCGTCATGGCGGTGGCGCTATCGCTGATTTCCTGGGTCAGCAAGGCCAGGCCGACGAGACCGATGGCCACGCGCAAGCCCAGATAAAAATAATGGCTGTAAATAAAGGTGCGCAGGTTCAGTGCGTAGTGCATGGGATTACCTTGTGGGTAGGGCACAGAAAGAGGCGCCGCACCGGGGTCTCCGATGCGGCGCCAGGATGTTGCAGTCGCTACAGCCCGGATTTACATCAGGGCGATCACTGGGTAGCGCCGCCATTCCGGCTCGGCAAAGCGCTGGCAGTGTGCAAAGATGAAGTTCAGCACGGCTTCCTGATTGCTCAGCAAGGCGGGATTGGCAGCTTTCCAGTCAGCAAACTTGGCCGCCAGCGCCGGTTCATCGCGCAGCAGTTCGGATGCCATGTCTTCGAACACGTAATCGGAAAACGCTTCTTTCTTCTCCAGCACGCTATTGAAGAAACCCCAGCGGAAGAAGCTGTCGTGCGCCTGCGGCTCCAGTGTTTCCACGGCGTAGCGGGCGTTGTCCTGGTCCAGGCTGACGACATAATCGCCCGCTTGCACGGTGAACTGGCCCGTGCGCGCTTCGAGTTCTACATGGTCGTGGAACATGTGGCCTTCGTAGGCCGTGGCGCGCGTGCCGACAGAGGCGATGTGGTAGTAGCGGGCCGTTAGCGTCTGTTCGGTGGTGATGCGGCTCGTTTCGACGCCGTTCCAGCGCAGCCGTTCGATCACTTCGCGCCACGCTTGCGGCACGATATAGGCTTTCGGCGCGGCCACGGTGACGTCCGCATCGAAGCGGTTGTAGTAGGCGATATCGCGTTCCCACGGCTGTGAGCGGTCGTAGGACAGGCGCTGGTAGTCACCCAGCAGACTCGGCGTGTATTGCGCCGCATAGCCCTTGAAGGGGAAGGTCGACGGCTGCTCTTCATTCATGGCCCAGTGGATGGGCCACTCGGCTTGCGTGCGGCCAGCTGCTTTTGCCTGCGCGCGCAATTGCTTGATCTGTTCGCCATGTTCGATGGTAAACGCCATGGTGATGTCGAGCAGGGCGCGCATGGAAGCGTAGCGGTCGGCAAACGGTTTCAGCATGTGCGTTTCCGGCATGAAACCGATGACGTGGTGCAAGGCCGCAAAGCCGGTCGAGAAACGGGGCACTTCGAGGAATTCGGCAATGCCGTGGTCGGGGCTGTCCTTGACGGGGTTCACGTACGGGCAGGTGGGCCAGCCAGCGTTTTCCATCTGCGCAAAGATGTGCGGCAGCATGGTGTCTTGCAGGAAGGGGCCCAGGCCGTTGCCCAGCTTATCCGTCTGCGTGTGGATCAGGGTCATCGTGTACGGGTAGTCGGCGCCGTTCGACGTGTGCGTGTCGACCATCACGTCCGGGTCCCAGCTGGCCAGCAGGCGGTTGAACACTTGCGCGTTCAGGCTGTCGCACTTGATGAAATCGCGGTTCAGGTCCAGGTGGCGGCTATTGCCGCGGAAACCGAATTGCTCCGGGCCATCCTGATTCACGCGCGATGTATTGGCGCGGTTCAGGCTGCCATCGACGTTGTAGATCGGAATGAACAGCAAGACGGTGCTGCCCAGCGCCGCCAGGCGTTCCGGCTGCGTGCAGAGGTCGCGCACGATGGCCATGCAGGCGTCGATGCCTTCCGGTTCGCCCGGGTGGATGCCGTTGTTGTTGAAGAACACCGTGCGGCCTGCACGCTTGATCTGCTCGCGGTCAAACACGCCGTCCCCGCTGACGACGCCAGCGTGGATGGGCACGCCCGAGTCGGACAGGCCGATCTGTTCGAAGTGCAGCACTTGCGGATAGCGTGCGGCAAGATCTTGATAGAAGGTGATGCATTCCAGCCAGGTCGTGGTCTGGTTGTGGTTACCGAGTTCGTAGGTCGTGCGCAAGTCTGGTGGCATAGCGGTCTGAGTCTGGGAGGGGGAAGGCGCGCTGGGTAAGTACGCCCGCTAGGGGCCAATTGTAGCACCGGCGCTCTTGCCTTGAGGCGCCGCAGGGGCTTGTTGCTGTACTTGTGTTATGAATACGTTTCACGCACGAGGGGAGGCGGCATGGGCAAGGTGGCGATGGCGGCGCTGGTGTGGGGGATATGCCTGGCGGCGCAGGCGGCGCCGTTGCGCTTGCCTGCGGGCAAGGAGCCTGTGGCGCAGGGGGGGGCTGTCACGGCTGCCGCGCAGGGCGCGCTGATACGCTACCGGGGCTGGCTGCTGGCCGTCGATGGCGCCGTGCCGGAAGAACGGCCTGACATCGTGCTGACGTCGGCGCAGGCGCGCCACGCGCCGCTGCTGCGGATCGGCGCCATGCAGCGCAGCCTGCCCCTGTGGTCCGCCTTCGAGCTCGTCAAGGGAAGCGCGCGCCTGCGCATCACGGCGCTGCCGGGGCCGGATGAGCTTTCCGCGCTGCTGCTGGACTTTGGCGATGGCGACTACCGCATCGTGGTTCCCGCCGCCGGCATTGCGCGGCCAGCTTATCCGCTGCTGGCGCAGCGCTTTCCCGGCGCCGACCTGGCCTTGCTGTTGCTGCAGGATGGCCGGCGGGTCATGCTGCCGCTGGGCAGTGGCAGGGTGCAAGTGTTTGGCGAGGAGCAAGCCGTACCTTACCGTTTTACCAAAGTAAAACGTTAGGCGAAAAAAAGCCACTCCCGCAGGAGTGGCTCAGGCTAAAGCGCCCGTTGCCGGGTTATTGCTTCTTGTTATTCAGCGCCCATTTCTTTCAGCAGGTTGTCTGCGTGGTCGATGTGTTTCATGTTCCACAGCATGTAGCGCAGGTCGACCTGGATCGAACGGGTGTTGGCCTTGTTGTAGTCCCAATCGGAAATGATCGAGTCCAAGGTGCCATCGAAGGCCAGGCCGATGAATTCGCCTTTGGCGTTCAGGGCAGCCGAACCGGAGTTACCGCCGGTGATGTCCAGGGTGGCCAGGTAGTCGACCGGCACGGTTTTCAGCTTCGGATCGACGAATTTACCGAAGTCCTTGGCTTTGATCGCGGCCAGTTGATTCGCCGGTGCATTGAACTCGCCCTGGCCCGTGGCTTTGGCAACGACGCCATTGACGGTGGTGAAGGCAGACCAGGTGGTGCCGTCGGCGCCGTGGTCACGGCCGGCTACTTTGCCGAACGTGACGCGCAGGGTGCTGTTGGCGTCAGGATAGACGGCTTGGCCTTTGCTCTTCATGAAGGCAATCTTTGCTTTCATGTAGTTGGCGTAGGCTTGCTGGATCTTGCCGGCCAGTTCTTCATCTTCCGCTTCGTTTTTCAGCGAATCCGGATACATGGCGACGGCTGCCTGGATGAAGCTGTCCTTGCTGGCCTGGAATTCGGCTGGCGTGCGTTTCAGCCACGCTGCGCGTTCTTCCTTGTCGGCCAGCTTGCTGCCGGCATACAGTTTGTCCAGGGCGGCGGACAGGTCGGCTTGCGACATGCCGTCCTTGATGCCGATGGCGGCGTCAAAGCTGGCGCGGCGCTGTGCTGCCGGTTGCGCGGCGTACTTGGTCAGGCTGTTCAGTACCAGCGCCTTGTCGACTTTTTCATCGTAGGTGCGCTCGACCGACGTGATGCTCGACGACAGACGTGGCAAATCGCGCGTCTGGTAGCCGGACTTGCGTTCCGTATCGGCCTTGGTGCCTTCGTTCGACAGGCGGTACAGGCTGCGTGCCGTGTTCAGCAGGCGTGGTTGTGCGTAGCTGAGGAAGAAATCGCGCTTGGTGTCGGCATCGCGCTCGGCGATCAGCTTTTCCACTTGCTCGATGTCGCCGGCAAATTCCGCCTTGCGGGCAGCATTCGCGTTGACCCAGGTTTTCAGGGCTTCGTGTTCCGTCGTCTTGCGCGCCAGGAAGTCGCTGCCGGCGTAGGAATCGAGCATGCCTTGGCGGTTCTTGTAGTAATTGTTCACGCCAGCAACCTGGCCCGCGTATTTCAGGGCAACATCCTTGTTGTCCTTGGTTTCGCGCGCGATGATGGCCAGGGTTTCGCCCGACGCTTTCACGAAGGCCGGGTAGTTCCAGTCAAACGTGTACGCCACTTCCGATGGCAGGCGGTGACGGTTGGTGCGGCCAGGGTAGCCCAGGACCATCACGAAATCGCCTTCTTTCAAGCCATCCTTGGCCAGTTTCAGCACGTGTTTTGGCTGGTAAGGCACGTTGTCCTTGCTGAAGTCGGCAGCTTTGCCGTCCTTGCTGACATAGGCGCGGTAGAAACCGTAGTCGCCCGTGTGGCGTGGCCACATCCAGTTGTCGGTGTCGCCGCCGAACTTGCCGACGCCTGCTGGAGGCGCGTGCACCAGGCGCACGTCGCGGATTTCCAGTTGCTTGATCAGGTAGAACTCCAGGCCGCCGTAGTAGGCGGACACGGTGCAGCGGAAGCCGGCTTCTTTTTCGCATTCGGCGACCAGTTTCTTCTGGTTTTTCTCGATAGCGTCGATGCGTGCCTTGCCTTGCAGCTTGGCCACGTCGGCGGTGATGATCTTGTCGCTGACATTGGTCACGGCCGAGGTCACGAAGATGCGGCTGCCTGGGGCGGCCGGCAATTCTTCAGCGAAAGTCTTGGCCAGGAAACCGTTGGCCAGCAAATCGCGCTCTTTGGTCGAATTGACCGCCACGCTGTTGTAGACGCAATGGTGGTTGGTGGCAACCAGGCCTTGCGGCGAGACGAACGAAGCCGAGCAACCGCCCAGGCTGACGATGGCGCCCATGGGGAACTCTGTCAGTTTGGTCAGGTTGGTCGGATCGAGTTTCAGTCCGGCCGCTTTCAGTTCCTTGGCCACTTGTGGCAGCTGTTGGGGCATCCACATGCCTTCGTCGGCGTGTGCGAAGTTGCTCAGGATGGCGAGCGCGATTAAAGATTTTTTCATTCGAGTTCTAGTCTTTTACATGAAGGGAAGTCGGAACCAACGTGTACCCAGTGTTTTTTCTCAGCGGGCGACCTAGAGTATCCGTATCGAACTCGCACTAGTCAATCACATTTTCCCGAGGGCATGTTTGTAGTTGCTTGCAAAAATTGCACTATTTTCAGCGTTGCAGGGGCAGGAGTGGGCTGCGAACGGGCATTTTCTCGTGCCGCGGCTGTGGTATTGTCCATACAATTGTCTTGCCGGCAATAAAAAATGGCCGGGCGCTTGCGCGGCCCGGCCACTTGCTGATGCGCTGCCATGTGTCTGCTTAGCGTATTTTGCCGCGGCGCAAAAGATTCACGATGCCCAGCAGGATCACGGCGCCCAGGAACGAGACCAGCAGAGAAGCCAGGCTGAAATTGTCGCTATTGATGGTGCCCGTGCCGAACAGGGGGGCCAGCAGCCAGCCGCCGAGGAAGGCGCCGACGATGCCGACGACGATATTGAGGAAGATGCCCTGTTGCGCATTCGTTTTCATGACCATGCTGGCCAGCCAGCCGATGACGCCGCCAATAACGATCCAGATAATGAAATTCATGTAGTCCTCCGCGCGGTGGATAAGTGGGTGTGCCATGTCAGAACAACATCATGCCAATGGATAGTGATGCCGCACGATAGAAAAGTCCAGCGGATTCGCGCAGTGCATGCAAAAGCCCGCCTGGCTGCGGGCAGCGAGGCGGGCTTGTCATGCGGCAAGGCCGTGTTTAGTCAGCCTTGATGGCTTCCACCTGGATGGCCAGCTTGACTTCCGGCGAGAACGCCGGCATGCCGTAGTTCAGGCCAAAGTCGCTGCGCTTGAATTCCGCCGTGGCGTCGGCGCCGCACACTTCGCGCTTGTAGCGCGGATGCATGATGCACTTGAACTTGCTCACGTTCAGCTTGACGGGCTTGGTTACGCCCAGCAGCGTCAGTTCGCCATCGACTTCCACCAGTTGGTCGCCGTCGAACTTGAGCGATTTGCTCTTGTAGGTGATTTGTGGGAATTTTTCGACGTTGAACATGTCCGCTTTTTTCGCGTGCGTGTTCATGGCGTCGAGGCCGAAATCGATCGAATCGGCGTCGATGACGAGGTCCAGGCTACCCGTCTTGGCGGCGCGGTTCAGGGTGACCGTACCCTTGGTCTTGTTGAACTTGCCGCGCCACACGGACATGCCCATGTGATCGGCTTCAAAGCTGGGGAAAGTGTGCGTCGGGTCGAGGTTGTAGGTGTCGGTAGCGGCCATGGCCGAACCGGCGCCGGCGGCTGCCAGCACGGCGATCATCAAGTGCTTCAATTTCATTGAATTCCTAACTAAGTTAAACAACAGATTTTTGGGCGGTGATCTGATATGTAACGCCTGAAAAACGTTCAGGGCCAGGCGCCTTGCCGAAGGCAGTACGAATAGTACGACGAGGCAAGAGCAACGCAGCCATGGACGTTTTCTCAGGTGTTACTGCGCAGCGACGTGGAACTTGATGGTGACCTCGTCGGCAACCATGCTCGTGTCTTTCCACTCGCCTTCGCCGATGTTGTAGGTCAGGCGCTTGATCGGCAGGGCGCCGTCGAACGCATATTTGCCGCCATCGGCTTTGACCGTCAATGGGAACGTCACGTCGGTGGTCTTGCCTTTGATGCTCAGCTTGCCGCTGACCGTCAGCTTGCCCGCGCCGGCGGCCTTGATGCTGCTCGAAACGAAGGTGGCTTTCGGGAACTGGGCCGCGTTAAACCATTCTTTCTTCGCCACTTCCTTGTTGTATTCGGGGTCGCCGATATCGATGCTGGCCGTTTCGATTTCCACCGAGGCTTTCGAGGCGTCCGGCGTGGCCGGATTGTAATCGATGGCGATATTGAATTTCTTGAACTTCGCTTCCACGGGCACGTTCATTTGCTTGAACACGGCCGACACGCTGGTCTTGGCGGGATCGACTTTCAGCAGGGTGGCGGCGGTGGCGGCCACGGACAGGCCCAGCAGGGAAGCGAGGACGATGCGTTGGGTGGTTTTCATCTTATTTTTCCTGGAGTTTCAGTGAGCAAGGGTGAAGTCGGTGTTATGGCAGCATGCGTTTAAGTACGCCGTCTTTGTCGATAAATTGATGCTTCAGCGCCGCCAGCACATGGGCAGCCACGGCGGCGGCCATCGTCATGTTCAGAACATAATGAATCTCTTTTAAAAGTGGCTTAAGTTCCGGGTTCGGCGCCATGATGACGGGCAGCTGGAACAGGCCCAGATAGACTACCGGAACGCCGGCAGCCAGCGTGTACAGGTAGCCGGAAACGGGCACGGCGAAGATCAGGATGTACAACAGCACATGCATGGCGTCGGCCGCCTTCTTTTGCCAGGCCACCATGCTGGCAGGGTGCGGCGGCGGTACATTGGCCTTGCGCCACAGCAGGCGGATGGCGGCGATGGCCAGCACGGTCACGCCCAGCCATTTATGCCACGAGAAATATTTGAGCTTGGTGGGCGTCAGGCCGGGAATATCGACCATGACCAGGCCCATGATGAAGGCGCTGATGATCAGCAGGGCGGTCAGCCAGTGCAGGATGATGGCGGTGGTGGTGTAGCGTTGCATCGACGGCTTTCTTGAAAGTAGTACGTATTAGGACTAATTCGGCCTAATATACCAAAGAAAAGCAATTTACGCTGCGTGCTGGAGATTCTACAAGAAAGATTGCCGGAAAAACCGCGGGGCGGGCAGCATTTGTGTGCTGGCCGCCCCGCGGGAATGGGATCGCATGATCCCCATGTGGAAACTGCTTAGATAGCTTTGGCCAATTGCGCTGCGATGCCGATGTAATTACCCGGCGTCATGGTCAAGAGCACGTCCTTGGCATCCTGCGGAATGGCCAGGCCATTGACGAAGGTCTGCAGCGCTTCTTTCGAGATGCCCTTGCCGCGCGTCAGCTCTTTCAGCTGCTCGTACGGGTTTTCGATGCCATAGCGGCGCATCACGGTTTGTACGGGCTCGGCCAGCACTTCCCACGTCGCGTCGAGGTCTTGCGCCAGGCGCGCGTGGTTCACTTCCAGCTTGTTCAAGCCGCGCAGGCAGCTGTCATAGGCCAGCAGGGTGTAGCCCAGGCCCACGCCGATGTTGCGCAGCACGGTCGAATCGGTCAGGTCGCGCTGCATGCGCGAGACGGGCAGTTTTTCCGACAGGTGTTTCAGCACGGCGTTGGCCAGGCCCAGGTTGCCTTCCGAGTTTTCGAAGTCGATCGGGTTGACCTTGTGCGGCATGGTCGACGAACCGATTTCGCCCGCTTTCAGTTTTTGCTTGAAGTAGCCGAGCGACACATACGTCCAGATGTCGCGGTTCAGGTCCAGCAGGATCGTGTTGGCGCGCGCGAAGGCGTCGAACAGTTCGGCCATGTAGTCGTGCGGCTCGATCTGGATGGTGTACGGATTGAAGACCAGGCCCAGGCGCTGTTCGATGACGGCCTGCGAGAATGCCGGCCAGTCGAAGCCAGGGTAGGCCGACAGGTGGGCATTGTAGTTGCCGACGGCACCATTCATCTTGCCGAGGATTTCCACTTGCTCGATGCGTTTCACGGCGCGCTGCAAGCGGGCCACGACGTTGGCAAATTCCTTGCCCAGGGTGGTCGGGCTGGCCGTCTGGCCGTGCGTGCGCGACAGCATCGGCACGTCGGCGTTGTCGTGCGCGATCTGCGTCAGCTTGGCCACCAGGCCGTTCAATGCCGGCAGCATCACGCCATCGCGGGCGGCTTTCAGCATCATGCCGTGCGAGGTGTTGTTGATGTCTTCCGAGGTGCAGGCGAAATGGATGAATTCCGACGCCGCCACCAGTTCCGGCACGTCCGCCACTTGTTCCTTCAGCCAGTATTCGACAGCCTTCACGTCATGGTTGGTGACCGCTTCGATGGCCTTGATGCGGGCCGCGTCGGCTTCCGAGAAATCGCTCGCCATCTTGTCGAGCAGGGCGTTCGCTTCTGCCGAAAACGGCTTGATTTCAGCGAAACCGGCTTGCGACAGCGCTTGCAGCCAGGAGATTTCCACTTTCACGCGGTGGTGCATGAAACCGGCTTCGGACAGGATCGGGCGCAGCAGATCGGTCTTGCTGGCGTAGCGGCCATCGAGCGGAGACAGGGCCGACAGCGTGGAATACGGAGTAGTAGAAGTCATGAGAGCGGACGCAAGTTAAAGAAACGGTTGGCGTGTGGCGCGCGGGGAGGGCAGGGCTATTGCAATACAGCAACACTGACGGCGCCACAGTAAAGGGCGATTTTACCACCGCTGGCCGCTGGCCAGCCGTCCGTCGGCCGTCGGCGCACCGCAATTTGGCCGAATCCGGCCCCGATGCGGCGTGGCTGCCACACACTGGGGGGCGCCGGGCGCGTGCTGCCAAACACCGCTGCCGCCGATGCTATACTGCTTGCTGCTCCTTTACCTTAAAGTACCTATGAAACTGATCGGTTCCCTCGCCAGCCCGTATGTCCGCAAAGCCCGTATCGTGCTGGCGGAAAAAAAGCTCGACTATGTCTTCGAGCTGGAAAACGTGTGGGTGCCGGAAACACGCATCGCCCAGGCCAATCCCCTGGGCAAAGTGCCTTGCCTGGTGATGGAAGATGGCAGCACGCTGATCGATTCGAAAGTCATCGTCGAATACCTCGATACGCTCACGCCCGTGTGCAAGCTGCTGCCGGCCGGCGGCAATGGCCGCGAGCGGGCCGATATCAAGAATTGGGAAGCACTGGCCGACGGCATCCTCGACGCTGGCGTGCTGGTGCGCCTGGAGCGCACGCAGCGCCCGCCCGAGCAGCAAAGCGCGGCCTGGATCGCGCGCCAGCTGGAAAAAGTCACCCTGGGTCTGGCGGCGCTGGAAGCACGCCTGGGCGAGAGCGCGTATTGCGCCGGCAAGAACTACACCTTGGCCGACGTGGCCGTGGGGTGTACCTTGGGCTGGCTCAGCTTCCGCTTCCCGGAAATCGACTGGCGCGCCGAGCATCCTGCGCTGGCCCGCCTGTTCGACAAACTGTCCGAGCGGCAGTCGTTCAAGGACACCGTGCCGCAGTGAGCGTCCGATGACCGGTACCGATTCGAAGGCGCAGCAGCGCCTGCAGATGGCCGATATCGCGCGCCTGGCCGGCGTGTCCACGTCCACCGTGTCGCGCGCCCTGAGCGGCAGTTCGCTGGTCAATGAAGAAACGCGCGCGCGCGTCATCGCGCTGGCCCGTTCGCTCAAGTACTCCATCAATATCGGCGCGCAAAACCTGCGCCTGAAACAGAACCGCACGGTGGGCGTGGTGGTGCCGTATGACGCGGCCACGCGCCAGCACCTGTCCGATCCTTTCTTTCTGAGCATGCTGGGCAGCCTGGCCGATGCGCTGACGGAGCAGGGCTTCGACATGCTCATTTCGCGCGTGGATGCGGAAACGCTCGATGCGGCCGCCCAGTCCTTCGATAGCGGCCGCGTGATCGGCATCATCCTGATCGGCCAGTGGCGCCACCATGAACAACTGAACCAGCTGGCCGCGCGCCAGGTGCCCATCGTCGTGTGGGGCGCGCAATTGCCGCAGCAGCTGTATTGCACCGTTGGCGGCGACAACGTCGCCGGTGGCAGGCTGGCCACGGAGCACTTGCTGGCGGCGGGACGTCGTCGCATCGCCTTCTTTGGCGACGCCAAGCTGCCCGAAGTGGCGCAGCGCCACCAGGGCTATGCGCAGGCGCTGGCCGCGCACGGACTGGCACCCGATCCGCAACTGTACGTGGCCGGCTCCTTCCTGCCGCAGGGCGGCGCGACGGACGTGCAGGAACTGCTGGATCGCCAGCTCCCGTTCGACGCCATCTTCGCCTGCAGCGACTTGCTGGCCATGAGCGCCATCAGCGCCTTGCGCGCGCGTGGCGTGGCCGTGCCGGAACAGGTGGCCGTGGTCGGCTACGACGATATCGAACTGGCCGCGTATTTCCACCCGCCGCTGACCACCGTGCGCCAGCCGATCCGCGCCGCCGGGCGCGCGCTGGTGGCCTCGCTGCTGGCGCTGGTCGATGGCGCGCCTGCGCCATCCCGGCAATTGCCAACCGAGCTGATCGTACGCGCCTCGGGCCGGTAAAGCGCGGTTGCAACCGATTGCAATAATTTCAAAATTCCCCACTATTTTTCATGCTGCACGGCAGCATGAAAAACCCTGATCTCGTATCGATTCTCTCCTGTTTCCCTCTTTTCTGCCCGTAGCGCTCCCTTAAAAGCAACATAAATTCCATGTTGCAGCGCTCGATTGCAATCGATTGCAATAAATTCTTATTCGTTGAATAATGACGTACCGGCTCAGCCAGCGCGCCATGGCATGCGGCGGCCAGGACCCATAACAAGCGGATACCTCGATGTATCGGCATACAACACTGGAGACAAGATGAAGACACGTACTGCTCAACGCGGCTGCATGGCCGCAGCCGTCGCCCTGGCCCTGCTGCAATGGGGCGCCGCCCAGGCCCAATCGGCCGGCGACACCGCCAGCGCCGCCCCCGCCGATGGCCTGAACCTGGAACGCATCGTGGTCACCGGCACCACCGGCGGCACGTCCAAAATGAAATCGAGCAATTCCGTCAGCAGCATGGAACTCGACACCATCCTGCACAACGCGCCGACCAGCGCCGCCGAAGTCCTGCGCTCGGTGCCGGGCTTGCGGGCCGAGTCCTCGGGCGGCGAAGGCAATGCCAACATCACCGTGCGCGGCCTGCCCATTTCCGCCGGCGGCGCGCGCTATGTGCAGATCCAGGAAGACGGCTTGCCGGTGCTGCAGTTCGGCGACTTCAACTTCACCACGCCCGACAGCTTCGTCAAGATCGATTCCACCCTCGACCACCTGGAAGTGGTGCGCGGCGGTTCGGCCTCCACCCTGGCCACCAACTCGCCGGGCGGCATCATCAATTTCATCAGCAAGAATGGCAAGGAGAAGGGCGGCAGCGTGGCGCTCAGCCGGGGCCTGGGCTACGACCAGACGCGCGTGGATTTCGATTACGGCGCGCCGGTTTCCGAGCGCACGCGCTTCTTCATCGGCGGCTCCTGGCGCACGGGCGAAGGCATCCGCCACAGTGGCGTCAACAGCGAAAAGGGCGGCCAGATCCGCGGCAATGTCACGCATGAATTCGACAGCGGCTTCGTGCGCCTGTCGTTCAAGCACCTCGACGACCAGTCGCCCACGGCCTTGCCGGTGCCGGTCAGCGTGCGCAATGGCCGCATCGGGGAAATCGCCGGCATCGACCCGCGCAAGGCCAGTTTCTATTCGCCGTACTGGGTGCCCGACATGGTGCTGAACAAGGATAACCAGCGCGTGGCCACCCGCGTCAACGACGGTCTGCACGTCAAGAGCGACACCGTGGGACTGGAAGCATCGTTCAAGCTGGGACAGGGCTGGAGCGTGAGCGAAAACTTCCGCTACGCCGACAATTCGGGCCGCTTCATCGGCGTCTTCCCGTCGAATAACGGCAGCGACGGCAGCTACGTGTTTGCCAGCGGCCCGAACCGGGGCCAGCCCTACACGGGGCGCGCGTTTTCCGCCGTGGTGTTCAATACCTCGATCGACGACGCCAGCAATACCCTGAGCGACACCAAGCTGGCCAGGACGTTTGTGCTCGACAGCGGCAAGCTGACCACCACGGCCGGCCTGTACCTGTCGCAGCAAAAGCTGGGCCTGACCTGGAATTTCAATGAATACCTGCTGCAGGCCACGGGCGACCAGCCGGCGCTGCTGCAAACGGCGAGCAGCACGCCCGGCTACATCGGCCCGGCCTTCGGCGCCTGCTGTTCGCGCGCCGTCGACATGGAATACCGCACGACGTCGCCCTACGTAAACCTGGCCTGGGAAAGCGGCGCGCTGAACCTCGACGGCGGCTTGCGGCGCGACCGCCAGCACGCCAGTGGCACGGCCAACCAGGCCACCGGCGCGCAAGCCTATCTGCCGTCGACGGTGCAGCAGGTCGACTACACCCTGGGCCATACCTCGTACTCGCTGGGCGCGAACTACAAGCTGCAAGCCAACCTGGCCGTGTTTGCCCGCGTCAGCGAAGGCGTGGCCTTCAATGCCGACCGCATCCTGTTCGGCACGCCCCTGGATGGCAGCGTGCCGGTGGCGATCAACACCGTGCGCCAGCTCGAAGGCGGCGTGAAATGGCGGCGGGGGCCCCTGAGCACCTTCGTCACCGTGTTCCAGGCCAAGACGAAGGAAAGCAATTACGAGGCGACGACGCAGCTGCGCACGGCCAACAGCTATGAAGCGAAGGGCGTGGAACTGGAAGCGGCCTACAGCGCCGGCGACTTCCGCATCAATGGCGGATTGACGTTCACGGATGCCGAGATCACGGGCACGGCCGCGGCCGACGTGGCGCTGATCGGCAATACGCCGCGGCGCCAGGCGCGTGTCGTGTACCAGCTCGCGCCCACCTATGAATGGGGGCCTGCCACCCTGGGCGCCAGTCTGGTCGGCACGGGCAAGTCGTGGGGCGATGATGCGCACACGATCACCTTGCCCGCCTACCAGGTGCTCAACGCTTTCGTCAATTACCAGCTTACGCCGCAGATGCAGGTGGCGCTGACGGCGAACAATCTGCTCAACAAGATCGGCTATACGGAAGTCGAGGGCGATGGCCACGCGGCCCGCTCGATCACGGGGCGCGCCGTCAAGGTCAGCCTGAAATACGCATTTTAAGCAAGGATAGGATTCATGATGTCGATACGTAGCCCCCTGGCGCGCCTGCTGGCGCCGCTCCCCTCGCACTTGCGCGACGATGCGGCGCGCCGCTATGCGCGCCAGGAGGCGGTCCTGCTCGACCGCCTGGGCAGCCTGTATGGCCAGCGGCCGGATTTCCTGCCCTGGCTGGGCGACCTGATGGAAAGCGTGGGACGGCTGTACGCGGCGCGCGCGCCGGCGCTGCTGCGGCAGGATGCGCAGCGCGAAGCGCAGCCGGACTGGTTTTCCAGCCAGTCCATGCTGGGCTACAGCGCCTACGTGCAGCGCTTCGGCGGCAGCCTGCAGGGCGTGGCCGCGCGCATTGCCCATCTGCGCGAGCTGGGCGTGACGTATCTGCATTTGCTGCCGTTTTTGCGGCCGCGTGCCGGCGAAAGCGATGGCGGCTTTGCCGTCGCCAGCTTCGAGGAAGTCGACCCTGCGCTGGGCAGCAATGCCGACTTGCTGGCGTTGACGGCGCAGCTGCGCGCGGCCGGCATCAGCCTGTGCTCGGACCTCATCCTCAACCATGTGGCGGACGACCATGCGTGGGCACTGGGCGCCAAGGCGGGCGATCCGCTGCTGCGCGATTTTTTCCACACTTATCCCGACCGCGTGCAGCCGGACCGTTACGAGCGCACCGTTGGCCAGGTCTTCCCGCAGGCGGCACCGGGCAATTTCACCTTCGTGCCGGAGCTCCAGCGCTGGGTCTGGACCACGTTTTATCCCTATCAGTGGGACTTGAACTACGCCAATCCGGCCGTCTTCGCGGCCATGGCCGGCGCCATGCTGGGCCTGGCCAACAAGGGCATCGAGGTGTTCCGCCTCGACTCGACGGCCTTCCTGTGGAAGCGCGAAGGCACGGATTGCATGAACCAGCCCGAAGCCCACAGCCTGCTGCAAGCCTTGCGCGCCATCGCCGCCATCGTCGCGCCTGGCGTGCTGCTCAAGGCCGAAGCCATCGTGCCCACCCCCAAGCTGCCCGCCTACTTTGGCAGCGATAGCGCGCCCGAATGCCATATCGCTTATCACAGCAGCCTGATGGCCGCCGGCTGGGGCGCGCTGGCGGAGGAAAGCACAGACTTGCTGCAGCAGGTGATCGCCGCCACGCCGCCGCTGCCGCCGGCCGCAAGCTGGCTCAGTTATGTGCGCTGCCATGACGACATCGGCTGGAACGTGCTGCTCAATGAAGCGGGCGCGGACGGGCCGGCGCGCCTGGCGCGCATTGCGCAGTTCTTTGCCGGTGCTGCCGGCAGCTACGCGCGCGGCGCCGCCTTCCAGAGCAGCAGCGCCGACAAGGCGCATGGCAGCAACGGCATGGCCGCCTCGCTGGCCGGCCTGCAAAGCGCCACCACGGTGCAGGAGCAGGAATACGCGTTGCGGCGCCTGCTGCTGCTGCATGGCCTGGCATTGAGCTTTGGCGCCTTGCCGGTGCTGTACATGGGCGATGAACTGGGCATGACCAACGACGACAGCTACACGCAGCGCGCCGACCGGGCGATGGACAGCCGCTGGCTGCAGCGTCCCGCGTTCGACGACAGCTTGCTGGCATGGCGCCACGATGGCGTGAGCGCCAGCGGCCGGCTGTACCTGGCGCTGCGTCAGCTGATCGACGCGCGCGGGCGCTTGCCGGCATTGGCCGCCGCTGCGCCGCGCAGCGTGCTGCCCGCCGACACGCCGGCCGTGCTGGCGCTGCTGCGCGGCGACGCGTTTCTCAACCTGAGCAATTTCAGCGGCGCCAGCCAGCGCTTCACCTTGCCCGCGGGCGAGTGGCGCAACAGCCTTGATGGCAGCGTGCTGGCCGGCACCGTGGGCCTGCAGCCATGGCATATGCTGTGGCTGGAAAGGGAACCAGCATGAGCGACACCACCGCGCACCGTCCGCATTTGTCGTTCTGGCAGATCGTCAACATGAATGTCGGTTTTTTCGGCATCCAGTTCAGCTTTGGTCTGCAGCAAAGCAGCATGAGCCCCATCTACAAATACCTGGGCGCCGATGAAGCGAGCCTGCCGTACCTGTGGCTGGCCGGTCCCATGACGGGGCTGCTCGTGCAACCGCTGATCGGCGCCATGAGCGACCGCACGGTGACGCGCTGGGGCCGCCGCACGCCGTACTTCCTGATCGGCGCCATCCTGTGCAGCCTGGGCCTGCTGGCCATGCCGTTCAGTCCTACCCTGTGGATGGCCGCCAGCCTGCTGTGGATACTCGACGCGGCCAACAATGTGACGATGGAGCCGTACCGCGCCTTTGTCAGCGACAAGCTCGACAAGAAGCAGCACTCGCTGGGTTTTCTCACGCAAAGCGCGTTTACGGGACTGGGGCAAACGCTGGCCTACCTGACGCCGTCGCTGCTGGTCATGCTGGGCATGAACAAGGATGCCGTCAATGGCAGCCATATCCCGCACATCGTCATCGCCGCCTTCCTGATCGGCGCCGTCTTTTCCCTCGCCTCGGTGCTGTGGACCCTGAAGACGACGCCGGAAAACCCCCTCACGGCGGCCGAGCTGGCGGCCATCCGCAGCCGCCCGCCGGGCTGGCGCCACACGCTGGCCGATATCGGTGCGGCCCTGCGCGACATGCCGCCGACGATGAAGCAGCTGGCCATCGTCAACCTGTTCCAGTGGTACGCCATGTTCTGCTACTGGCAGTACATTGCGCTGTCGCTGGCGGCGACCCTGTTTCACACGACGGATCCGGCATCGCAAGGCTTTCGCGACGCGGGCCTGCTGAACGGGCAGGTGGGCGCCTTCTATAATTTCATCGCCTTTGTCGCTGCCTTTGCGCTGGTGCCGTTCACGCGCCGCTTTGGCCCCAAGCGCATGCACAGCCTGTGCCTGTGCGCGGCCGGCGTGGGCATGCTGAGCATCCCGCTGATCCACAGCCCGGCGCTGCTGTTGCTGCCCATGCTGGGCGTGGGCCTGGCCTGGGCCAGCATCATGGGCAATCCCTACATCATGCTGGCCGGCTGCATTCCGCCCGAGCGCACGGGCGTCTACATGGGCATCTTCAACATGTTCATCGTCATCCCGATGATCATCCAGATCTTCACCCTGCCGCTGTACTACCGCAGCTGGCTGGGCGGCAATCCGGAGAACGTCATCCGGCTGGCCGGCGCCCTGTTGCTGTGCGCGGCGGTGGCGGTGCTGTTCGTCAAGCTGCGCCCGCCGCAGGCCACAAAGACTTGAGAGCACACGTAAAAAAACCGGCTCTGCCGGTTTTTCTTGTTCCACCAATGATGTTACGACACCTGACAAAACCGTAGCGAGCGGAAGGAAGAGGTGGCCGAGAAGCGCAACCGTACTCTAGTACGGTGAGCATCGCAGGCCGCCTATGCCGACGCGCAGTAGGTTTTGGCAGGTGTCCTCATTACTCTTCAACAGCCATCTGACTTTGCAGGTAATTCTGGATGCCGATCTTGGCGATCAGGTCGATCTGCGTTTCCAGCCAGTCGATATGCTCTTCCGTGTCTTCCAGGATCATCAGGAACAGGTCGCGCGAGACGTAGTCGCCCGCTTTTTCGCTGATGGCGATGCCTTCCTTGACGGTGGCGTGCGCGGCGCGCTCCAGCTTCAAGTCGCATTCCAGCATTTCCGGCGTGTTCTCGCCGATCAGCAGCTTGTGCAGCGCTTGCAGGTTCGGCAGGCCGTCGAGCATCAGGATGCGGTCGATCAGCTTGTCGGCGTGTTTCATTTCGCCGATCGATTCTTCGTATTCTTTCTTGCCCAGCTTTTCCAGGCCCCAGTGCTTGTACATGCGCGCATGCAGGAAGTACTGGTTGATGGCCGACAGTTCGTTGGTGAGCTGTGCGTTGAGCATGCGGATGACTTCTTTATCGCCCTTCATGGGATTTCCTTTGTTCTGTAGTGCGTTCGATGATGAAACCGGAGGCTGCTGGCGTTCACTGCCGGGTGGCTCGGGCTGCCTGGTGGCGTGCAGGTTGCCGGTTTCGCTATGCCCGCATGATAGCGCAAAATATGGGCAATTTCGGGCGGTAAACGGCATTTTTCCGTCTTTTTAACGTAAATATCGTGCGAATAAAACCCATTCTCAAATGGATTGCCACATTTTTCCGTTTTTTATTTGTTAAGGAAAATGAAGGCCATTCTCATTCGCGTTCCCGGTGCTGTTTTGCTGCCGCTGGCGCGCGCGCATGGCCGCGCTGAAAAGGCGGGAAATCTTGGGCCGTTCTTGCTTTTGTGTCTTCTTGGCCGCTGCCGGCGATGCGATAATCAGGCAGCGATGTTTACTGAAAAAGGATAGCAAGATGATGCTGCATATACCCGGCGTGCTGACGCCGGAACAGGTCACGCATTTTCGCCAGCGCCTGGCGCAGACGGACTGGGTCGATGGGCGCGCCAGCGTCGGGGCGCAAGGCGCGCAAGTCAAGCGCAACCGCCAGCTGGCCGAGGGTTCGCCGCTGGCGCTGGAGCTGGGCGAGATCGTCAGCCGCGCGCTGATGGCCAATCCGCTGTTCTTTGCCGCCGTGCTGCCGCTGCGCATCCTGCCGCCATTCTTCAACGGCTATGCGGGTGGCGAGCACTATGGCCTGCATATCGACGGCGCCATCCGCACGCCGAAGAACGGCATGCAGTCGATGCGCGCCGACGTCTCGTCGACCGTCTTCCTGAGCGAACCGGACGAGTACGAAGGCGGCGAGCTGGTGGTGGTCGATGCGTATGGCACGCACGAAGTGAAACTGCCGGCCGGCGACGTGATCGTGTATCCGTCGAGCAGCGTGCATCAGGTGCTGCCCGTCACCAGCGGCGAGCGCATCTGCTCCTTCCTGTGGACGCAAAGCATGGTGCGCGAGGACTGGAAGCGCAGCATGCTGTTCGAGCTCGATCAGAACATCCAGAGCGTGCGCGCAGAGCACGGCGATTCACCGGCGACGGTGGGCTTGACGGGGCATTATCATAATTTGCTCAGGATGTGGGCGGAGATGTAAAAAGGGTCAGTCGCTGCGCGAGCGGAATGGGCCCCATTGGGGCCCATTCCCCCCTCGGGTCTGATCCCAAAAAAAAAGTCTGCCTGGCCCGGGGATGTAGGCTGGCAGACTGAAACAAGCAAATCGCTTGACTAAAAACAAGGCGCAAAAAAGCAAGCAGGGCACGTGGTGCGGTGCTTGCGGGCTGGCAGCGGCGCAAGGGCCGCCGGAAGGCTAGCTCAGTTGGAAGGTCAGCGGTACTAGAACGTAGACAGGTACGGGCTTGCCGTTTTCGATCATCGGCTTGAACAGCGCGCGCTGGGCGGCCTGACGGCCCGCTTCATCGAGGTTGTTGTAGCCGGTCGATTTCTGGATCAGGATTTGCTCGGGCAAGCCCTTTTCATTGATCAGGATGCGCAGCACCACGGTGCCGCTTTCACCCAGGCGGCGCGACAGATTCGGGTAGATCAGTTGCGGTGCCTTGATGTATTCGACGCTGCTGACGGTGCGCGGCGTTGACGGCGCTGGTGGCGTCGGCGACGGTGTCGATGGCGCTGTCGGCGCGGCGGTGGCAACGGGTGCCGCTTCGGCGCGCGTCGGCTGTGGCGGCGTGATCGTCGGCTCGCTCGGCGCCACGGCGATCAGTGGCAGCGGCGGGATCACGGCGCGCGGCACGGGAGCGCTCAATTCCACGGTTTTCGGTACGGATGGCGCTGGCGGTTTGGGCGGCGCCGGCGGGGCGATGATGCTGATGGTGGTGATGGTCGGCATGGCCGCCGTCACCACGCGGCTCAGCAGGCCGCTCTGGATGGCATAAAAACCGGCGATATGCAGGACGACGATGGCCATCAGCGGCGCGAATTTGTTGCGCTTCTTGTCGAAGTCGGCAAATTGCTGCACGGCCTGCACCGTTACGGGCGGGGGCATCATCGTCATGGCGTTTATCGCTTTCTTTAGTTTGTCAGTACAGCTCGCATCAATACGGTTTCTTGCAGCGCCACCGTGGCGTTCAGGTGATCGTTCAGCACTTCCCGCGCGCAGGTGTGGCATTTGCCGCAGCAGGTGGCAACGCCCAGGTCGCGGCGCAGTTCGGCCATGCTGGACAGGCCAAGATCGACGGCTTGACGGATTTCACGATCAGATATGTTGTTGCAGACACATACAATCATTGATACACCTTCTGGCTGGAGGATGAACAGACACTAGTGCCGGGAAGCATTGTTGCTAGTGTTTTAATGAGAATCATTATCATTACGTTTCATTGTCGCGCAAAGTGGGGGACAATGCAAGCGATTTTGATCAAGTGTGCGGCACTTGGCAGCCTGGCGCCGCAGCTTGATATGCCTTCCGTGCGCATGACGCAGCCCTTGATGGGGGCGGCTCTCCGGGCTAAATAAAAACTATTCGCATTCATGTTTATAATGCTGGTATTGTCTCGGACGGTTGCCGTCTGGACAGATGGAATGGCCGCTTGTCGGTAATGCGCAACAGTTGCGTTTTACCTCACAAACCTGGAACCAGCGCAAGGCGCCCCGCGCCGCAGCCGGTATCAGGTGTTCTTAATTTGAACGGAATTTGCTCATGACTCTAGTTCCACCCATGATGACGCTCGATGCGCTGGCAGTCGGCCAGAGCGGCACGGTGTTGCATATCACGCCCCACACGGCAGGACAGACGGAGGACGGCGTCGACCTGCCCCGTCGCCTGATGGAGCTGGGATTCGTTCCCGGCGAACGCATCCGCATGCTCAAGCGCGGCATTCCCGGTGGCGATCCGCTGGCCATCAAGGTGGGCAATGCCACGTTCGCACTGCGCCGCTTCGAAGCGGCGCTGATTACGATTCAACCGCTGCTTCAACCGGAATGACCATGGGTGCTGTCGAAACTATCGTGGATGCGGGCGTGCACAAGCCGCCGCATCAGCCACAAATTGCCTTGCTGGGCAATCCGAACTGCGGCAAGACGGCCCTGTTCAACCGTTTGACGGGCGCGCGCCAGAAAGTGGCGAACTACGCCGGCGTGACCATCGAGCGCAAGGAAGGCCATTTCACCTCGCCAGCCGGCAAACCCGTGCGCGTGCTCGATCTGCCGGGCGCCTACAGCCTGTCCGCCACTACGCCCGATGAAGCCATCACGCGCGACGTGGTGGGCGGCTTGCGCCGCGGCGACCCGCGTCCGGACGCCATCATCTGCGTCGTCGACGCCACCAATCTGCGCCTGAACCTGCGCCTGGTGCTGGAAGTCAAGCGCCTGGGCCTGCCCATGCTGCTGGCGCTGAACATGACGGACGTGGCGCGCAAGCGCGGCATGCTGATCGACACGGTGAAACTGTCGCAGGAACTGGGCATGCCCGTGGTGGAAACCGTGGCGGTGCAGCACGATGGCGAAAAAGCCTTGCTGAACGCCATCGATGCCATGTTGCCGCTGCCGGTCGTGGAAGCGAAACCGCTGGCGGCCATCGATGCCGTCAGCGTCGAAGAAACCCAGCGCGAAGTGCGCCGCATCCTGGCCGCCGTCAGCAATGACACGAGCGACAAGGGCAACCTGACGGAAAAGATCGACGACGTGGTGCTGCATCCCATCGTCGGCCCCATCATCCTGGCCGTGCTGATGTTCCTGATCTTCCAGGCCGTGTTCGCCTGGGCCGCCACGCCGATGGAAATGATCACCGATGGCGTAGGCCACCTGGGCGCCGTGCTGACGGCGAACATGCCCGATGGCCACCTGAAAAGCTTGCTGGTGGAAGGCATCATCGGCGGCGTCGGCAGCGTGCTGGTGTTCCTGCCGCAGATCCTGATCCTGTTCTTCTTCATCCTGGCGCTGGAAGACTGCGGCTATCTGCCGCGCGCGGCGTTCCTGCTGGACCGCCTGATGGGCGGCGTGGGCCTGTCCGGCCGCGCCTTCATTCCTCTGCTGTCGAGCTTTGCCTGCGCCATCCCCGGCGTGATGGCGGCGCGCACCATCCAGAACCCGCGCGACCGTCTGGTCACCATCATGATCGCGCCGCTGATGACGTGTTCGGCGCGCCTGCCCGTGTATGCGCTGATCATCGCCGCCTTCATCCCGGAGCGCCAGGTGTGGGGCTATCTGAGCCTGCAAGGCCTGGTGCTGTTTGTCCTGTACTTCGCCGGCATCATCTCGGCCATGGCCGTGGCCTGGGTCATGAAGCGCGGCATGGGCGTGCGCGGCAACCAGCCGCTGATGCTGGAACTGCCTGCCTATCACTGGCCGCATTTGCGCAACCTGGCCGTCAGCCTGTGGGAGCGCGCGAAGATCTTCCTGACCCGCGTCGGTACCATCATCCTGAGTCTGATGATCATCCTGTGGTTCCTCAGTACCTTCCCCGGCCCGCCGGACAATGCGATCCACCCGCCGATCTACTACAGCCTGGCCGGCATCCTGGGCCGCGGCCTGGAAGTGATCTTCGCGCCCATCGGTTTCAACTGGCAGATATGCATCGCGCTGGTGCCGGGCATGGCGGCGCGCGAAGTGGCCGTCGGCGCCCTGGGCACCGTGTACGCGCTGTCGCAAACGGGCGATGCACTGGCGACCACCCTGGAACCGCTGATCGCGCATTCGTGGTCGATGGCCACCGCGCTTTCCTTGCTGGCCTGGTATGTGTTTGCGCCGCAGTGCCTGTCGACCCTCTCCGTGGTGAAACGCGAGACGGGCGGCTGGCGCTATCCGCTGCTGATGGCCGGCTACATGTTCGCCCTGGCGTATGCCGCCTCGTTCATCACGTACCGCGTCGCCCTGATGCTGGGCGCTTAGGAGAAAACCATGTGGCAAACCCTCATCGTCGCCCTGATCGTCGCAGCCGCGCTGCTGCATTTTTCGACCAAGTACCTGCCGGCGGGCGTGCGCCGCGCCATCGTGCGCGGCCTGGTGCGCTGCGGCCTCGATGAGGCGAAGCTGTCGACCTTCTTCAAGGTGGCGCCGGGCTGCGGCAGCGGCTGCGGTTCCTGCGGTTCCTGCGACAGCCCGCCGCCGCCGTCCGCCACGCCGCCGGCCGACGGCAGCAGCAAGCGCGTGATCCTGATGCAGGTGCAGCGCTAGGGCTTGTATTTCAGTGTAGCCATGGGCCCGCCCGTGGGCTACACTGGGCTTTCCGCATGGCAAGGAGTGGCAATGGCGATACTGTTGATCTTCATGTTTTTGTTTGCGGTCGCCACCTGGCTGCTGGCCAGCCGGCGCGGCCGCCACGGGGGACTCTGGTTCGGCATCGGCCTGTTCCTCGGACCGTTTGCCTTGCTGGCGGTGGCAGCCTTGCCGCCCGTGCCGGCGCGCTGACCTTGTACTATTAAAACCCGCAAGCGCGGGTTTTTTTACGCCTGCCCGCCCGCGTGGCGCAGCCGGTACTGGCGCGGCGAGCAGGCCATGACGCGCTTGAAGGCGTGGCTGAAGGCGCTGTCGGAATCGTAGCCCAGTGCCTGTGCGATCAAGGTGATGGGTGCGCTGCCGCCCTTCAGGCGCCGCGTGGCCAGGCGCATGCGCCAGCGCAGCAGGTAGTCGAGCGGCGTCACGCCCACCCGCTTCTTGAAGTGCAAGGCAAAGGCGGAGCGCGACTGCCCCGCGACGGCGGCCAGCTGCGACAAGGTCCAGCGCCGCGCCGGTTGCGCGTGCATGGCCTCGATGGCGGCGCGCAGCCGTGGATCGGCCAGCGCGAACAGCCAGCCCACCGGGTGCGAGGCCTGCGCTTCAAGATACTGGCGCAGCATTTGCAACAGCATCATGTGACCAAGGTGGCGCGTCATCAGTGCCGCGCCGGGCGCCGTCGCCTGCAGTTCCTGTGCCAGCCGTTGCAATGCCCAGTGCAGCACGCTGGCCTGGTCCGTATCGCCGCGCACGTGCAGCAGCGGCGGCAGGCAGTCGAGCAGGATGGCCGCTTCGTCGCCAAAGTGGAAGCGTCCGCCGATGAGGAAGAAATCGTGCTGCGGCGCGCCGTGGCGGGCCACGCCCTGTTGCGTGTGCCGGTACACTTCCAGCGCTGGCGCGGCCGGCAAGCCGGGCGTGCTGGCCAGGGTGAACGCGCGTCCCGGCGCCAGCAGGAAGCAGTCGCCCGTCTGCAGCGGCATGGGAGCGTCGATGCCCGCGACCGTCAGCCAGCAAGCGCCTTCGATCACGGCGTTGAACTTGATGCCGTCCGGCGGCGGAAAGTCGATGGCCCACTCGCCGCCCGCCTTCAGGCCGGCAAAGTAGGAGCTGCGCGTATCAAACAGCGAGAGTACATCGGAGAGCAAATCCATGGTGGCGGCAATTCTGGACGATGGCGATAGTATTGAAGATTTTACGCCATTCACCGTCCAGAACAGCTCGCGCAAAATAAGCATGTCGCCAGCCATCCCGCGCTGGCCACCCACATGCAGAGGCAGACATGACATACGGCGATCACAGGCAAATTCCCCTTCATTCCGGCTTCGGCGCGGCCACGACCGCCAGCGAGGTGCTGGCCGGCCGCGACCTGTCCGGCGTGCAGGCCATCGTCACGGGCGGCGCGTCGGGCCTGGGGCTGGAAACGGTGCGCGTACTGGCTGGCGCCGGCGCCAGGGTGCTGGTGCCGGCGCGCGACCAGCATCAGGCGCAAGCGGCCCTGGCCGGCATGGCTGGCGTGGAGGTCGCGGCGCTCGACCTGCTCGATCCGCAATCGATCGACGCATTCGCGGCCGCCTTCCTTGCCACGGGCCGCACCCTGCATCTGCTGGTGAACGGCGCCGGCATCATGGCCACGCCCTTGCTGCGCGATGCGCGCGGCTACGAGGCGCAGTTCGCGACGAATCACCTGGGGCATTTCCAGCTGACGGCGCGCCTGTGGCCCGCCTTGCGGCAGGCGCAGGGCGCGCGCGTGGTGTGCGTGTCGTCGCTGGGGCACCGGCAGGCGGGCGTCGACCTGGACGACCCGCATTTTCTGCGCCAGCCGTACGACAAATGGCGCGCGTATGCGCAGTCGAAAAGCGCCAACGCCTTGTTTGCCGTGGAGCTGGACCGGCGTGCCGCGGCGCACGGCGTGCGCGCCTTCTCGCTGCATCCGGGCGCCATCCTGACGCCGCTGGTGCGCCACCTGGATATTGACGATTTTCGCCGCGTGGGCGCGCTGGACGACGCAGGCAAGGTGAATCCGCCGCCGCAATCGGGTTTCAAGAGTGTGGCGCAGGGCGCTGCCACGGCCGTCTGGTGTGCCACCAGCGCGCAGCTCGAGGGTATTGGCGGCGTGTATTGCGAGGATTGCGACATCGCCGCCCTGATGCCGGACGACAGCACGGGGCCGGGCGTGCGGCGCTGGGCCATCGATCCAGGGCAGGCGCGCCGGCTATGGACGCTGAGCGAACAGATGACGGGCGTGCGCTTCGATTGCGACGCGGCATAAAAAATGCCGGGCAAGGCCCGGCATGTGCAGGATGGCGGCGTGGCTTTACGCCTTGCCCGCCAGTTTTTCCACCACGGGCACCAGCGCGGCCGGGCGGCAGCCGAAGGCGGCCAGGCGGCCTTGCGCCTTGGGCGCCAGGTCCAAGTCGTAGGGCAAACGGCCCGCCACCAGCCACAGTTTATCGTGCGGCAGGGCCTCGACCAGGCGGCGCTGGCCGTCGACGAACATGGCGTTATACGTTTGCAGCACGATCTGTTGCGCGCCTTGCGCAAAGGCGATGGCATCGTTGACTTCGTCGTCCAGCGCTTCGGCCGACAAGGCGTACTCGCGCACGTCCAGGCCCGCTTCCAGCAGCGCCGGCAGCATCGAGCTGCGCGCTTCCTTGTTGCGGCCCAGCGCCACTTCGTCGATTTCGCTGCGCGAGCGCACTTCCACCGTCAGCAGGGTCACGGGCAGGCTGGCGTCGAGCGGGCGGTAGTCGCCCTGCACGCGCAAGGCGGCCTTTTGCAGCAGCTGCGACAGGGCCATGGCGGCTGGCTGCATCAGCGCCGGAGGCGTGACGGGGCGGGTGCGCCAGTCGCGCACGGCGCGGTTGCGTTTGAGTTCAGCCACGCGGGCACAAGCGGCATCGATGCGGGAGAGCGCAATGTCGCCGCGCTCCACGGCGGCGATGACGGCGTCGATGGCGGCCGTCTGCTGCGCTTCGCGGTGCGAGATGAGGACGATGTCGGCGCCTGCCTGCAGGGTAGCGATGGCGCCCTGGGCGATGCCGATGCCGTCGGCGATGGCCGCCATTTCCAGGCAGTCGGTGATGACGACGCCCTTGTAGCCCATTTCACCGCGCAGCAGGTCCGTCAGCACGCCTTTCGACAGGGTGGCTGGTACGCTGGTGTCGGCCTCGAAGGCGGGGAAGACCACGTGCGCCGTCATGATGGCGTCGACGCCGCCAGCAATCGCCGCGCGGAAGGGCGCCAGCTCCACGGCGCGCAGGCGTTCCTTGTCGTGCGGGACGAGGGCCATGGCGTAGTGCGTGTCGATGGCCGTGTCGCCGTGGCCGGGGAAGTGCTTGGCGGTGACGGCCACGCCGCTGGCGCGCTGGCCGCGCATGGCCGCCATGCCGTAGTCGATGACGGTGGATGCATCCTCGCCATACGCGCGCACGCCGATGACGGGGTTGTTGCGGTTGTTGTTGACGTCCAGCACGGGGGCGAGCAGCATGTTGATGCCCACCTGGCGCATTTCATCGCCGCTGATCTGGTTCATGCGTTCGCAGTCGTCGATGGAGCCGGCCGCCTGGAAGGCCATCGCGGCGGGAATCGGCGTGACGCCCTGCTCGATGCGCATGACCATGCCGCCTTCCTGGTCGATGGAGATCAGCAGCGGAATGTCGGACACTTCCGCATTGATCTCCTGCAGCTCGCGGCACAGGGCGGACACTTGCGCGGGCGTGTGCACGTTGCGGCGGAACAGGATCACGCCGCCCACCTTCTTGTCGCGTATCAAGGTCTTGATATGCTCGTCCGCCTGCAGGGCGTCGAAACCCACCATGAACAACTGTCCTACTTTCTCGCGCAAACCCTGCTCCATGCTGCAACTCCTCCGGTATGTATTGTGACGACGGCATACGTATTCTGGCACCGTGGTGGCGCATCGTGGCGGTCACCGGACAAGCTGCCTTGGTTTTGTACTTATTTTGGTATTGTATTGGATTTGGGTTTTTGCGCAAGTGGTTATTAAGTGGTATTGCTCCACTTGCGCAATGCCGGCTTTAATCCAGGCGCTGGAACGATGCCGATTGCGCCATGGGCCAGTACAGGCCGAATACGGGCGGCAGTTGCGGCAGCTGGCTCGGGTCGAGCAGCTGGCCCGCTTCCAGGAAGGGCAGCAGGGCCGACGCCAGTTTCACCTGGTTCGGCGAGATGCGGCGCACCAGGTGGTGCGGGCGCAGTTCCTGCGGATGCGCGAGGCCGGCGGCGGCGATCAGCTCGGCCAGCGCCTTCATGGTGTTCTGGTGGAAGTGCGCCACGCGGGCGATCTTGTCGGATACCACCAGCGCGCGCTGGCGCTGCGGGTCTTGCGTGGCCACGCCCGTGGGGCAGCGGTCCGTGTGGCAGCTTTGCGACTGGATGCAGCCCAGTGCGAACATGAAGCCGCGCGCCGAATTGCACCAGTCGGCGCCCAGCGCCAGCAGGCGGGCGATGTCGAAGGCCGTGATGATCTTGCCCGAGCAGCCGATCTTGATCCGCTCGCGCAGATTGGCGCCCACCAGGGTGTTATGCACGAGCACCAGCGCTTCCTGCAGCGGCGTGCCCACGTGGTCAGTGAATTCCAGGGGCGCCGCGCCCGTGCCGCCTTCGCTGCCGTCGACGACGATGAAGTCGGGCGTGATGCCCGTTTCCAGCATGGCTTTGACGATGGCGAAAAATTCCCACGGGTGGCCGATGGCCAGCTTGAAGCCCGTCGGCTTGCCGCCGGAGAGCGTGCGCAGGCGGTCGATAAAGTGCAGCATTTCCAACGGTGTGGAAAAGGCGCTGTGCGCGGCCGGCGAGACGCAGTCTTCGCCCACCATCACGCCGCGCGTGGTGGCGATCTCGATGGTCACTTTCGGCCCGGGCAGCACGCCGCCGTGGCCCGGCTTGGCGCCCTGCGACATTTTCAGCTCGATCATTTTCACCTGCTCCGAGCTGGCGTTGGCGATGAAGCGCTCTTCCGAAAACGTGCCGTCCTGGTTGCGGCAGCCGAAGTAGCCGGAGCCGATTTCCCATACCAGGTCGCCGCCGTTTTCGCGGTGATAAGGACTGATGCTGCCTTCGCCCGTGTCGTGCATGAAGCCGCCGCTGCGCGCGCCGCCGTTCAGGGCCAGGATGGCATTGGCCGACAGGGCGCCAAAGCTCATCGCCGAGATATTGAAGACGCTGGCCGAATACGGTTTCGCACGCGGGCAGTCCGGATGGTTGCCGATCTCGATGCGGAAGTCGTGGCCCGTCACCTTGGCGGGGGCGATGGAATGGTTGATCCATTCATAGCCTGCTTCGTACACGTCGAGCTGGGTGCCGAACGGGCGCTTGTCCGTCTGCTCCTTGGCGCGCTGGTAGACGATGCTGCGCTGGCTGCGCGAGAACGGCGTCGCTTCGCTGTCGCTTTCCAGGAAATACTGGCGGATTTCGGGGCGGATGCTCTCAAAAAAGAAGCGGAAGTGGGCGAGGATGGGGTAGTTGCGGCGCAGGGCGCGCTTGGTTTGCAGCAGGTCGCTGATGCCGACCAGGGTCAGCGCACCGGCCAGCACGGGCAGCCAGTAATGATCGTAGTAAAACAGGGACAGGACAAAGATGGCTGCCGTCGCAATGAAGGTCAGGTAGCGAAATGGTACTAGGTGCATGGGCACTCCGGGGAAGTCAGACTGATATTGCTGAGTGTACCGGTGATTTGTAGATCTTGCTGACTGGCAAAGTGTACTGTCAGAGTGACGCTATCCATACGTGCGACACCTGACAAAACCGTAGCGAGCGGCAGCGATTTGTGGCCGAGAAGCGCAACCGTACTTTAGTACGGTGAGCATCGCCGGCCGCAAAGCGCGACGCGCAGTAGGTTTGGTCAGGTGTTCACCGCTGTGCGGCGCGGATGCGCTCGACCCGTTCAGTGCTGGCCGGATGGCTCGACAGGTACGGCGTGCCGTGGTCCAGCTTGCCCAGGGCGACAAATACTTGCGCCAGGTGTTCCAGGGGTATGCCGTTCTGGCGCAGCATGGCGATCGCGTAGTCGTCTGCATCGCGTTCGACATCGCGCGAATACTTCAAGTCCAGCAGCAGCGGCGGCAGGGTGGCCACCACCGTCGAGACGTCGCCGAACAGCAGCGCCGCGCCGGCGCCCACGGCCGAGGTCTGGATGATGCGCCGCGTCAGGTGGCGCTGCTGCAGGTGCCCCAGCTCGTGCGCCAGCACGCCCATGATGGCCTGGTCGTCCGGCAGCAGTTCGATCATTTCGTCCGTCAGCACGATGTCGCCGGACGGCAGGGCAAACGCGTTCGGGCCGATCTTGCTCTTGCGAAACACGATGCGGTGCGCGGGCGTGCTGTTGCCGGGCGTGGCCAGGCGCGCGAACTGGGCCCGCAAGGCTTGCTGGCGCGCGCCATCGAGCTGGCTGGGCGCGAATACATGGCGGTCCAGCATATCGAGCACGCCCTGGCCCAGCTGCCGTTCGACCGACTGCGGCAGGGCATACGCGATGCCCTTGGCCGCCAGCGGCAGCAGGTATTGATAGCTGAGCCACAGGGCCACGATGGTGGCCACGGTGGCCAGCAGGGCGCCGCGCCAGCTTTGCTGCAGCCGCACCACCCAGCCGTCGCGGTGGCCCGTATCGTGCAGCAGGCTGTTGAAGGCCGCCTGGTCGGCGATTTCCAGGTAGGCGCCATCGGCAAAACTGACCTTGCGCACGGCATGGCTGCTGCGTTCGGATACATGCAGCTCGTCCAGCGGGCAGCTGCGCTCGATGTCGCCGGCCAGCACGGCCATGCCATCGCGCACGCTGAGCGTGACGTGGTACAGGCGCGAGGTCTGGCCGTCGAAATAGCGCGCGGGCACGGGGGCCGCGCCCGGCGCGTCGTGATCGAGCGTCATGCTACAGCGACAGGTCGAAGTCCAGCAGGTCGACCATGCCTTCGCCCGTGGCCGACACTTGCTGGCCCGTGGCGGCGACAAACTCGTCCAGGCTGCCGTGCACCAGCATGGAGGTCGCTTCCAGGCGGTATTTCAGCCAGCGCACATGGGCGAATGGCGTAAACAGGCCCAGGGTGACGACGATACCCAGCAGGTTGCTCAGCATGACGAAGGTGGTGCGGCCCCATGTCAGCTGCGACTGGAACTGGTGCTGCTGCAAGCGCGTATGGTTCCAGATCAGGTTCTGGATCATGGTCAGGAACAGCGGCAGCACGGTGAATGCCCACAGGTACAGGGCGCCGATGGCAAACAGCAGGCTGCCAACCTTGGTCTTGTCATTCGCATTGGCCGCAAACGAGGCGAACACGCTGCCGAAGACGACGAAAATCAGCACCAGCAAGCCGCCCAGCAGCAGCGCGAAGAACAGCAAATAGGTTTTGTAGAAGCTGCCGACCGTGGCGTCAAAGCTGAAATGGGTGGCGCCGAAACGGCTTTGCGTGTGCTGGAAGCGCTTCAGGCGCTGGTGCAGGAAAGGCGTCATCAGGCCGCCCGTGAAGGTATTCAGGATGGGCAGCCACAGGAAGTACTTGTAGGCTTCCCTGGCGCTGCCGCCAAAGCCGAAGCGGATGCCGCGGTAGCTGGTGTTGTACAGCTTGAATTGCAGGCTTTTCCAGACCAGCCAGGGCAGGATGGCGGCCAGCAGCACGAACATCAGCAAGCCGACGACGGGCGAGACCTGGAAGGCGATGTTGTAGCCGGCGATCAGCACCACGGCGGCGATGCGGCCTTTCAGGATGGCCACGGCGTTGCCGTGGTATTCGAAGCTGCTGCCCGCCAGGTGGGTGCTGGAATAGAAATAGCGGTTGCGGCGCACCTTGGCCCAGGCGGAATAAATGCCCAGGGTGACGATGCTCAGCAGCAGGTTGACGATCCAGATACGGAAGTATTCGCTGCCGGTGGCGCTGAAGGTGATGGCTTCTTGTCGGGGAGGAGTGTTGTTTGCGTCGAAATCCACAGGGGTTTCCTTACTTATTGGAAACAAAACAAGATAAGGGAATATTGAAAAGTTATCAATTGAAAATACTGTTTTTCGCAATTTTTTCGCCGATCCGCTTGTGCCGACCCGATCCGGCCGTCCCGGCTATACTGGAACTCAACCATCGCCTAACGGGAAAACCATGATCGTCGTCCACCATCTGAACAACTCGCGCTCGCAGCGCGTGCTCTGGCTGCTCGAGGAACTGGGCCTCGACTATGAGGTCAAGCGCTACCAGCGCGACCCGAAGACCATGCTGGCGCCCGCCTCGCTGAAGGCCGTGCATCCGCTGGGCAAGTCGCCCGTGATCACGGACGGCGCCAACACCATCGCCGAATCGGGCGCCATCATCGACTACCTGGTCGAGCGCTATGGCAATGGCCGCTTGATCCCGGCGGCCGGCACGCCGGACAAGCTGCGCTGGACCTACTGGCTGCATTTCGCGGAAGGCTCGGCCATGCCGCCGCTGCTGATGAAGCTGGTGTTCGACAAGGTCGAATCGTCGCCGATGCCGTTTTTCGTCAAACCCATCGCGCGCGGCATCGCCGGCAAGGTCAAGAGCAGCTTCATCCTGCCCAATATCAACAGCCAGCTGGCCTACATGGAAGCGGAGCTGGAGAAAACCAAATGGTTTGCCGGCAATGAATTCACGGCAGCCGACATCCAGATGAGCTTTCCGCTGGAAGCGGCGGCCATGCGCGGCGGACTCGACGAGCGCCTGCCGAAGCTGACGGCCTTCCTGCAGCGCATCCATGCGCGGCCCGCCTACCAGCGCGCGCTGGAGCGTGGCGGACCCTACGATTTCGCCAAATAAGCGGCATTCAAGCCCGATGTGCGGCGAACCATACGGTAAAATGCCCGATTCAACCAGTATCCACTTACCGCATGGCCAGACTCCTCGCTATCGACGGCTTGAATATCGTACGCCGCGTCTACGAAGCCAGTCCTGAACCCGACTCCGACCTGAAGGCGGAGATCGCGCTGCGCCATGCGCTGTCGTCGTTCCGCACCCTCATCAACGACCACGAGCCGACGCACATCCTGCCCGCCTTCGACTTCGGCGGCCCGACCTGGCGTCACGCCCTGTATGCCGGCTACCGCGAAGGGCGCCAGCCCATGCCGCAGGTGCTGCGCGACGCCTTGCCCGGCTTTTACGCCACGCTGGCCAGCTTCGGCATGCACGTGGTCAGCATTCCCGAGGTCGAAGCCGACGACGTGATCGGCACGGCCGTCATGCGCTGGCTGCACGAGGGGCGCGGCGCGGCCGTCATCGCCACCACCGACAAGGATTTGCACGGCTTGATCGCCCACGGCGCGCTGGTATGGGATCACTTCAAGGGTGTCTGGCACGACCACGCCTGGGTCGAGAAAAAGTTCGGCGTGCCGCCGGAACTGCTGCCCGACCTACTGGCGCTGATGGGCGACGTCACCGACAGCATCCCCGGCGTGTCGAAGATCGGCCTGAAGACGGGCGCGAAACTGTTGCGCGCCTACGGCAATATCGACGCCGTGATGGCCGGCGCGGGCATTTTGCCCGGCGCGCTGGGCGAAAGCCTGCGAAAAGAGCGGGAAATACTGTATCTTTCAAGAAAGTTAGTGGCGCTGAAAACGGATGTCACGTTAGGCGTGACCTGGAACAAGCTCGTGTGGGAAAAATAGAGCGCTTTTGGCCAGAACACGGAATAAATCAAGCAAGGGAAGTAATCATGATGTTAAAGACAGTCCTGATCGATAGCAGCGCCGTGGCGCGCGGCCTGCTGAACACGGTCCTGACCGATGGCGGCTACGATGTCTGCGGGCAGACGCATACCAGCGCGCTGGGGCTGGCGCTGCTGGTCAAGCACCACCCGCATTTCGTGTGCATCGCGCGCGAGCAGGTGGAAGATGGGACCAACGTGGTGCAAACCATCCGCTCACAGTATCCGAAGACGCTCATTTTCATGGTCTCGGGCGGCATCGATGCCGCTTCGCTGCAGGCCGCCCACGCCATGGGCGTGTCGGGCTTCATCGTGAAACCCTTCATGGCCGACACGGTCCTGAAAACCGTGCGCAACACTGTGATTGCCATGGTGCGCAAGCAGCAGCAGGCGCTTGCCGCTGCCGCGCAAGGCAACTCCTAACTACCGGCCAAACCGGTGGCGCTGGCGATGATGCCGCCACCGAGGCACACGTCGCCGTCATACAGCACGGCCGACTGGCCGGGCGTGACGGCCCATTGCGCCTGGTCAAACGCCAGGCTGAAGTGTTCATTCCCATCCGGCAGCAGCTGGCAAGCCACGTCGGCCTGGCGGTAGCGCGTCTTGGCGCTCAAGGCGCCCGCTTGCGGCGCCACACCGGCAACCCAGCTGGCCTGGTCGGCCGTCAGGGATGGCGACAGCAGCCACGGGTGGTCATGGCCTTGCACCACCCACAGGGTGTTGTTGGCGATATCCTTGCGCGCCACATACCAGGCGTCGCTGCTGCCGTCCGCATTCTGGTACGACTTCACGCCGCCGATGCCGATGCCCTTGCGCTGGCCCAGGGTATAAAAACTCAGTCCCACGTGTTCGCCCACGGTCTTGCCATCGGCCGTCTTCATCGGGCCCGGCTTGTACGACAGGTAGCGGTTCAAAAATTCGCGGAATGGGCGTTCGCCAATAAAACAGATGCCCGTTGAATCCTTCTTCTGCGCGTTCGGCAGGGCCAGTTTCTCGGCGATCTGGCGCACTTGCGTCTTCGGGATTTCACCGAGCGGGAACAAGGTCTTCGACAACTGCGCCTGGTTCAGGCGGTGCAGGAAGTAGCTTTGGTCCTTGCTGGCGTCGACGGCTTTCAGCAGCTCGTAGCGGCCCGCATCGGTGGGCGCCTGGCGCACGCGCGCGTAGTGGCCGGTGGCGATCAGGTCGGCGCCCAGGGTCATGGCATGGTCGAGGAATGCCTTGAACTTGATTTCGGCGTTGCACAGCACGTCCGGGTTCGGCGTGCGGCCGGCCTGGTATTCGCGCAGGAAATCGGCGAACACGCGGTCCTTGTATTCGGAGGCGAAATTGACGGCTTCGATATCGACGCCGATGACGTCGGCCACGCTGGCCGCGTCGATCCAGTCCTGGCGCGTGGAGCAGTATTCCGAATCGTCGTCATCTTCCCAGTTTTTCATGAACAGGCCGATGACTTCATAGCCTTGTTCCTTCAGCATCCATGCCGCGACCGAGGAATCGACCCCGCCCGACATGCCGATAACGACTTTCTTCTTGCTCATCTTGCTTTCCAGTTACTTTAATAATATTGCTATGCGCTATTGAAAACGGACGCATGCGTGTGCAGCAGGGCCAGCGGCGCGCGCCGGCCGGCCAGGTATTCGTCCACGCACTGCAGCACCAGCGGGCTGCGGTGGCGTTCCTGGCACGCCGCCAGCTCGTCGCGCGTCATCCACAGGGTGCGGATGATGCCTTCGTCCAGCGGGCGGTCATGCTCGGCGCCGGCCGTGCCGCAGAAGGTGAAGCGCAAATAGGTCACGTCCTCGCCCGTGCGCAGTGACTGATAGCGCGACATATACATGCCGACCAGTGCCGTGGGGATGAAATCGTAGGCCGCTTCTTCCAGCGTTTCGCGGATCACCGCCTGCTCCAGCGACTCGAACGGATCGAGATGACCGGCCGGCTGGTTGAGCTTGATGCCTTCGCTGGTCTCTTCTTCAATCAGTAAAAACAGGCCGTCGCGCTCGACGATGGCGGCAACGGTGACAGAGGGTTTCCAGATTCTCGGCATGATTCCATCCTTGAAAGAGCCGACATTTTATCTTGTTCTGCGCGCGCGGTTTGAAGCCGGCCTTCTGTTGCGCGGACATATTGATAAATGACAACGTTTTAGCAAATAGCGGTGGGAGGTACTTACGTCTTTCCCGGGGAGCGCACTAGCATGGGGGCATTGGCGGCAAGATGGCAGGAAACGCCCGCTAATATAGGCTTTCCCTGTGGTCAAAACAAGCGCGCACACGTGCTCGACTGTGGTGAGATTGACACACCTTTCCCACAATATGGTCGCCGCGCCGCATGGTGAAACGAATCGTGGGATGCTGGTCAAATTAGTGTCGTACGACTAAAAGTTGCTGGTTCACAAACGTTTAACGCGCTGCTTTCCGTGTTAGATTCTAGTCAGTTTATCAATTAGCGGAGGCATCATGAGGATAGGCATACCGGCCGAAACACGGCCTGGTGAAACACGGGTGGCAGCAACGCCCGAGACAGTCAAGAAGCTGGCAGCCAAACATCAGATCGTCGTGCAGTCGGGAGCGGGCTTGCAAGCCTCGATTCCCGACGACGCGTATGCCGCCGCCGGCGCGCAGATCGGCACCGCCCAGGAAGCCTATGGCTGCGCCATCGTGCTCAAGGTACGCGCGCCCGATGCCGCGGAACGGGCCCTGATGGCCAGCGGCACGGTGCTGATCGGCATGTTGAACCCGTTTGACGCGGACAATATCGCCGCCATGGCCACGGCCGGCCTGTCCGCCTTCGCGCTGGAAGCCGTGCCGCGCATCACGCGCGCGCAGTCGATGGACGTGCTGTCGTCGCAGGCGAATATCGCCGGCTACAAGGCCGTGCTGGTGGCCGCGAATACCTATCAGCGCTTCATGCCGATGCTGATGACGGCAGCCGGCACCGTCAAGGCGGCCCGCGTGCTGATCATGGGCGTGGGCGTGGCAGGGCTGCAGGCGATCGCCACGGCCAAGCGCCTGGGCGCCGTCATCGAGGCGTCCGACGTGCGCCCGCCCGTCAAGGAACAAGTGGAGTCGCTGGGCGCCAAGTTCCTCGACGTGCCTTTCCTCACCGATGAAGAAAAAGAGATCGCCAAGGGTTCGGGCGGCTATGCGCGCGCCATGCCGGCCGACTGGATGCGGCGCCAGGCCGAACTGGTGCACGAACGGGCGAAACTGGCCGACATCATCATCACCACGGCGCTGATCCCCGGCCGCGCCGCGCCCGTGCTCATTTCCGAAGAAACGGTAAAGGCCATGAAACCGGGCTCCGTCATCGTCGACCTGGCCGTGGAGCAGGGCGGCAACTGCCCCCTGTCCGAACTGGGCAAGACCGTGCTGAAACACGGCGTCTACATCGTGGGCGAACCGAACCTGGCGACCCTGGTGGCGGCCGATGCCTCGGCCCTGTATGCGCGCAACGTGCTGGACTTCTTAAAGCTCATCATCGACAAGGACGACCAATTGCTGATCGACCGCGAGGATGAAATCATCAAGGCCAGCCTGGTGTGTGCAGGCAGTGAAATCTTACGTAAATAACGCGGCGCCGGAGAGAACAACATCATGGAAATCAGTCACACCATCATTAACCTGATCATCTTCGTGCTGGCCATTTATGTCGGCTACCACGTCGTCTGGACCGTCACGCCGGCATTGCATACGCCGCTGATGGCCGTCACCAATGCCATTTCCGCCATCATCATCGTCGGCGCCATGCTGGCGGCCGGCCTGACGCAAGGCCCGCTGGCGCAGGCGGCCGGCACCCTGGCCGTGGCGCTGGCCGCCGTCAACGTGTTTGGCGGCTTCCTCGTCACGCAGCGCATGCTCGAGATGTTCCGTAAAAAAGAACCGAAAGCCAAGCAAGGAGCAAAAGAATGAGTCATGCCATGAGCTTCGTCACCATGAACCTGGTGACGATGATGTACCTGATCGCCTCGGTGTGCTTCATCCAGGCCTTGAAAGGGCTGTCGTCGCCCTCGACGGCGCGCCGCGGCAATGCCTTCGGCATGAGCGGCATGGCCATTGCCGCCGTCACCACCGTGGCGCTGATCCTGAAACTGAAGGAACAGCAAGCGGGCGGCATGGGCCTGACCCTCGTCATCATCGGCATCGTCACGGGCGGCGCCATCGGCGCCTACCTGGCGAAAACCGTGGAAATGACGAAGATGCCGGAACTGGTGGCGGCCATGCATTCGCTGATCGGCCTGGCCGCCGTGTGCATCGCCGTGGCGGCCGTATCCGAGCCATGGGCCTTCAATATCGCCGAGCATGGACAGGCGCTGCCCATCGGTAACCGCTTCGAGCTGTTCATCGGCACCTTTGTCGGCGCCATCACGTTCTCCGGTTCGGTGATCGCCTTCGGCAAGCTGTCGGGCAAATACAAGTTCCGCCTGTTCCAGGGCGCGCCCGTGAGCTTCAAGGGCCAGCACATGCTCAACCTGGCGCTGGCGCTGGTGATGATCGCGCTGGGCCTGGTGTTCTGCTTTGCCGATGGGGTCGAGCCGGCCTGGACGCCGTTCATCGTCATGGCCGTCATCGCCTTTGCGCTGGGCGTGCTGATCATCATTCCCATCGGCGGCGCCGACATGCCGGTGGTGGTGTCGATGCTCAACAGCTACTCGGGCTGGGCCGCGGCCGGCATCGGGTTTTCGCTGAATAACTCGATGCTGATCATCGCCGGTTCGCTCGTGGGATCCTCGGGCGCGATCCTGTCGTACATCATGTGCAAGGCCATGAACCGCTCGTTCTTCAACGTCATCCTGGGCGGCTTCGGCGGCGCTGCGCCGGCCGCAGGCGCGGCGGGCGCGCAGGAGCAGCGGCCCGTGAAATCGGGTTCGGCCGACGACGCCGCCTTCATCATGGGCAATGCGGAAACCGTCATCATCGTGCCCGGCTACGGGCTGGCCGTGGCGCGCGCGCAGCATTCGCTCAAGGAACTGGTGGAAAGACTCACCGAGAAGGGGGTCACCGTCAAGTATGCGATCCACCCGGTGGCGGGGCGCATGCCGGGCCACATGAACGTGCTGCTGGCCGAAGCGGAAGTGCCGTACGACCAGGTCTTCGAGATGGAAGACATCAATGGCGAATTCGGCCAGACGGACGTGGTGCTGGTGCTGGGCGCGAATGACGTGGTCAACCCGGCGGCGAAAGATCCGAAATCGCCGATCGCCGGCATGCCGATCCTGGAAGCGTATAAAGCCAAGAGCATCATCGTCAACAAGCGCTCGATGGCGTCCGGCTATGCGGGCCTGGACAACGACCTGTTCTACCAGCCGAACACGATGATGGTGTTTGGCGACGCGAAAAAGGTGATCGAGGATATGTTGAAAGCCATCGAATAAACGCCGCTTGCAGCGACCGTACGGCCCGCCTTGCGCGGGCCGTTTTTATTGGCTGGCCGCTGCCGCGACGACCTGGTTGCGTCCCTGGTGCTTGGCGACATACAGGGCCTTGTCGGCATCCGATATGGCCGCGTCCAGGCTGGCGCCCTGCACCAGCGGCGCCACGCCGATGCTGATGGTGACGTGCAGCGCGCCGCCGTCGGGCAGCACGGTGACCGCCGCCGCCACGGCGGCGCGGATGCGCTCGGCCACCTGGTGTGCCTGCTGCAGGCTGGCGTCGGGGAAGAGCAGGCCGAACTCCTCGCCACCGAGGCGCGCCGCCACGTCGGTGATGCGTCCCGTGTCGCGCAGCGCCTGCGCCACCGTGCGCAGCACTGCGTCGCCCACGGCATGGCCATAGCGGTCGTTGATCTTCTTGAAGTGGTCGAGGTCGGCCACGCCCACGCTCAGGGCGGCGCCGCTGCGCGCCGCGCGCGCCATCGCCTGCTCGGCCTGCGCTTCATAGGCGCGCCGGTTGGGCAGCGACGTCAGCGCATCGTGCAGCGCCTGCTGTTCCAGCTGCGCCAGCAGGCTGGCGTTTTTCGCCGCCAGTTCGCGCCGTTCGCGCACGTCGAGCAAAAAGGCGCCGAAATAGCGCATGCCGTCGACCACGCCCAGGTCCAGCGCCTTCATTTCGATGGGGATCATTTGCGTGTCGCGGTGGCGGATGGCGAATTCGCGTATCTTGCCCAGCACGCTGGAAGTGCGCGAGCTGCGGATGTAGTTGATCACGTGGTTGTCGTGCTGCGCGCCGACGGCGTCGGGCAGCAGGCCGTTCAGGGTCTGGCCCAGCAATTCACCGCTGGCATAGCCCGACAGTGCCTGCATGGCGCCATTGATATAGCGGATGCGGCACTGCTCGTCGATGATGATGACGGCGTCGAGGGCGTCTTCCAGCAGGCGGGAAAAGAGGACTTCGGGAAGAGCGGCAGGCGGTGCTGCGGGGAGTGCATCTGTCATGGAACGGTCGCCAAAAGCCAGGTGACAGCCATTGTCGCATCCGCGGGCCGTTTACTCCATGCCGGATCGCCCGCCTGTTTCTTTTTCGCCCGTGCCCTTTCCTTATTGCTAAGACTTAGCGGCGGCCGTACATCATCAGCTCGGCCAGGCTCTTGCGCGCCGGGCTGAAGGCGTCCAGCAGGCCCAGCGACAGGCCCAGCAAGCCTTGCGTGGGCGCGCTGCCCGTGAAGATACGCGCCATGGTGTCGGTGACGCGCACGGTCAGCCCCCGGTCGGCCTGGCGCAGGCTGGCGTAGCGTTCCAGTCCGGCCGGGCTGCTGTCCTGCCCCAGCACGCGGGCCAGCACGGCGGCGTCGCGCAAGCCCAGGTTCAGGCCTTGTCCGGCCACCGGGTGCAGGGTTTGCGCCGCATTGCCGATGGCGACCGTGCGCGGCGTGCCGCCTCCCTGCGCGTTCAGGCCCAGCGGATAGGCCAGGCGCGACGTTGTGTGGGTAAAGCGTCCCAGGCGGCTGCCGAAGGCGGCGCCCAGGCGGGCCAGGAAGGTAGCGTCGTCCAGGGCCAGCAATTGTTCGGCGCGCGTGGGCGGCACGCACCATACCAGCGCGTAGCCGTCGTCCTGCGGCAACAGGGCCAGCGGGCCTTCGTCTGTGAAGCGCTCATACGCGCGGTGCGCGATGGGGGCATTTGTGCGCACATGGGCGATGATGGCGCTTTGGCCATAATCGCGGCTGACGGCGCGTTCCTGCTGCTGGCCGAACAGGCCGCCTTCGGCTTGCACCAGCAGGCCGGCGCGCAAGCTCGACGCCGCGCCGTCCTGTTCCAGCTGCACACTGACGCTGTCGGCGTCTTCCACGCTGCCCGTGACCAGCGCCGGGCGCAGGCTGGCCACGCCCAGGCGCTCGCATACGTCGGCCAGCGCGCTGACGACGGCGCCGTAACGGGCCACATAGCCGAGCGCCTCGACGCCATGCTCGCTGCGGTCCATCAGGCTGCGCCCGAACTGGCCGCGGCGCGAGACGTGAATCTGGTGGATCGGTGTCGCCTCCACGGGCCAGGCGCCCGCTTCCTCGAGAATCTGGCGGCTGCCGTGCGACAGGGCGATGGTGCGCGGGTCGCGCCTGGCTTGCTCGATGGATTTGGCGTCGAGCAGGGCGATGCCGGCGGCGCGGCTGCCGCGCTGCACCAGCAGGGCGGCCAGCGCCATGCCGACGGGGCCGGCGCCGCAGATGGCGAGATCGAAAGTGGACGGTGTATGCATGCGGCGGAGTTAATCCTGTGACATCAGTTGTTCGATTTCAGCGACGCTCTTGGGCGCCGTGCTGAAGACTTCATGGCCTTGCGGCGTGACCAGCACATCGTCTTCGATGCGGATGCCGGTGTGCCAGAACTGTTCCGGCACGCCCGCGCCGGGGCGCACATAGATGCCCGGTTCCACCGTCAGCACCATGCCCGCTTCCAGCGGACGCCACGGCTTGCCCGGAGCACCCGTGTCGCGGTAGGCACCCACGTCGTGCACGTCCATGCCCAGCCAGTGGCTGGTGCCGTGCATGTAGAAGGGCATATACGCCTTGTCGGCGATGACGTCCTGCGCGCTGCCGTTTTTCTGCCGGTCCAGCAAACCCAGGTCCAGCATGCCCTGCGCCAGCACCTGCACGGCCGCCTCGTGGATGGCGCTGTGCGGCAAGCCGGGGCGCACCATGTCCAGCGACGCCTGTTGCGCCGCCAGCACCAGTTCATACAGCGCCCGCTGCGGGCCGCTGAAACGGCCGTTGACGGGCCAGGTGCGCGTGATGTCGGAGGCATAGCCATCGAGTTCGCAGCCGGCGTCGATCAGTACCAACTGGCCGTCCTGCAGCACGGCGTTGTTGGCGCTGTAATGCAGGATGCAGGCGTTGCCGCCGCCCGCCACGATGGAGGAATACGCGGGGAACTGCGCGCCGCTGCGGCGGAATTCGTACAGCAGCTCCGCTTCCAGCGCGTATTCGTTCATGCCGGGCCGCGTGGCGCGCATGGCGCGCACGTGGGCGGCGCTGGAAATGGCGGCCGCGCGGCGCATCAGGCCTTGTTCTTCCGGGTCTTTCAGCAAGCGCATGGCGTCGAGCATGCCATTGATGTCATGCGCGATGGCGGGCGCCGTGACGCCGCTGCGGGCCTTTTGCCGCACGTTGTGCCGCCAGACCTTGACTTGCGCATCGAGGCTGCCGCCCAGCGCGTAGTAAATGGCGGGGACGTCGGCCAGCAGGCGCGTCATTTCCACGTCGAGTTCCTCGATGGGGAAGGCGCTGTCAAAACCGAAGCTGGCGCGCGCCGCCTCGGGGCCGTGGCGGAAACCGTCCCAGATTTCGCGTTCGGTGTTTTTTGCGCGGCAAAACAGGATGGCGCGCGCCGGCGCCGTGGCGCTGGCGGCCACCAGGGCCACGGCGCTATCGGGTTCCGTAAAGCCGCTCAGGTAATAGAAATAGCTGTCGTGGCGATACGGATAGTCGCAATCGCTGTTGCGCGGCACTTCGGGCGCCGTGGCGAGGATGGCCACGCTGCCCGGCAGCATCTGCGCCAGCAACGCCGCGCGCCGTGCCGCGTAGTTGGCCATCATGCCGCCGGCGCCTTCGCTGCCACGCCATTGAGCACATCGAGCTGCGCCGGCGTGCCCACATTCGTCCACTCGCCCGGATAGACTTCGCCGCCCACGCGGCCCTGGTCCGCGTACCGGCGCAGCAAATCGCCCAGTTTGGCGTGGCTGCCGGGCGCGATGCCGTCGAACATCTCAGGGCGGTACACGCCGATATTGGCGAAGGTCCACTTGGTGTCGTCCGTATTGTTGATCGCGAACAAGGTCAAGCCGAAGTCGCCCTGTGGGTGGAAGTCGGGATTGGGCACCAGGTAAGTCCAGGCGATGTCGCGCTGGTCGGCCGGATACGGCGTGCCCAGCACATCCTTGTCGGCCAGCACGTCGAGTACTTGCTTGAAATCAAAGTAGGGGCAATAGATGTCGCCTGAAATGGCGAGAAATGGCTCCTCGCCCAGCAAGTCGCGCGCCTGGGCGATGCCGCCCGCCGTTTCCAGCGGCGTGGTCTCGGGCGAGTACGCGATGCGCGCGCCATACGCGCTGCCGTCGCCCAGGGTTTCCTCGATCAGGTGGCCCAGGTGAGAATGGTTGATGACGATGTCCGTGATGCCGGCGCGCACCAGGTTCAGCACATGCCAGACGATCAGCGGACGGCCGCGTACTTTCAGCAGCGGTTTGGGACAGGTATCGGTAAGCGGACGCATCCGTTCACCGCGGCCTGCGGCAAAGATCATGGCTTTCATGGGGATTCGTTTTCAGTATCGGTAAGTCGGCTGCGCGGGTATGCCGCGCAGCGGGAAAGTGCCTAAAACGTATAGCCGACCTGCGGCGTCTTGTTTTCGAGGGCGTCCAACAAACGCACCAGCGGCTTGAGTTCCGTATAGCGGTTGGCCGTCTTGCGCACGTAGTCGAGCACGGTTGGCAGGTCGCCCATGTACAGATCCTTGCCGTCGCGGTAATTCAGGCGCGCGAACAGGCCGAGGATTTTCAGGTGGCGCTGCAGGGCCGTGAATTCGAAATCGCGGTAGAAGGCGTCGATATCGGGATTGACTGGCAAGCCCAGCTGCTTGGCGCGCTGCCAGTAGCGGATCACCCAGTCGAGCACCAGTTCTTCATCCCACTGGATATACGCGTCGCGCAGCAGCGAGGCGATGTCGTAGGTGACAGGGCCGAAGACGGCATCCTGGAAGTCGAGGATGCCGGGATTGGGGATGGAACCATCGTTGATGTGCATCAAATTGCGCGAATGGTAGTCGCGGTGCATGAACACTTGCTGCTGCGACAAGATATTCGCCGTAATCGCTTCGAAAACCTTGTCCAGCTGGGTCTGTTGCACATCCGTCAAGGTGGCGCCCAGGTGTTTGCCGATAAACCATTCCGGGAACAGATTCATTTCGCGCAGGATGAAGGCGCGGTCGAATTCCGGCAAGACATCGGGCTGGCTGGCCAGCTGGATTTTCATCAGCGACTCGAGCGCTTCGGCGTACAGCACGCTGGCGTTATCGTGGTTCAGGGCGTCGAGATAGGTGGTCGTGCCCAGGTCGGAGAGCAGCAGGAAGCCATTCTCCAGGTCTTGCGCGATGATCTCGGGAACGGACACGCCGGCGCCTTTCAGCAAGCCAGCCACCTTGACAAAGGCCGGCACGTTTTCACGCTCGGGCGGCGCATCCATGGCAATCAGTGTGCTTCCTGGCAATGTTGCATTGCCTGGCAGCACATCGAGACGGTAGTAGCGGCGGAAGCTGGCATCGCTGGAAGCGGGACGGGCGGATTCGGGCGCGACGAGGTTAAGCGAGGTCAACCAGGCTTTCAACAGGGTCAGGCGAGCGTCGGCGGAGGCCGGCGCGGTGGAGGAATTGGGGGAGAATGACATTAAGCGGCCTGTGGAATCGGGTTGATGGTGCGGAGGGTAGGAGAACCCCATTGCTGGAAGCTCTCCCCCCTAAGAACCGTGCGTGCGACTTTCACCGCACACGGCTCAAGCATAATAAAAGTCCCTATGCAGGGACCGGCTTCGCAACGTGTAAATCGTTTGCGTGCACATTTATATGGCAATTTGGGTGCAATAATACGCGATTTCCAAGGGCGTCGGAACCAGCTGCCACACGGTGTTCTATGTGGTGATCATGCCATCCGGTTTCCATGTTCATCTCGTATCCACACAAAGCGCACAAGCCACGTTGGTCGAGGTAGAGCTTGGCCCACTCGCGCCGGTAAGACATGTTTTTCAACATGCGTTCCTGCCGAAGGGTTTCGCCGTACAGTTCCCATTGCGGATCGTAGGGGTGATAGCCGCCCTTGATCTTCGTGTGACGCAGAATCGCTGTACCTGGTAACGAGTACAGTTCCTTCATGGCCTTATTGCCATTCTTTGTGACAACGTCCGCTGCAAACATCCGATTTCCACTCTCGGTTGGGCGCCAGTATCGGTCGCGTATCCAACTGTCGGTTTTCTTCGGATGCCTGCGCATGGCCCAGCGACGAAGCCGCCAGTACAGCAGCGACTCCATCGTCGAAAACGCCTCTTTGGCGACTACAGGGCTGTGATATTGCGCCCAGCCCCGCAGCATGGGGTTCAGCAATCGAATGAGATTCTCCTGCTTCGCCCCGATGTTTTCGCTGATCGTCTTCCTCAGCTTTTCATAGAACGCTTTCATGTTCTTCTTACTTGGCTTGATGAGCAGTGTCCCGGAATATTTTCGGAAGTTCCACCCCAGGAAGTCGAAGCCCTCATCGATGTGCACGATCTTGGTTTTGGCACTGGACAGTCGCAATCCTCTGACTGCAAGAAATGCTTCGATCCAAGGTTTGATTTCCGTCTCCAGCAATTCCTTCGATCCACTGGTAACGACAAAATCGTCCGCATATCGCACGACACCGACTTTGAGCTTGCCTGCCTTTGACTTGCCGAATTTCTCACCGAGGTGCGCAATCAGTTCAGTCTCCAGCCCGTTCAACGTCCAATTCGCAAGGGCAGGGCTGATGATGCCGCCCTGTGGCGTTCCAGCTGTGGTTGCCATTAATTGCTTCCGGTCAACTACCCCGGATTTCAGCCATTTAGACAGGATCAACTTATCCATGAAGACATTGTCGACCAGCCATTGATGGTTGATATTGTCGAAAAAACCTTCGATATCCGCATCTAACACCCAGGTTGCCGATACTTTCCGGCAGGTCTGGAGAAAAATTTGCGACATCGCATCGGCCGTTGAGCGATTTTTGCGAAACCCGTATGAGTTGGGATCACTCAGCGTTTCCAAGACCGGATCCAAGGCCAACAGGTGAAGTGCCTGCATCGCCCGGTCCCGCATGGTAGGGATGCCCAGTGGGCGCATCTTTCCATTTGACTTGGGAATAAAGACCCTCCGTAATGGCAGGGGCCGATAGCCTTGTTTCTTCAACTGCGCAATGGCAGCGAACTTCTGCGTTGCTGAGTCCCACAACTGCTGGTCCACGCCTGCGGTTCGTTTGCCTTGATTCTCTGTCACTCGTTTGACTGCCAGCGCTTTCGCGCTGAACGAGTGGGTTAGCCACCTTTGCAGCGCTTTCGCCCTGCGCCAGTCGCCTTCCTGCGTAGCCTTCGTTAATCGATGCTGCATGGCTCTCACGTTGCGTTGTACGAGCCGCCAGTTGATGGCGACCCATTCAGTTGGCACGTGCGAGGACGCAGAACCTGCAAGACTGCTGGCGGTTACTTTCATGCTGAACCTCGTGTAGTTGTTCCGACGAGACACAGCGCATCCCCGAAGGGTGAGCTGCATCCCTTCGGGGTGGTTGAAAATGATGCCTGCCTGGAGCCAGTACAGTCGTATAACGACTATTACACCAGATGGAAGTGGGCACCCTTTCAGGCCGGGACAAATCTTGAATCCCTATCCGGACCATTACAGCCCGGCATTCGCTTTCTCCATCCTCCTCTACCCGCTCCCCCAAGGGCGTGCCTTGCGGTTTGCTTGCCGCTATCTCGGTTCTTTGATCGAGCGGCAGGGAATCGGGCTTACCACGTTCCCAACGATATCGACGCGACAACTACATCGCGACTGGCTGTTTAGGGCCCATCTTTCCCCCGGTGGCTGAATGACGACGTATCCCCAGAATCCACGGAGATAACCAGCCACGTACCGTTTGGTTTAGGCCTGCCAGCAGCTTTGGCCTACTAATATTTACGAGGGTTCAAACGATGGTTCACATAACATTGCCCTTGCAGCACTCACCTAGCCCCTAGACCGCATCGCTGCTCGCAGTCTCCAGCCAGGCGTTCGCACGCCGGGCTGCCGGAAAAGAATGGGGGTACGTTGTCCCTGAGGCTTTGCACCCCGCCGTTACCGGCGACGCACACTCAAGTAGGTGACAGATGGTCGTACATCTGGTCATGGCAGCAGTTGCAACACTGAAGCATGACAAGATATCGAAGAGTTTCACTCGGGTATGACTCAGCTGAGAGAAAACCGAGTCTTGCAGAGAACTGTTGAAATATAGAAAATTGTAAGCAAATGTAAAATATCCACAAGCTTTGCAAATAAACTACAGTTTCAATGTTTTATGTAAACAAAACAGGCAAAGGAATAGCGACTCGCCGGTGATTCGGCGGGCGTATAAGACTGACAAGGCACCTTCTCGTAGCGTGTCTTGTCTTGCTAAGAATGGGTACTCCGGGGAGCCCCTCACTGTTTTATCACTGGTAAACCAGGGATTTGCCTGCGCAGTTCCTGCGCTGCTAGCCGTTACTGCTACGTTGCGACCGGGGCCAGCTACCCGAGCTTTAAGGCGTGTCGCACAGATTCCCATATAATAAGGGATTCAAATCAAAAAATCGCCTGTCATGGTGCTTGCCCCTTCCAATTCATGAGCTGGTTTTCGGCCTCCCCCCCTTCGCAGCGCTGGGCTTTCGCCATCAGCGCGCTCGTCGCCGCCACGACGGTGCCTGTTCACGCCCAGAAAGCGCCGCGCCCGGTTCATGTGGAAGATCCCGACGCGCCCACCGTCATGACGGCGAACAGCATGAACGGACGCCCCGAAAGGGAGATCAATCTCGATAAAAATGTCGTGATTGAACGCGGAAAAACCACAAAAATGACGGCAGATACAGCTTGTTACAAACAAGTTGAAGATCAGTTCGACGCCGAGGGCCATATCAAGATGTGGCGTTTCGGCGATTACTACACGGGCGACGTCTTGAAGCTGAACATGGAGACCGGCAAGGGTTTCCTGCTCAACCCGACGTACCGCTTCGAAGTGGGAGGCGGCCAGGGCAAGGCCGAGCGCGTCGACTTCATCAATCCCGACGAAGCCACTGTTATCGACGGTACTTACAGTACCTGCGAAGGGCCGAATCCGGACTGGTACCTGAAATCGAGCACCTTGAACCTCGATACGGGCCGCGACGTGGGCACCGGCAGCAAGACCATCATCTATTTCAAGGACGTGCCGATCCTGGGCACGCCTGGCATTTCGTTTTCGCTGTCGGGTGCGCGCCGCTCGGGCTGGCTGGCGCCCACGCCGGGCTTTGCCTCGAAGAACGGTTTCGAGCTGCTGATGCCGTATTACGTGAACATCGCGCCGAACCGCGACCTGACCCTGTTCCCGCGCTACATACAGCGGCGCGGCATCCAGCTCGGTGCGGCAGGCCGCTACATGGGCGAGACGGATGCAGGCCTGTACCAGGGCGAAACGTCGTTTGAGTTCTTGCCTAACGACAAGCAGACCAAGACCAACCGCTACATGATCAAGTCCAAGCATGAGCAGGCGCTGGCCAAGGGCTGGAGTTACAGCTGGGATCTGCGCGAGGCATCCGACAATAATTACCCGAATGATTTTTCGAAAACCGTCGCCACCGCCACCGAGCGCCAGTTGCTGCGCGAATTGCGCACCGATTACCGCACCGAGGACTGGAGCCTGACGGCGCGCGTGCAGAATTACCAGGTGCTGCAGGATCCCGATGCGGTCAACAATCCCGGCCTGACCGTTACGCGCCCGTATGACCGCTTGCCGGCGGTGAACTTCCACGCTGGCAAATACGACGTCTGGGGCGGCTTCGACTGGACCTTCGACGCGGAAGCGACGCGCTTCGCCCACCCGACCCTGGTGCAGGGGTCGCGTCTCGTGGCCGTGCCGCAGGTGAGTTTCCCCATCGTGCGCCCTGGCTACTTCGTCACGCCCAAGCTGATGCTCAATGCCAGCGCGTATCAGCTCGATAACGACGCCAGGACCAAGGCGAAGTTTGCGGATACGTCGTTTACGCGCGCCGTGCCAACCTTCTCGGTCGACAGCGGCCTGGTGTTTGAACGCGACACGAATCTGTTTGGCGCCAAGGGCGGCACGCAAACCCTGGAACCGCGCCTGTTCTACGTCTACACGCCGTACCGCGACCAGTCGAAGTTTCCGACGTTCGATACGGCCGCTGGCACGTTCAACCTGACGCAGATCTTCACGGAAAACCGTTTTGTCGGCAGCGACCGCATCGGCGATGCCAACCAGGTCACGGCCGCCCTGGTATCGCGTTTCCTGCAGTCCGATGGAACGGAACGCATGCGCCTGACTTTCGGCCAGCGTTTCTATTTTGCCGACCAGCGCGTGCAACTCGATTCGAGCACACCCGTCAACCAGTCGCGTTCGGATATCCTGCTGGCAGCAACGGGCCGCGTGTCCGAGACTTGGACCGCCGACAGCCTGGTGCAGTACAATCCCAGCGACCGCCAGCTGGTCAGCTACAACTACGCCTTGCAATATCAGCCCGGTGCCAAGAAGGTATTGAATTTTGGCAATCGTTTCCAGCGTGGAGATGCTGGTTGGCGCAATGTTGAAGTGTCGACCCAATGGCCGTTGACGGACCGCCTGTATGGCGTGGGCCGCATCAGTTACTCCGTGAAGGATCGCAGCATGCTGGAAAGCCTGGTCGGCCTGGAATACAAGGGCGACTGCTGGGTGTTCCGCATGGGTGCGCAGCGTTTCGTGACGACGAACAAGACTGTCTCGACGCCGATCTTCTTCCAGCTGGAATTGACGGGCTTGTCGAATGGCCTGGGTCTGGGCGCGAATGGCCTGGAAACTTTTACAAAAACCATCCCCGGTTACCAGACACTGAGCCAGCCACTCCGTTAAGATAGGCACCGTTGCCGCCGCCGGTGTTCCCGGCGCCGGCACAAACCGGTTTTTTTATTCACCTGAACTCATGAGCGCTCTACACATTATGCGTAATGCCAGTATGCACCAACTCAAAATTGCAACGGTCTTGTTGTGCGCCATTTCCGGCGCCACGACCAGTAGTGTCTGGGCGCAACAGGCTGCGCCAGCGCCTGTCGCCAAGCCCGCTGCCGCGGCGCCGGTCAAGGGGTTCACGCCACCGGCCTCGAGCAGTGGCCAGACCATCGATTCCATCGCCGTCGTCGTCAATGACGAGGTGATTACGCGCAATGAAGTGGCGGCCCGTATCAAGAGCGTGGAGCAGCGCATGAAGGCGCAGAACGTGCCCTTGCCCGATCCTGCCGACCTGCGTCGTCAATTGCTCGAGCGCATGATTGTTGAACGCGCACAAATGCAGCTGGCCAAGGAAATGGGCGTGCGCGTGGATGACCTGACCCTGGACCGCGCGATTGGCCGTATTGCTGAACAGCAAAAAATGACGGTGCAAGAGCTGCGCAACCAGATGGAAAAAGAAGGCACGCCGTTTGCGACCTTCCGCGAAGAAATCCGCGATGAAATCATCATGCAGCGCCTGCGCGAGCATGAAGTCGACGCCAAGATCCAGATTTCCGATTCCGAAGTGGATAACTTCCTGGAAGCGGAAAAAGCGGCCGCCAGCGAACAGGTGGAACTGAACCTGGCGCAGATTCTCGTGCGCATTCCGGAAAATTCCAGCCCCGAACAGATCGCCGCACGCCGCGCGCGCGCCGAAGAAGTCAGCCGCCAGCTGCGCACGGGCGCCGATTTCGCCAAGATGGCCGCCACCTATTCCGACGCCAGCGATGCGCTGAGCGGTGGCGATATCGGCTGGCGCCATAGCGACCGCGTGCCGCCCCTGTTCACGGAACAGTTGCTGAAATTGAAGCCGGGCCAGATCACGCCTATCATCAAGAGCAATACGGGCTTCCACATCCTCAAGCTGGTGGACCGCCGCAGTGCTGCCGAGGCGCAAGCCGTCGCCGCCGTGCAGCAGACGCATGCCCGCCATATCTTGCTGAAAATAACGCCGACCTTGTCGGCGGCCGAAGCCAAGCGCAAATTGTCGGAATTGAAAGAGCGTCTCGATAACAAGGCCGCCAAGTTCGAAGACCTGGCCCGCTTGTTCTCGAACGACGGTTCGGCCGCCAAGGGCGGCGACCTGGGCTGGCTGTATCCAGGCGATACCGTACCGGAATTCGAAACGGCGATGAATGCGCTGAAACCGGGCGAAGTGAGCGAGCCGATCGAATCGAGCTTTGGCTTCCACCTGATCGAAGTGCTGGAACGCAAGAGTGATGACGTCTCGAAAGAGAAGCAGCGCGCCGCTGCGCGCAATGCCTTGCGCGAACGCAAGCTGGAAGAAGCGACGGAAAACTGGGCGCGCGAAGTGCGCGACCGTGCCTACGTCGAATTCCGCGCGGACGATCAGTAATGCGGCTGATTCATTGCGCATGAGTAACTTGCCCCTTGCACGCCGGCCTGCCATCGCCATTACCTGTGGCGAACCGGCTGGTGTCGGCCCGGAAATCTCCATACGCGCGGCCTGGGCCATGCGCAATGAAGTCAACTGCATCCTGCTGGGCGACGCCGCCTTCCTGGCGCTGACGGCCAGCCTGATCGATCCGGACATCCGCCTGGCGGCGCTGTCGCTGCAAGCCGTGCGCAACAGCGGCCTGCCCCAGTTCGGGTCTGGCCGCCTGGCCGTGATCGATATTCCCACTGTTAACAATGTCATTCCTGGCGTACTCGACAAGGAAAACGGGCGTTCCGTGCTCGCGACCCTGGACGCGGCCGTGGAAGGTGTCCAGGCCGGCTGGTTTGGCGCCATGGTCACGGCGCCCTTGCAAAAAAGCACGATCAACGATGCCGGCGTGGCCTTTTCCGGCCATACGGAATACCTGGCGGAAAAAACCGGCACGCCGCAAGTGGTGATGATGCTGGCCGGCGAACCCGGCCATGGCGAACCGACCCTGCGCGTGGCGCTGGCCACCACGCATCTGCCATTGAAGGACGTGTCCGCTGCCATCACCATGGACAGCCTGGCCGTCACCCTGGATATCATCCAGGCCGACCTGCAACAGAAATTCGGCATCGCCGCGCCGCGCATCCTGGTCACCGGCCTGAACCCGCACGCGGGCGAGGGCGGGTATCTGGGACGCGAGGAAATCGATGTCATCGCCCCGGCGATTGCCGCGGCGCAAGCGCGCGGCATCGATGCGCGCGGGCCGTATCCGGCCGACACCTTGTTCCAGCACAAATACCTGGCCGATGCTGATTGCGTGCTGGCCATGTACCACGACCAGGGCCTGCCCGTGCTGAAATACGCGACCTTCGGGCGCGGCATCAATATCACCCTGGGCTTGCCGTTGATCCGCACCTCGGTCGACCACGGCACGGCGCTGGACCTGGCCGCGCAAGGGCTGGGGCTGGCCGATTGCCACAGCATGGAGCAAGCCCTGCAAACGGCGCTCGACATGCTGCGCGCCAGCAGCCGCGCCTGATCGCCCACCGGTTTTACCCCGCTACACCGCCCCTAGAATAGAAAAACAGAATATGAAACACGTTGCCCGCAAACGCTTTGGCCAGAACTTCCTGCATGACCGCTTCGTCCTCGACGACATCACGGCCGCCATCGGGCCGCAGCCGGACGATGCCATGGTCGAAATCGGCCCCGGCCTGGGCGCCATGACGGAGCAGCTGCTGCGCCATTTGAAGCAGATGCACGTGGTGGAACTGGACCGCGACCTGATCGTGCGCCTGGAAAAGACGTTCAATCCGGCCAAGCTGACGATCCACTCGGGCGACGCGCTGAAATTCGATTTCGCGCAAATCCCCGTACCGGCCGGCCAGAAGCTGCGCATCGTGGGTAACTTGCCGTACAACATTTCCAGCCCGCTGCTGTTCCACCTGGCGGACTTCGCACCGCTGGTACAGGACCAGCATTTCATGCTGCAAAAGGAAGTCGTCGAGCGCATGGTGGCCGAACCGGGCAGCAAGGCGTATGGCCGCCTGTCCGTGATGCTGCAATGGCGCTATGACATGTCGCTGCTGTTCATCGTGCCACCGACGGCCTTCGATCCGCCGCCAAAAGTGGAATCGGCCATCGTGCGCATGATTCCCGTGGCCGAGCGCCTGGCGTGCGACCAGGCCACCCTGGAAGCGGTGGTCATGAAGGCCTTCTCGCAGCGCCGCAAGGTGATCCGCAACTGCCTGGCCGGGATGTTTACGGAAGAGCAGATCAAGGCGGCCGGCATCGATCCGACCCTGCGCCCGGAAACCGTGGGGCTGGAGCAGTATGTTGCTTTGGCTAACTTGCTGAAGGCGCCTGCTTAAGTTTTAACTTAAAACCACTGGTCGACCTGCTGCAGATCCTTTCTCAGGGCGGAAAAGCAGTCATCGACATGGTGGTTGCGGCTGATCTCATTGCGCCGCATCAAGGCGATCTTGCGCTTGCAGGTGGGCTGGCGCAGCGGTGCCACGTGCAGGTCCTCGTCGTTGAGGAAGGTCGTGTACAGGCTGGGCATGATACCGACGGCGATGCCGGCGCGCACCACGCCATACAGCGACTCGCTGTGGATCATCTGGTACAGGCTCGACGGGCTCAAGCCATGCTGGCGCAGGGCGCTCGAGGCGAACTCCCAGATGCTGCCCTTGGTAAACACGACGATTTCCTGCCCCGCCAATTGCTCCCAGCGCACTTCCTTGAGCACCGCCAGCGCATGGCGTCCCGCCGTCACCAGCACCAGTTCGTCTTCGAACAGGCCCACGCTTTCCAACGACACGGAACCGGGCACCTCGATACCCACGCAAAAGTCCAGCTGGCCCGAATGCAGGGCGTGCAGCAAGCCGTCGTTGGGCATGTCCGACAGGACGATTTCCACTTCGTCGCCATGCTGCTCGCAGTAGCGCGCCACCACGACGGCCGTCATCGCCATGGCCGACGGGATCGCGCCGATGCGGATGCGGTGCCGGCCGCTGCCGATGGCGCGCTGGATATCGGCAAAAGTGTTGCTTGCCGTATTTAATAAATGCGTGGCGTAGTCGAGCGCCAGCTTGCCTTCGCGCGTCAGTTCCAGCTGGTGGGTTGTGCGGTTAAACAACTTTTTCCCAAGTTGATTTTCCAGCAGCTTGATCGAGGCGCTGAGGGCTGGCTGGGTCACGCACAATTCCTGTGCAGCCTTGCTGAAGCTGTTTACCCGGGCTAAGGTGGAAAACGCTTGTAAATGTCGTAAGGAAATCTTCTTGCTCAACTCATGCATGGGTTTGCTTATTAGAAAAAGTAATGGATTTATAAAAATAAACAAATTTTCTTATCCCGCAATTTACCATATTCTGGACTGGTCTTTACTTGTCTTGAAGGCAACAATCTTCAGAGAAGCGCTTGCCAGGCGGCGCCGGTACTCGCGCTAGCACGCCATGCAAGGGACGCATCAATAAAATAATTCCAAAAAACTCAGGGTTTATTCTTTTTAGGGTGGCGGCGATGAACAAATGGATGACGGGAACGATGGTAGTGGGTGGCTTGCTGGCGGCGCAGGGCGCGGCGCAGGCGCAAAGCAGCGTGCAAGTGTATGGCTTGCTGTCGGCCGGTATCGGCTATGTGTCGGATGAGGGCAAGGGCAGCCGCACGCATGCGTTGAGCGGCACGAATCAGAATCCCCGTATCGGTTTTCGCGGCCAGGAAGACCTGGGCAACGGCACCAAGGCCATCTTCGTGCTGGAAAACGGTTTTAACGTCATGACGGGCACGGCGTCGCAAAGCGGCCGCTTGTTTGGCCGCCAGTCGTATGTGGGTTTGTCCAGCAATGACAAGGGGACGCTCACCCTGGGCCGCCAGTACGAAGCCGTCAAGGACCTGCTGGGCCCGGTCGTCATTGCCAGCAATGGCGTGCATATCGGCGACAACGATAATGGCTACAACAACCTGCGCGTGCAAAATGCCGTCAAGTATGTCAGCCCGAACATCAGCAACCTGTCGTTCACGGGTTTGTACGGCTTCAGCGAAAACCCGGAAGATTCCAACCGCAACCGCGTCTACAGCATGGGTGCCGGCTACAAGGTCGATGCCTTCAGCTGGGCCGTCGCCTACACCAAGATGGATCGTCCGAACAGCCCCGATGCGCCGAATGGCGCCATCGGCAATGACTATGGCAGCTCCTTGTTGATCTTCAACAAGAGCGCCGTCAAGGGCGCGGGCGTGGACAGCCAGGCCATCGCCGGCACGGGAGGCTTTTATAATGTGGGCAAGACCAAGTTTGGCGCGCTGTACACCAACGTGCGCTACCACTACCTGGATCAAAGCAATCTGACCTTGCAAAACGTGGACTTGAACGTGAACCACAAGCTGACGGAAGCGCTGAACCTGGGCGCGTCGTATTTCTTTACCACCGGTAAATATGACGTGATCAACAAGACGCCGAAATGGCATCAGGTCAACTTCCAGGCCGATTACTTCCTGTCCAAGCGCACCGATGTCGCCATCACCTGGAGCTACCAGAAAGCGGCCGGCGACGCGACGTTCGCCCGCGTGTTCGGCTTCGGCGCCTCGGGCGGCAAGACGCAAAGCGTGCTGATCGTTGGCATGCGACATTATTTCTGAGTCTGATTCATCTTTACAGGCGCTGTCCCCCAGCGCCGTCCCCTGAAAGGAAGCATCTTGAAAAAGCACCTCATGTTGGCGTTGAGCCTAGGCTTGCTGGCTAACGCCGCCCACGCGGAAAAACGCGAGCTGGTCATTTCGGCCTATCCGATTGCCCAGCCCTTGTTCATGAAGTATGTGTACGAGCCGTTCAAGGCCAAATGCGGTTGCGATATCAAGGTGGAAACGGGGAATAACGCGGACCGTATCGCCAAGCTGGTAGTGCACAGCAAGAACCCGGTGATCGACCTGGTGCTGCTGTCCGATTCCGGCATGCTGGAAGCGGCGCAAAAGGGCGTCATCCAGCCCATGGATTACTCCAAGCTGAGCAATTACAAAGCCCTGTACGACGTGGCGAAGAACCCGATCGGCGGCAACTTCGCCGTCGGCTATACGCTGTACTCGGTCGGCCTGGTGTACCGCAGCGACAAGATCGCCCCGCTGACGTCCTGGAAGGACCTGTGGCGCCCTGAACTGAAGGGCCGCGTGGCCTTCCCCGACGTGAGCACCACGCAGGGTCCCCTGATGCTGCGCATGGCCGATGCGGCCTGGGGCGGCAAGACGGACGACTACGCCACCGGCTTTGCCAAGATCGTCGGCATGAAGGGCAACGTCGTCACGTTCTCGAAAAACAGCGCGCAGCTGGCGGCCCTGTTCGCCCAGGATGAAATCTGGGCCGCGCCCGTGGCGCGCTTTACCTGGTCGCAAATGCTCAAGACGGGCCTGCCCCTGAAATGGAGCATCCCGGCCGAAGGCCAGGCGGCCGGCATGAACGTGATGGGCATCGTCGCCGGTTCGAAGAATGCGGACCTGGCCTACCAGCTGATGGATTTCTGGCTGTCCAAGGAAGTGCAGACGCAGCTGGCCACCAATCTGGTCGACTCGCCCGTCAACAAGGACGTGCGCCTGTCGGTGGCGGCCGCGCAATTCAATACCTATGGCGCCGACCAGATCAATTCGCTGAAATTCGTCAAGCCGGAAACCATCCTCAAGCAGCGCACGAACTGGATGACGCAGTGGAACAAGGCCATGAGCAAATAGTGGTGACGAGGAGAAAACACCATGTTTGCTGATCCAAAAAAGCGCCTGGGACTGCTGCTGGTCCTGCCGGCGCTGATCTTTATCGTCGTCTGCTTCCTGCTGCCCGTGCTGGCCTTGCTGGTCGACGCCTTCCGCGTCGGCGACGGCATGCAGTGGGGCGTCGACCGCTTCATCGAATTCTTCTCGCAGGAATTCAACCGCACCATCTTCTGGCGCACCCTGCGCATTGCCGCGCTGGTGACGTTGGCGGCTATCATCCTCGGCTACCCGGCCGCGCAAGCCGTGGCACGCGTGTCGCCGAAGTGGCGCGGGCTGGTGGTGGGCATGATGATTCTGCCGCTGATGGTCTCGCCGATCGCGCGTACCTATGCCTGGATCGTATTGCTGGGCCGTAACGGCGCCGTCAACGCGGCACTCGTCAACATGGGCTTGACGGAAGAGCCGCTGCGTTTGCTGTTCAGCGAATTCGCCGTGTTTGTCGGCCTGCTGCAACTGCTGCTGCCATTGATGCTGATGTCCCTGGCGGGCGCGCTGGAAAACCTGCCGCGCGACGTGGAGCCGGCTGCCGCCACCCTGGGCGCCAATCCATGGCAAGTGTTTTGCAAGGTCACCCTGCCGCTGACGCAGGAAGGCCTGGTCGTCGGCGGCACCCTGGTGTTTACGGGCTGCGTGACGGCCTATGTGACGCCAGCACTGCTGGGCGGCACCAAGGTGCTGATGCTGGAAACCCTGCTGTACCAGAAGGTCAGCGTGGAGAGCGATTTTGGCGCGGCGAATGTCATCGCCGTCATCCTCGTCTGCATGACTTTGCTGGTGAATGCCGGCCTTAAACGTATTTCCTCGAGCCGGAGTTCCGTATGAAAGAAAGCCTGTTTTCACGTGCCGTTTTATGGCTGGTATTCCTGTTCCTGCTGGGGCCATTCGCCATCGTCGTGCTGGCCGGCTTTAGCGGCGGCGAGACGCTGGCGTTCCCGCCCGAGTCGTACTCGCTGCGCTGGATCATCGAAGTGTGGTCGGCGCCCGAGTTCCGCCGCGCCTTCCAGACCAGCCTGGAAATCGGCCTGATCGCCACCGTGATCGCGCTGCTGCTGGGCATACCCGTCGCGTATGCGTTTTCGCGCATGCCGCCGCCGGGCATCGGCGCCATCCGTCAGATACTGACGTCGCCGCTGATCATTCCCGCCATCCTCGTCGGGCTGGGCTTGCTGCACCACCTGGTGCTGACCATCAACGCGCCCGTGTATGTGGGCCTGCTGATCGGCCACATCGCGCTGCTGATTCCCTATTCGGTGCGCGTGGTGTATGCCAGCCTGGTGAATTTGCGCGTGGATATCGAGGATGCCGCCATTACGCTGGGTGCGTCGCGCCTGCGCGCCTTCTTCATGATCGTGCTGCCGAATATCCGCAACGCCGTGATCGCCGCCTTCTTCCTCGCCTTCGTCACTTCGTTCAATCAGGTGCCCGTCTCGCTGTTCCTGACGGGTCCTGGCATCAGCACCTTGCCCATCGAGATGCTGGGCCATATGGAAAACAGTTTCGATCCGTCGATCGCTGCCCTGTCGACCTTGCTGGTCTTGTTCACCATGGCCTTCGTGATGGTGACCGAGAAGGTGCTGGGCATTTCTAAATACATGTAAGAGGCAACACACCATGAGTTATCTGGAACTGCACAAGCTGAACCTCGGCTACGCCAAGAACACGACATCCGTGAAAGACCTGGACCTGCACGTCGAGCAGGGCGAACTGATTTCCCTGCTGGGCCCCAGCGGTTGCGGCAAGACCACCACCATGCGCGCCATCGCCGGCCTGATGCCGCTGCAGTCGGGCCGCATCGTGCTCGACGGCCGCGAAATCGGCAAGCTGGCGCCGAACAAGCGCAATATCGGCATGGTCTTCCAGTCGTATGCGCTGTTTCCGCATCTGAATGTATACGACAACATCGCTTTTGGTTTGCGCCTGCGCAAGGTGGCGCCGGCCCTGCTGAAAACGAAGGTGGAAGCCGTGATCGCCGCCGTCGGGCTGACGGGCTTTGAAACGCGCTTGCCGGCGCAGATGTCCGGTGGTCAGCAGCAGCGCGTGGCGCTGGCGCGCGCCATCGTCGTCGAACCGGCCTTGCTGCTGCTGGACGAACCGCTGTCGAACCTGGACGCCAAGCTGCGCGTGCAGATGCGCGCCGAGTTGCGCCGCATCCAGCGCGAACTGGGCATCACCATGCTGTACGTGACGCATGACCAGGAAGAAGCGCTGGCCCTGTCCGACCGCATCGTCGTCATGAACGGCGGACGCATCGAGCAGCTGGCCGCGCCGGAAGCCGTCTTCAATACGCCGTCAACACGCTTCGTTGCCAACTTCATGGGCTTTGAAAACCTGTTCGACTACCGCGACGGCGCGCTGCACCACGCGGGCGCCAGCCTGCCGTACACGTCTCCCGTTGCCGCCGGTACCACGGTGCTGGGCTGGCGTCCGGACAAGGTGCGCGTGTGCGCGGCCGACGACGCTGCGGGGCAATACCCGGGTACCGTGCTGGCGCGGGGCTTCCTCGGCGACACCGTCGAATACCTGCTGCAAACGCCGCTGGGCCAGGTCAAGGGCATTTGCGCGGCCGGCGGCGCCGCCTGGCGCGAGGGCACGGCCGTGTCCTTCGTGCTGCCGTCCGACAGCGCCCTGTGGCTGGGCGCCTGATTTCTGAATGGAAACCATCATGACCCAAGCCTTGAAAAAGATCTGGCTCGATACCGATCCCGGTTTCGACGACTGGCTGACGATGCTGCTCCTGGGCAGCAATCCCGGTATCGAGTGGCTGGGCGTAAGCGTGGTGGCGGGCAATGCGCCCGTCGACATCACCTACGACAACGCCTTGCGCATCAAGGCCCATGATGGCTTGACGGTGCCTATCTACCGCGGCTGCGAAGAGCCGCTGGCCGGCGTCATCGAAACGGCGCAGCGCATCCTCGGCGACAGCGGCATGCCCACCACTGGCGAGATCCTGCCGCCCGGCGAGGCCGGTGACGCTGCCGGCCACGCCGTCGACGCCCTGATCGCCGCCGTGCGCAAGCATCCCGGCCAGATCACCATCATGGCGATCGCGCCGATGACCAACCTGGCCACGGCTTTGAGCCGCGCGCCCGACATCGCGGAAAAAATCGTTGAAATCATCCTGATGGGCGGCTCGACCGACCAGGGCAACCACACGGCGGCGGCGGAATTCAATATCTATGCGGACCCGGAAGCGGCCGCCCAGGTCTTCCAGGCCGGCATCCCGCTGCGCATGTTCGGCTTGAACCTGTGCCGCCAGCTGCTGGTCACTAAACTGGAGGTGGAGCAGCTGCGCGCCATCGGCACGCCGCGCGCGCAGCGGCTGGCCGGCTACCTGGAAGCGTATGTGCGCATCCGCAGCGCCGACGGTTCCGTGCCCATGCCGATGTACGACCCGGTGGTGGCCCTGTACCTGGAAGCGCCGCAGCTGTTCCAGTTCCAGAGCGCCCACGTGGCCATCGAATTGACGGGCGAGCTGACGCGCGGCATGACGGTGTGCGAGTTCCGCGTGCCGCGCCGCGCCCCCATCAACACGCAGGTGGCGATGCTGGCCGATGGCCCGGCCGCCATTGAACTGCTGATGCAGCGCCTGGCCGGCATTCTCGCCTGATTCCCTCTTAACGAAACGAGCTTCATGTCTAATTCCCCCCTGAGCATTGAACAGTTTTTACGCGCCATGCCGAAAGTGGAGCTGCATTGCCACCTGTTTGGCACGGTGCGCCAGGCTACTTTCCGCGCGCTGGCCGCCAAGACGGGCAATGTCGTCACCCCCGAGGACATCGACGCGTTCTATACGCGCGGCGACAAGCCCGTCGGCGTGCTGCGCGTGCTGCGCGCGCTCGACGCGCACCTGATCGTCTCGCCGACGGACCTGTATTGCCTCGCCTACGAATACCTGGAAGACGTGCATGGCCATGGCGTGCGCTATGCGGAGTTCTTCTGGAACCCCACCGGCACCGTGCGCGTGTCGGGCATCCGCTATGACGCGGCGCAAGACGCCATCGTGGCCGCCATCCGCGATGCGCAGCGCGATTTCGGCGTGATCGGCCGTTTGATTCCCAGCATCGACCGCGAAGCCGCTCCCGCGGAAGCCGTGCAGATGGTGGAATGGATGAAGGCGCACCGCGCGCCGGAAGTCATCGGCATCGGCATCGACTACCGCGAAAACGACCGCCCGCCCGAGCTCTTCATCGAAGCCTACCGCGCCGCACGCGAGGCCGGCTTCAAATGCACCGCGCACGCGGGCGAATTCGGTATGCCGTGGATGAACGTGGCGACGGCCATCGACGAATTACAGGTGGACCGGGTCGACCATGGCTACACGATTGTCGATAATCCTCAACTGGCGCAGCGCTGCGTGGAGCAGGGCCTCGTGTTTACGGTGGTGCCGACCAATTCCTACTATCTGCGCACCCTGGCGCCCGAGCGCTGGGCGCTGGATCACCCGATCCGCGCCATGGCCAAGCTGGGCTTGAAACTGCACCCGAACACGGACGACCCGACCCTGCACCACGTGACGCCGACGGGCGCGTGGATGATGATGCGCGAATTCGGCTTCGGCCTGGACGACATGCGCGGCTTCATGCTGAATGGCCTCGATGCGGCCTGGATAGCCGAGAGCACGCGGCGCGACTGGCGCGCGGAATTCACGCGCGAATTCGACGCGCTGCGCGCCCGCGTGATCGACGAGTCCTAAGCCGATACGGGCGGCGGCGCCAGCAGCAAGGATGGAAACGCCCGCTGCGGACACGCCTGCCGCTCGCACACCTTGCAGCCCGTGCCGATCGGCGTGGCGCTGCTCGGGTCGTGCAAATCGAGCCCCTTCGAATAGATCAGCCGGTGCGCCTGCGAGATGTCGCAGCCCAGCGCCACGGCAAAGGTCTTGCCGGGAGCGCGGAAACCCGGCGATGCCGTGCTGACCTGGCGCGCGATCCATAAGTATGTGCAGCCGTCCGGCATGCTGGCCACTTGCGTCAGCACCTGGCCCGGGTGGCTGAAGGCGTCGTACACGATCCACAGGGGGCAGGTGCCGCCCACCCTGGAAAAGTGAAAGTCCGTGGCCGACTGGCGCTTCGAGACATTGCCGGCGCGGTCGACGCGCACGAAGAAAAACGGCAAACCCGCCGCATCGGGGCGCTGCATGGTGCTCAGGCGGTGGCACACGGCCTCGAAGCCCACGCCGAACTGGTGCGCCAGGCGCTCGATATCGTAGGCGCGCGTTTCCGCCGCCTGCAGGAAGCGTTGATACGGCATCAACAGGGCACCCGCAAAATAATTGGAAAACGCCAGGCGCGCGCTCGTTTGCGCAGCCGCACCGGAGAATCCCGCCGCCAGTACCAGGGCGTCGATCAGGTCGCTGTGCTCGAGCAAGCTGATTTGCGCCGCCATCTGGAAGGCGCGCTGGCCGCCCGTCAGGGTGTCGGGTAGCCACAATATCTGTTGCTGGGCGTCGTAGCGGTGCTTGCGCACCATGCCCGCGTCGCCATCGGACAGTTGCACCTTGACGCCGTGGCGCTCCAGCAAGCGGCCTTGCAGCGCATCGAGCGTGCGCAGGGCGGGATCGAATTCCCCGGCCACCAGCTCCGCCGCCCGGTCCAGTTCATCGATGTAGTTCTGCCGCCGGTTCAGGTATTCGCGCACTTCCTCGTCCGTGGACGGGGCCGCCGAACTGGCGCCGCGGCTGCCGTCGTCGAGACGCGCAGCCAGGGTATCGGCCCGTTCCGCCATGACCCGGTAGCGCCGCTGCAAGAGCAAAATCGAGCGCGCCAGCTCCGGCATGTTTTCCACCAGCATCTTGAGTTCCGCCATCGACGTGGGCGGCGCATCGGGCAATTCGCCGAACACGTCGCGCACGTCGGCTACCAGGCTGGCGCTGTCGTGTTCGGAAAAGATTTGCGGATCGACGCCCAGCACGGTGCCGATGCGCAATAAAATCGGCACCGTCAGCGGGCGCTGGTTGCGTTCCATCTGGTTCAGGTAGCTGGGTGAAATGCCCAGGGACTTGGCCAGCGCCACCTGCGTCATGCGCCGTTCCTCGCGCAGCCGCTGCAGGCGCACACCCATGAAAACCTTTGCCATCGCGTTTCCTCTTCCCCGGTTTGTGGAATCTGCAAATTTACAATCTTTGCAGATTAACAGATTCAGCTTTGCATTATCTCGCATTTTCACGCCTTGTTTGTGGCGGCTATTGTGCGAATAATGCAAACAGACCTATACCCACACCAGGAGACTTCGAGTGACCATGCAAAACGCTATTCCAACTGTTCCCCTCTTGATCAACGGCGAGTGGGTTGAATCCCAAACCACCGTCTGGCGCGACGTCGTCAACCCGGCCACGCAGGAAGTACTGGCCAAGGTGCCGTTCGCCACGCCGGAGGAAGTGAACGCCGCCATCGCCTCGGCCCAGCGGGCCTTCAAAACCTGGCGCAAGACGCCGATCGGCGCGCGTGCGCGCATCTTCCTCAAGCTTCAGCAACTGATCCGCGAAAACATGGCCGACCTGGCCGCCACCTTGACGATGGAGCAGGGCAAGACCCTGCTCGACGCGGAAGGCGACGTGTTCCGCGGCCTGGAAGTGGTCGAGCATGCCGCCAATATCGGCACCCTGCAAATGGGCGAATACGCGCAAAACGTGGCTGGCGGCGTCGACACCTACAGCGTGATGCAGCCGCTGGGCGTGTGCGCCGGCATTACCCCGTTCAATTTCCCCGCCATGATCCCGCTGTGGATGTTCCCGATGGCGATTGCCTGCGGCAATACCTTCGTGCTGAAACCATCGGAGCAAGATCCGCTGGTGACGGAAAAGCTCGTGCGCCTGGCCTTGCAGGCGGGTATCCCGGCCGGCGTGTTGAACGTCATCCACGGCGGCGAAGACGTGGTCAACGCCCTGTGCGACCACCCGGACATCAAGGCGATTTCCTTCGTCGGTTCCAGCAAGGTGGGCACGCATGTGTACCAGCGCGCCAGCCTGAACGGCAAGCGCGCGCAATGCATGATGGGCGCCAAGAACCACGCCGTCGTCTTGCCGGATGCAAATAAAGAACAGACCCTGAACCAGCTGCTGGGCGCGGGTTTCGGCGCCGCCGGCCAGCGCTGCATGGCGGCATCGGTGGCCGTGCTGGTGGGCGAAGCGCGCGAGTGGCTGCCGGAATTGTCGGCCAAGGCGCAAACCCTGACGGTGGGCGCGGGCAAGGACAATCCGGACCTGGGCCCCGTCATCTCGTGCGCGGCGAAAGAGCGCGTGTTCAGCCTCGTAGCCAAGGGCATCGAACAGGGCGCCGTGCTGACCCTCGATGGCCGCGACGTCAAGGTCGATGGCTATCCGAACGGTAACTTCGTCGGCCCGACGATTCTGTCCGGCGTGAAACCGGGCATGGTCGTGTATGACCAGGAAATCTTTGGCCCCGTATTGATCGTCGTCGAAGTCGACACGCTCGATGAAGCGATTGCCCTGGTAAACGCAAATCCGAACGGCAATGGCACGGCGCTGTTTACGCAAAGCGGCGCGGCCGCGCGCTACTTCCAGGAAGAAATCGACGTGGGCCAGGTCGGCATCAACGTGCCCATCCCCGTGCCCGTTCCCCTGTTCAGCTTTACGGGTTCGCGCGGCTCGAAACTGGGCGATTTGGGCCCGTTCGGCAAGCAAGTCGTGCTGTTCTACACGCAGACGCAAACGATCACCCAGCGCTGGTTCACGGACGCGGCCTCGGTGGGCAAGGTCAACACCACCATCAGCCTCAAATAAGGAGCTGGCATGGACTTTGAACTGAGCGACGAGCAGCGCGAGTTCCAGCAGGCGGCGCGCGCGTTTGCCGAAGGCGAACTGGCGCCGCATGCGGCCCATTGGGACGCGGAATCGATTTTTCCCGTGGAAACCATCGCCAAGGCGGGCGAGATGGGCTTTTGCGGCCTCTACACGCCGCAACGCTGGGGCGGCCTGGGCTTGAGCCGCCAGGATGCGGCCATCGTCTTCGAGGAGCTGGCCGGTGGCTGCACCTCGACCACGGCCTATATCACCATCCACAACATGGCTACCTGGATGCTGTCGCGCTGGGGGCAGGAAGCCCTGTGCGACGAATGGGTGCCGTCCCTGGCCGCCGGTCAGAAACTGGCCAGCTATTGCCTGACGGAACCGCAGTCGGGTTCCGACGCGGCCTCCTTGCGCACCAAGGCAGTGAAGGAGGGCGATTTCTACGTACTCGACGGCACGAAAGCGTTTATCTCGGGCGCGGGCCAGACGGACATGCTGATCGTCATGGCGAGAACCGGCGGCGAAGGCGCGGCCGGTATTTCCGCCTTTGCCGTGCCGGCCAATCTGCCCGGCATCGTGTATGGCAAGAAAGAAGAAAAGATGGGCTGGAACAGCCAGCCCACGCGCATCATCAGCTTTGACCAGGTGAAAGTGCCGGCAGCGAACTTGCTGGGAGCGGAAGGCGAAGGCTTTGCCATTGCCATGAAGGGCATCGATGGCGGGCGCATCAATATCGCCGTGTGCTCGGTGGGCACGGCGCAGGCGGCTCTCACGCGGGCGCAAGCGTACATGAAGGAGCGCACGCAGTTCGGCCGCGAGCTGGCGCAATTCCAGGCGCTGCAATTCAAGCTGGCCGACATGTTGACGGAACTGGTGGCGGCGCGCCAGATGGTGCGCCTGGCGGCGTGGAAACTGGACCAGGAAAGTCCCGACGCCACGGCATATTGCGCCATGGCAAAACGTTTCGCCACGGATGTAGGTTTTAATGTTGCCAACGATGCGCTGCAATTGCATGGCGGCTATGGCTACATCCGCGAGTATCCGCTCGAGCGCCACGTGCGCGATACGCGGGTGCATCAGATCCTGGAAGGGACGAATGAAATCATGCGCCTGATCGTCGCGCGAGCGATCTTGAAAGACGGCGCCACGGAGAATCTGCGATGACCAAAGTGTATACAAATTTGCTGCTGGAACGCCATGGCCATACGGCCCTGGTGACGCTCGACAACCCGCCCGCCCATACGTGGACCCAGGCCAGCCTGAACGCGATGACGCAACTGGTGGTCGACCTGAATGCCGACCCGGACGTGTACGCTCTCGTGATCACGGGCGGCGGCGCCAAGTTCTTCTCTGCCGGTGCCGATCTGAAGGTGTTTGCCGATGGCAACAAGGACACGGCGTTCGCCATGGCCGCCGCGTTTGGCGAGGCGTTCGAGGCGTTGTCCGCGTTTCGCGGCGTCAGCATCGCCGCCATCAATGGCTATGCCATGGGCGGCGGGCTTGAATGTGCGCTGGCCTGCGACATCCGTATTGCTGAAGAACATGCGCAGATGGCTTTGCCGGAAGCATCCGTCGGCTTGCTGCCGTGCGCGGGCGGCACGCAGCACTTGCCGTGGCTGGTGGGCGAAGGCTGGGCCAAGCGCATGATTTTATGTGGCGAACGGGTCGATGCGGCCAAGGCGCTGGCTATCGGCCTGGTCGAGGAAGTCGTGCCAACCGGCAAGGCTGCCGCCACGGCGCTGGCCCTGGCCGCCAAGGTGGCCCGTCAAAGCCCCAGCAGCGTGACGGCGTGCAAGACCCTGATCCAGGGCGCGCGCAGCCATCCGCTGGTCAATTCCCTGCCCGATGAACGCACCCTGTTCCTGGGCCTGTTCGATACGCAAGACCAGAAAGAAGGCGTGCAAGCGTTCCTGGAAAAACGTCCGGCGGAGTGGCGCAATGGCTGAAACCTTGGCTGAAAGTACCCTGATTGAAACTGTGAAAATCGAGGAACGCGACTGTCCCGGCGGCATGAAGCTGGGCGTCATCACCCTCGATGCGCCAAAGTCCTTGCATGCATTGACCCTGGACATGATCCGCGCCATCGATGGCGCTCTCGTGCGCTGGGCCAGTGACGCTGCCATCGCCTGCGTGGTGCTGCAATCGTCGACCGACAAGGCTTTCTGCGCGGGCGGCGACGTGCGCAGCCTGCGCACGGCCGTGGTCGAGCAGCCGGGCGTCGTGCCTAACCCGCAGGCGCTGGCCTTCTTTGCCGAGGAATACCGGCTCGACCACCGCATCCATACCTATGCAAAGCCGCTGCTGGTGTGGGGCGGTGGCATCGTCATGGGCGGCGGCCTGGGCCTGATGGCCGGCGCCAGCCACCGCGTGGTGACGGAAAGCACGCGCATCGCCATGCCGGAAATTACGATTGGCCTGTTTCCCGACGTGGGCGGCAGCTGGTTCCTGGGCCGCATGCCGGGACGCAGCGGCTTGTTCCTGGGTTTGACGGGCGCGCCATTGAACGCGGCCGATGCGCTGTTTGCGGGTCTCGGCGACTATTTCCTGCGCCAGGAAGAGCGCGCCATGGTGCTCGACGCGCTGGCACTGGCACAATGGCAAGCGAGTCCGCAGGCGAACAGCGAACAGCTGGACCGATTGCTGCGCGGCTTTTCGGCGCCAACGACGGTGCTGCCCGTCTCGGAAGTGCGCGCCAACTTCGACGCCATCGCCGCGCTGACGCAAGCGCCCACCTTGCCCGAAGTGGTGGCCGCCATTGCCGCGTATGACGGCGATTCGGCCTGGCTGCAAAAGGCGGCCCACTCGCTGGACAAGGGCGCGCCCACTTCGGCCGCTTTGGTGTGGGCCATGCGCGAACGCACGCGGCATCTGAGCCTGGCGCAAGTGTTCCAGCTGGAATTGATCGTTGCCGTGCAATGCTGCGCCCATGCGGACTTCAGCGAAGGCGTGCGCGCCTTGCTGATCGACAAGGACAACGCGCCGCAGTGGCAGCCGGCCAGCCTGGCCGACGTCAGCGCAGCGTATCTGGACGAGTATTTTGCCGCGCCGTGGACACAGCATCCATTGGCGGATCTACATTAAATAAAAGAATAACTGGAGACTTTCACCATGCAACATATCGCTTTTATCGGCCTGGGCAACATGGGCGCGCCGATGGCCCGCAACCTGGTGGCCGCCGGCTTCCACGTGTCCGTGTTCGACCTGGCGCCGGCGGCAGTGGCTTCGCTGGTCGAGGCGGGCGCCACGGCGGCTGCGTCCGCCAGCGCGGCCGTGCAGACGGCCGACGCCGTCATCACCATGCTGCCAGCCAACAAGCACGTGCAGGAACTGTACCTGGCGGCCGGTGGCGTGCTGGACTCGGCCAAGCCGGGCGCCTTGTTCATCGATTGCAGCACCATCGCCGCCGACGTGGCGCGCCAGGTGGCGCAGGCGGCCAGCGAGCGGGGCTTTGCCATGATCGATGCCCCCGTCTCGGGCGGCACGGCGGGCGCGGCGGCCGGTACCCTGACTTTTATCGTCGGTGGCAGCGAAGCGGCCTTGCAGCAGGCGCGGCCTTTGCTGGAGAAGATGGGCAAGAATATCTTCCATGCGGGCGAGGCAGGTGCGGGCCAGGTGGCGAAGATTTGCAACAACATGCTGCTGGGTATTTTGATGGCCGGTACGGCCGAGGCACTGAACCTGGGCGTGGCGCATGGCCTGGATCCGAAAGTGTTGTCCGACATCATGGCCAAGAGTTCGGGCCGTAACTGGACCCTGGAAGTGTACAACCCGTGGCCCGGTGTCATGGACGGCACGCCCGCGTCGCGCAATTACACGGGCGGCTTCGGAACGGCGCTGATGCTGAAAGACCTGGGCCTGGCGCAGCAGTCGGCCCTGTCGGCGAATGCGCCCACGCCCTTGGGCGGTCTGGTGCGCCAGCTGTACCAGATGCATGCGCAAGCCGGCTATGCGCAGCAGGATTTCTCCAGCATCGTGCAGATGCTGCAGCCGGGCTTGAACAAGCCTGCCTGAGGAATTTTGGACAAAAAAAAGCCCGCTGGTAAAAGCGGGCTAAATCCAATTCTTGGAAGAGTTGGAGGAGACAGATGCATTATGCTGCATCGCCACATATAACTCCAATTTATATTTTGAATATCAAATATAGATTTTCATGATATCTCTTCCCGGTAGCCGCCTGGCGGCTACCGTTGCCGCAACTTAGGCCGGATTGCAGGCGACCTTTACCGATGTCACATTCGCTTCGCCCATGGTGCCGCCGCCTGTGCCCGGCTGTACGACGCACAGCAGACCCTTCGGCTGCACGGAGACGCTGACGCCATAGGTATCGCCATAGGCGACGGAGCCGGCCATGGTAAAGGTCGTGGAGTCCTTGACCACTGTTGTTGTTGTACTACCGTTAATCAGCACCAGACCATCCACCGTCAGGCCGGAAATCGTGCCACCCACGGTATATCTGTTTTGCGCGCAAGCAACAGCGGCGCTGATAGTGAGGTAATGACCAGCCGAACCGGAACCACCGCTGATGCTGCAAGTCATGTGCGCCGGTTGCTGCTGGATGGTGATGTTGTAGTCGGTACCATAGTCGATGCGCTTGGCAAAGGTAAACGCTGTTTTCCCCGCAGGAACCGGCAGGGAGTCGCCGCTATTGACCAGGATCAGTCCTTCATTGTTCAAGCCTGAGATCGTGCCGCTGACATCATACGAGGCCTTGCCGCCGCAAGCGGCCAGTCCCAAGGTCAGCAGCAGTGCGGCGATAGGGCGCAAGCAGGATAACTTCATGTATTTCTCCAAAAAATAGGTGACGGATCGCAAGGATTACTGCGGCTTGCAGTCAAGTGTGGCTGCGGTCGTGGCGGCAGATCCCATCTTGCCGACCGTATCGCTGCCATCGGCACTGCTGGAACCCTGGAAGCGGCACGTCAGGCCCGTTGGCTGAGCCAGTATGGAAATGCCGTACGAGGCGCCGTCATCAACGCTTTTGAATTCGTAGGTGGTGGCGCCAGCCAGCAGGGTGGTGCCGTTGGGGCCCATCACCAGGCGCAAACCATCCGTGGTCAGGCCCGTGACCGTGCCGCTCAGCGGGTAGGCGTTGGTCTGGCAGTTCACCTGGGCTGTAGTCACGGAGTAGCTCGATGCCTTGCCGACGCCATTGATAATGGTGCAAACGGCACCCTTGGGCTGTTGTGCGATAGTGATATTGTAGCGGTCATCGTTCTTGACCAGCTTGGTGAAAACAAAGCTGGCCTGGCCCGCAGGAATTGGCAAGCTTTCCCCGTCATTCAAGAGAATCAGGCCATCTTTGGCCAGGCCGACGACTTGGCCTTGCAGATACAGGTTGCCGCCGCTGCCACCGCAGGCTGCCAGTGTGACGGCGCAAGCCGCCGCCAGCATCGAGCGCAGGTACAAATTTTTCATACATTCTCCAAAACGAATTAGGTTGGGTAGCGCAACGCGGACGCTGGCGCCGCATTGGAATGGCGCCTATTTTAGTCTATCTGGCAAGCTGAATGATCTTGCCTTGTATCACCCTGTAACAATTTTTCGCCGGGAAGCGCTGGCCCGGCCCCATTTCATGGAGGCGCAGCCATGCCGGCGGCGGCGATCAATGCGACAATAGAGGCAGGCTGCGCACTGTGGCGTGGCATCCACCGTGAATCCCATGTCCCTTGCCCCTGTAAAACCTGCCGTGCCGCCCAAGGCCATCCTGTTCGACCTCGACGATACCTTGTGGCCCATCGCGCCCGTGATTGCCGCTGCGGAAACCCTGCTGCACGACTGGCTGGCCACGCATGCGCCCAAGGTGGCGCAGCAGTTTTCCATCGAGGTGCTGCGCCAGCACCGCCTGGCCATGCTCCATGAACAACCGCATTTCCATGGCAACCTGATCGAGTTGCGCCGCGCGGGCTTGCTGGCCGCCTTCGAGGCGGCCGGCGAGGATCCTGTCCTGGTCGATGGCGCCATCGCGCAGTTCCTGGCTGCGCGCCATCGCGTCCAGCCGTATGACGACGTCTTGCCTGGCCTTGCCTGGATGGGCCAGCGCATGCTGGTCGGCTCGATTTCGAATGGCAATGCGGACCTTGACATTATCGGCCTGGCACAGCATTTTAAAGTCTCCATCGCCGCCAGCGATTTCGGCGTGGCCAAGCCTGACGCGAGCATCTTCCTGGCCGCTTGCGCCGCGCTGGGCGTGGCGCCGCATGAGGCCGTGTATGTCGGCGACGACTTGTATTTCGACGTCACGGGAGCGCAAGGGGCGGGCATGCGCGCCGTGTGGATGAACCGCAAGGGCAGCGACGCGCATCTGGCCGCCGGCGTGCAGCCCGACGCCATCTGCGCCAACTTCGATGAATTGCTGCTGTGGCTGCAGGGGCAACTGGAAGATTGATCGCCGCCGGGCGGGCGAACGTGCATAATAGGCGCTGTTGATGCACGTTCGGCCGCTTTCGTTGCCGCTTGCTTAACAACATACTTGCTTAAATAAAACACCATGCAACTCGATACACGTGCCCAAACACTGCTGAAAGCCCTGGTCGAGCGATATATCGCCGACGGCCTGCCGGTCGGTTCGCGCGCCTTGTCGAAAATTTCCGGCCTGGACCTGTCGCCGGCCACGATCCGCAACATCATGGCCGACCTGGAAGAGCTCGGTTATGTGTCCAGCCCTCACACCTCGGCCGGACGCATCCCCACGCCGCGCGGCTACCGCATCTTTGTCGATACCTTGCTGACCGTCCGGCACCTGGACGAGCATCTGGTGGAGTCGCGCATGCGCCTGCAGACGCCGCAACCGCAAAAAACCATCGCCAACGCGGCGCAGATGCTGTCGTCGCTGTCGCAGTTTGCCGGCGTCGTGCTCACTCCGCGCCGCGAATCCGTATTCCAGCAAATCGAATTCCTGCGCCTGTCCGAAAAACGCATCCTGCTCGTCATCGTCGCTCCCGGCGGCGACGTGCAGAACCGTTTATTGCTGACGGAGGCCGACTATACGCCGGCGCAACTGGTGCAATCGGCCAATTACATCAACCAGAATTATGGCGGCCTGTCATTCGATGCCGTGCGCGTGCGCCTGCAGGGTGAATTGCGCCAGTTGCGCGACGATATGGGCAGCCTGATGCAGGCGGCCGTGGAAGCGGGCAGCGAAGCGATGGCCGACCATAGCGATGACATGGTGATTTCCGGCGAGCGCAACTTGCTCAGCGTGAGTGATCTGTCATCGAATATGCATTCGCTGCGTCAGATGTTCGACATGTTCGAGCAAAAAACAGGTTTGATGCAGCTGCTCGATGTATCGAGCAAGGCGACGGGCGTGCAGATATTCATCGGCGGCGAATCGAACCTGGTGCCGATGGATGAGATGAGCGTGGTGACGGCGCCGTATGAAGTCAACGGCAAGATCGTGGGCACGCTGGGAGTGATCGGACCGACGCGCATGGCCTACGAGCGCGTCATCCCGATTGTCGATATCACGGCCAAGTTGCTGTCAAGCGCGCTCAGCCATCATTGATCGTACTGCCTGGCGCGCCAGCCGCCCCGTGGGAGCGGCCAGCTGTGGTCAGGCGGTTTTGTGCGGGCAAGCCGTCTTGATGCAGTTGCCATAGATGGCCAAGGCGTGTTCGGCGATCTTGAAGCCGCGCTCTTCGGCTACCTTTTGCTGGCGCACTTCGATGTCTTCGTCGAAGAATTCTTCGACCCGGCCACAGTCGAGGCACACCAGGTGGTCGTGGTGGGAACCTTCGTTGAGTTCGAAAATCGCCTTGCCGGTTTCAAAATGGTTGCGGTTGAGCAAGCCTGCCTGTTCGAATTGCGTCAGGACGCGGTAGACAGTTGCCAAGCCGACATCCATATTGTCGGCCAGCAGAATCTTGTAGACGTCTTCCGCGGTCAGGTGGCGTACCGGGCTACTCTGGAAGATATCGAGTATCTTCAGCCGTGGCAGGGTGGCTTTCAGGCCGCTTGCCTTGAGATCACTAGGATTGTTACTCATGTTTGTTGCTCGTATGTGGGTCAGGTGCTTTATCATATAGCGTTTTGTCGGGGAGTGCCAAAATATGCATTTTTTGGCGGGCCGGTCACTCCTGGCGTTTTGTTCATCCAATTGAGGTCATTTATGCGCGTAACACCGGCTGTATTGCCATCTCTCTGGCACCGTATTTCATTTCGAGCACCAGTCGTGGCAGGCATGGTCTGTGTCGCGCTGGCCATGTCCGGCTGCGCCAGCCGTGGCATCCTTGGCGAAAAGCCGGCGGCTGCTCAAAAAGAAGGCAAGGAACTGGTCCCCGAACAGGGCGCACAAACGACCACCATTACGCCGCTGCAAAAATTCATGTGGTTTTTCTCGCCCTACCGTCCTGACATTCAACAAGGCAACTTTGTCTCCGAAGAGATGCTGGCCCAGTTGAAAGTGGGCATGACGCGCGACCAGGTGCGTTTCGTCCTCGGCACCTCGCTGCTGACCGATATCTTCCATGCCGACCGCTGGGATTATCCATTCCGCCTGGCCCGGGGCAGTGGCGAAACCACCAGCAGCCGCGTGGTCGTGTACTTCGGCAAGGATGGCAAGGTTGAACGTTTCGAAGGCGGCAACTTGCCGACGGAGAAAGAATACATCGACCGTATCGCCGGCCCGTCGCCGTTCGCCAAGGTTGCCAAGGCTGACGTGCCTGCCGCCGCCGTGCCATCGCCCGTGGCGCCAAGCGCCGTGCCGGTGCCGGCCGATGCCGCGCCCGCCATTCCCGTGAGTAAGCCGGAAGTGACGCCTGCACCTGCCGCCGAGCCTGCACCTGCACCTGCACCTGCCGCCGAACCCACCAAATAAGTTGCTGTAAGAGAATAAAATGACTGAACTGAAAATCGCCATCGCTGGCGCCAGCGGCCGCATGGGCCATATCCTGATTGAAGCGGTCAGCAATGCGCCCGACGCCGTGCTGGCTGGCGCCCTCGACCGCGCCGGATCGCCTTCCGTCGGCCAGGATGCTGCCGCCTTTCTCGGCAAGCCTGCCGGCGTGCTGATCGCATCCGACCTGGCCATCGGCCTGGCCGGCGCCGATTACCTGATCGACTTCACGCGCCCCGAAGGCACTTTGCAGCACCTGGCCTACTGCGCCGAGCACGGCATCAAGATGATCATCGGCACCACCGGTTTCGATGACGCGGGCAAGGCCGCCATTGCCGCTGCCGCCGAAAAGACGGCCATCATGTTCGCGCCGAACATGAGCGTGGGCGTGAATGTCACCATGAAACTGCTGGAACTGGCCGCAAAAAGCCTGTCCGAAGGCTACGATATCGAAATCATCGAAGCGCATCACCGCTTCAAGGTCGACGCGCCGTCGGGCACGGCCCTGCAAATGGGTGAAGTGGTGGCCGGCGCCCTGGGCCGCGACCTGAAGGAATGCGCCGTGTACGGCCGCGAAGGCGTGACGGGCGAACGCGACCCGTCGACCATCGGCTTTGCCACCATCCGCGGCGGCGATATCGTCGGCGATCATACGGTGCTGTTTGCCGGCATCGGCGAGCGCATCGAGATCAGCCACAAGTCGAGCAGCCGCGTCACCTACGCCCACGGCGCCTTGCGCGCCGCGCGTTTCCTGGCCGACAAGCCGACCGGCCTGTTCGACATGCAGGATGTGCTGTCGCTGAAGAACTGAGGAAGACCATGGCCACTGCAATACTGAACGGCAAAGAGATTACCGACGCAGCGAGCTTTCACGCGCAATGCGTGCAAGCCTTCGGTTTCCCCGAGTTCTACGGCAACAGCATGGACGCCTGGGTTGATTGCCTCAGCTATCTGCGCGATGACGAAAACATGACGCAGTTCCGTTTGAAACCGAACGAAGTGCTCGACATTGTTGTGCAGGATGCGGAAGCAATGAAGGCGCAAGTGCCGGACTTGCTGGAAGAAATCACGTTCTGTATCGCCGGCATCAATGAGCGCTATGACGATTATGGCGAGAAGCCGGCGTTGAAGCTGGTATTGAAGTAGGTCGGATTAGCGCGCAAGCGCGTAATCCGACATACCCAACATTTACACGACCTTGCGTTCGCGCAAGCGGTCAATCTCCGCACTGTCCAACCCCAGCCACTGCTGCAGCACTTCGTCCGTATGCTGCCCCAGCAATGGCGGCGGCAAGCGGTATTGCACCGGCGAAGCCGACAGGCGCACGGGATTGGCCACCAGCGCCACCGTGCCCGCCGTGGGATGCGGCATTTCCACTTTCAAGCCACGCGCCACCACTTGTGGGTCGGCAAAGACCTGGTCGATGCGGTTGACGGGGCCGCACGGCACGGCTTGCGCCTCGAAAGCGCTGATCCATTCGGCCGTCGTGCGCATGACCGTGGTCTGGCGCATCAGGGGGATCAAGATCGCCCGGTGTGCCACGCGCTGCGGATTGGTGGCGAAGCGTTCGTCCTGCGCCCATTCCGGGTGGCCGGCGACGGCGCAAAAGCGCGAAAATTGGCCATCGTTGCCGATCGCCAAAATCATGTCGCCGTCGGCCGTGGGGAAGTCCTGGTAGGGCACGATGTTCGGATGGGCATTGCCCATGCGCTGCGGCACCTTGCCGCCGCACAGGTAATTGGCCGCCTGGTTGCCCAGCGCGGCTACTTGCACGTCGAGCAAGGCCAGGTCGATATGCTGGCCCAGGCCCGAGCGTTCCCGTTCGGCCAGCGCCGCCTGCACGGCGATCGTAGCGTACAGGCCCGTCAGGATGTCCGTCTGTGCCACGCCCACTTTTTGCGGACCCGCGCCCGGCTGGCCGTCGGGTACGCCCGTGATGCTCATCAAGCCGCCCATGCCCTGGATCAGGAAGTCATAGCCGGCGCGCGCCGCGTACGGCCCATCCTGGCCAAAGCCCGTGATGGAGCAGTAGACGAGGCGCGGGTTGAGTGCCAGCAAGCTGGCCGCATCGAGGCCGTATTGCTTCAAACCATCGAGCTTGAAATTTTCCAGCAGCACGTCCGCTTCGGCCGCCAGCTGGCGCACCAGGGCTTGCCCTTCCGGCGCGGCCAGGTCGATGCACAAGGAACGTTTGTTGCGGTTGGCGCACTGGAAATAGGCAGCCTCGGCGGTGTCGCGGCCATCTGCATCTTTCAGGTACGGCGGGCCCCAGGAGCGCGTGTCGTCGCCACGGCCCGGCTGTTCAACCTTGACGACGTCGGCGCCCAGGTCGGCCAGCATTTGCCCGGCCCACGGGCCGGCCAGCACGCGCGACAGGTCCAGCACGCGCAAGCCGGTCAGCGGCGCGGGCCGCAGGGTGGAAGCCAAGGCGTCCATTAGTTGAACGCGGCGATGCCGGTGATGGCGCGGCCGATGATCAGCGCGTGCACATCGTGCGTGCCCTCATAGGTGTTGACCACTTCCAGGTTGACCAGGTGGCGGATGACGCCGAACTCGTCGGAAATGCCGTTGCCACCCATCATGTCGCGCGCCATGCGGGCAATATCGAGCGCCTTGCCGCAGCTGTTGCGCTTCATGATCGAGGTGATTTCCACGGCGGGCGAGCCTTCATCCTTCATGCGGCCCAGGCGCAGGCAGCCTTGCAAGCCCATGGTGATTTCCGTCAACATGTCGGCCAGTTTCTTTTGCACTAGCTGGTTCGCTGCCAACGGGCGGCCGAATTGCTGGCGGTCCATCGTGTACTGGCGCGCCTTCAGGTAGCAGTCTTCGGCCGCGCCCAGCGCGCCCCAGGCGATGCCGTAGCGGGCGCTGTTCAGGCAAGTGAACGGGCCTTTCAAGCCGCGCACGTCGGGAAATGCATTTTCTTCCGGGCAAAACACTTCATCCATGACGATTTCACCGGTGATGCTGGTGCGCAAGCCGACCTTGCCGTGGATTTCCGGCGCCGACAAACCTTTCCAGCCTTTTTCCAGCACGAAGCCGCGGATCGCGCCTTCATCGTCCTTGGCCCAGACGACGAACACATCGGCAATGGGGCTGTTGGTGATCCACATCTTGGCGCCGGAGAGACTATAGCCGCCCGGTACCTTGCGCGCGCGCGTGACCATGCTGCCGGGATCGGAACCATGGTTCGGCTCCGTCAGGCCAAAGCAGCCGATGAATTCGCCCGTCGCCAGTTTCGGCAGGTACTTCTGCTTGGTTTCCTCGTTGCCAAAGGCATTGATCGGCACCATGACCAGCGACGATTGCACGCTCATCATCGAGCGGTAGCCCGAATCGACGCGCTCGACTTCGCGCGCGGCCAGGCCGTAGCAAACATAGTTCAGGCCGGCCCCGCCGTATTCTTCGGGAATGGTCGTGCCCAGCAAGCCCAGCTCTCCCATTTCGCGGAAAATGGCGGCATCCGTGCGGCCATGGCGGAACGATTCGAGGACCCTGGGCACCAGGCTGCCCTGGCAATAGTCGCGGGCCGCTTCCAGCACGGCGCGTTCGTCGCCCGTCAGTTGTTCTTCCAGCAGCAGGGGGGAATTCCAGTCGAATACGGTTTTGCTCATCACAGGCCTCGCAGGTGAGCGCCGGTGATCGGCGCAAGATTGAATATGGCTCATGGTAGGTTTTTGCCTAGCCTTGCGCAAACGATTTTTTCGCACCCAGACATGCGTGTTACGCATATCTTGCGGCATACTAGGGGCCTTTCACCGGCCGGATACTCCCATGTCACGCAAAATTCCCATGCTGCAAGCCCTGAACTGCTTCGAGGCGGCTGCGCGGCACCAGAGCTACACGCATGCGGCGCGCGAACTGTCGCTGACGCAAAGCGCCGTGTCGCGGCAGATTTCATCCTTGGAAACTTTTCTTAGCGTGCAATTGTTTCAGCGCACGCGCCATGGCGTGTTGCTGACCAGCGCGGGCGCCGCGTATGCGCGACAGATCGCGGCCCGTCTCGACGGCCTGGAGCGCGACACGCTCGACACCATGGCGCGCCAGGGCGGCGGCGGCGCCTTGCAGCTGGCCTCGGTACCCACGTTTGCCACGCGCTGGTTGATGCCGCGGCTGTCTTCGCTGGCGCAGCTGCACCCGGATATCGTCGTGCATATCGACGCGTACACAAAACCGTTCATGTTTGCCGATACGGAATACGACGGCGCCCTGTACGCGGGCACGCCCGAGCAATTGGCGCGCTGGCCCGGGACGCGCGCCACCTTGCTGATGCATGAAGAAATCGTGCCCGTTGCCAGTCCGCGCCTGCTGGCGGCGCGTAGCGCCTGGCAGCCGCAAGATTTGCTGGAACTGACCTTGCTGCAACAAAGTACGCGCCCGGGCGCCTGGCGCCAGTGGTTTGACGCCATGCAGGTCGAGGGAGAGGGGCGCGATGGAGCGCACTATGGCGCCCGTTATGAACTGTTTTCCATGCTGGCCATGGCGGCCGTGCAGGGGCAGGGCGTGGTCTTGCTGCCCCGCATGCTGGTTGAAGCGGAGCTGGCGCGTGGCGAATTGCGCATCGCATGCGAGCGCCCACTGCGCGGCCAGCGGGCGTATTACCTGATCACGCCTGAAACGGCGCATGAAAAGACGGCCTTGCAGCAATTGCGCGCATGGCTGCAGGGTGAAGCCGCCTAAACGACCTTGCCGGTATCGAAATGGGGATTGTCGATGAGGCCGATCTGGTTGCCGAACGGATCGAGCAATTCCACCGTGCGGATGCCGTCGCCCACGTCCGTGATCGGATGGTGCAGACTGCCGCCCAGTGCCACGATGCGCTCGACTTCCTGCTCGATGCCGTCCACTCCCCAGTACGTCACACTGCCTTGCGTGCCAGGCTGGCCGTCAGGCAGCAAGCCCAGTTCGAAGCCGCCGATGGCGAAACCGACATAGAACGGCTGGTCGAAGTAGGGCGTGGTATTGAATACCTGGCTGTACCAGGCCTTGGCCTTGTCCAGGTCGGGGACGGGATAGGTGACGGTGCGCAAGCCCTTGATCATGTTCTGCTCCTGGTAAATAAAGAATAACGCCATCATGCCACCGGCGCGCGCGTGGCGATTGTAAAAATGGAAGGTTTCAATGGTGGCGGTGCATAAGCCACGCCTCGGGCGAGCTGCGGGCGAAATCCTGGAAGTCGTGAATCAGGTGCGACTGGTCGAAATAGCCAAATTGCAAGGCGACTTGCGCCCAGTCCGGCTGTCCCGCCAGGCTTGTCAGCCCTTGGCTGGCTGCGCGAAAGCGGCAGATACGGGCAAACAGCTTGGGGCTGATGCCCACTTGCTGGCGAAATTGCAGCGCCAGGTGCTGGCGCGACACGCCCAGTTGCCGCGCCAGGCCATCCACGCGCACCTGGCCGCATGCGCGCTCGATGGCCGCGATGGCATGTTCGGCTGCGCCGGGTTGGCGCCGTGGCGGCACGGTGCGCAGGCGCAGCAGCAGATAGTCTTGCAGAATAGAAATTCTTTGCGCATTGGACAAGGGCTCGCTCCACAGGGCGTCAGCCAGACGCGCCGCCAGTTCGCGGCCCCACAGCTGCTGCAATCCCGTGCGGCCATCGCTGAGTTCACACAAGGGAAGCTGGAAGAAGCGGGCCGCCGCGCCCGGCTTGAAGCGGGCCGCCACCGTTTGCACGAGGCTCTGGCTGACGACGGCGATCGGCGCCGTCATCATGCCGACGGCAAAGCTGGCATCCTGCTGGTCCTGGCACAGGATGTCGATGCAATTGTCGGGCAAGACCTGGTGCGTCAGGGGCGTGGCGCCCGTTTGCACACGGCACGTCCAGACGCAGTCCAGCCAGGGCCGCAGGGCGGGGATGGGCGGATATTCCTGGTAGACGATCATGGCCGGACTTGAGGTAAAGAAGAATATTGTTGCATATGTATTGTTGCATACGACATAGCATAATTGTGCGCCCGTCAAAATATGCGAGACCGGGCCGCCAGCGCGCCGCGCTATCGGGCGGCGACAACCAGTATAATGCTCGGTTCATATCCACTATTGGCCGCACATCATGCAAGATAAATATAGTCCCGCCGACGTCGAACAAGCCGCCCAATCGCACTGGAAGGCGATCGACGCCTATAAAGCCGTCGAACACGACCCGCGTTTCCCAAAAGGCAAGTATTTTGCCTGCTCGATGCTGCCTTACCCTTCGGGCAAGCTGCACATGGGTCACGTGCGCAACTATACGATCAATGACGTGATGTACCGCTACCTGCGCATGAATGGCTACAACGTGCTCATGCCGATGGGCTGGGATGCCTTCGGCATGCCAGCGGAAAACGCGGCCATGGCCAACAACGTGCCGCCCGCGCAATGGACGTATTCGAACATCGCCCACATGAAGCAGCAGATGGAATCGATGGGCCTGGCCATCGACTGGTCGCGCGAAATGACTGCCTGCAAGCCCGAATACTACAAATGGAACCAGTGGATGTTCCTCAAGATGCTGGAAAAAGGCATCATCTACAAGAAGACCGGTACCGTGAACTGGGATCCGATCGATCAGACCGTGCTGGCCAACGAGCAAGTTGTCGACGGCCGCGGCTGGCGTTCGGGCGCGCTGATCGAAAAGCGCGAAATCCCCATGTACTACGCGCGCATCACCGATTATGCGGAAGAATTGCTGGCCTATGTGGATGACAAGCTGCCGGGCTGGCCCGAGCGCGTGCGCACCATGCAGACCAACTGGATCGGCAAGTCGACGGGCGTGCGCTTCGCCTTCCCGCATGAGATCAAGGACGCGAATGGCGCCCTGATCGGCGACGGCAAGCTGTATGTGTTTACCACGCGTCCGGACACCGTCATGGGCGTGACCTTCTGCGCCGTGGCCGCCGAGCACCCGCTGGCCATCCACGCCGCGCAAAGCAATCCTGCGCTGGCCGCCTTCAACGCCGAATGCAAGCTCGGTTCCGTGATTGAAGCGGATATGGCAACGATGGAGAAGAAGGGCATGCCGACCGGCCTGTTCGTCACCCATCCGCTGACGGGCGCGCAGGTGGAAGTGTGGGTCGGCAACTACGTGCTGATCACCTACGGCGATGGCGCCGTGATGGGCGTGCCGGCGCACGACGAGCGCGATTTCGGCTTTGCCAAGAAATACGACCTGCCGATCAAGCAAGTCATCGAAGTCAAGGGCCAGGAATTTTCGACGGACGCGTGGCAGGAATCGTATGGCAGCAAGGATGGCGTCTGCGTCGCTTCCGGCAAATACGACGGCCTGCATTTCGCGTCCGCCGTCGATGCGGTGGCCGCCGACCTGGCCGAACTGGGCCTGGGCGAAAAGAAAACCACGTTCCGCCTGCGCGACTGGGGCATCTCGCGCCAGCGCTACTGGGGCACGCCGATCCCGATGATCCATTGCGCCGATTGCGGCGTGGTGCCGGTGCCGGAAAAAGACCTGCCGGTGGTGCTGCCGGAAGACTGCGTGCCGGACGGCACGGGCAACCCGCTGAACAAATACGAAGCTTTCCTCAAGTGCGACTGCCCGCAGTGCGGCAAGCCGGCGCGCCGCGAGACGGACACCATGGATACCTTCGTCGATTCGTCGTGGTACTACATGCGCTATACCTCGCCAGGCAGCAATGATGCCATGGTCGACGCGCGCAACGATTACTGGATGCCGATGGACCAGTACATCGGTGGCATCGAACACGCCGTGATGCACTTGCTGTACGCGCGCTTCTGGACCAAGATCATGCGCGACTTCGGCCTGGTCAAGTTCGACGAGCCGTTCGTCAACCTGCTGACGCAGGGCATGGTGCTCAACGAAACCTACTTCCGCAAGGACGCGGTGGGCAAGACTACCTGGTTCAACCCGGACGACGTGCGCCTGTCGCTGGACGACAAGGGCCGTCCGCAAAGCGCCGTCCTGGTGGCCGACGGCCAGCCGGTGGAAATCGGCGGCACGGAAAAAATGTCGAAGTCGAAGAACAACGGCATCGACCCGCAAGCGCAGATCGAGCAGTACGGCGCCGACACGGCCCGCCTGTTCACCATGTTCGCCTCGCCGCCGGAACAGACGCTGGAATGGTCGGGCAGCGGTGTCGAAGGCGCGAACCGCTTCCTGCGCCGCGTGTGGAACTTCGGCTACGCCCAGTCGGCCACGATCCAGGCCGCACTGGCTGGCGGCGCCGCACCTGCCACGGGCGACGCGCAGAAAAACCTGCGCCGCGAATTGCACAAGCTGCTGCAGCAAGCCGATTACGACTTGAAGCGCATCCAGTACAACACCGTGGTGTCGGCCTGCATGAAGATGCTCAACACCCTGGAATCGGCCAAGCTCGATGACAGCGCGCAGTCGAAAGCGCTGATCGCCGAAGGTTTCTCCATCTTCCTGCGCCTGCTGAACCCCGTCGCGCCGCACATCACCCACGTGCTGTGGCAGGAACTGGGCTACGCTGGCGTGCACGGCGACCTGTTGAACGTCGCCTGGCCGCAGGTCGACCCGCAAGCATTGGAACAGTCCGAGATCGAGATGATGATCCAGGTGAACGGCAAGCTGCGCGGCTCGATCACGGTGTCCAAGGATGCGGACAAGGCCAGCATCGAAGCGGCTGCGCTGGCCTGCGAAAGTGTGCAGAAGTACGTCGAGACCACGCCGAAGAAGATCATCGTCGTGCCAGGCAAGTTAATCAGCATCGTGGTGTAATCATGACGACTTCCTCTCAAGTATCGCTGTTGGGCCGCCGTGCCGTGCTGGCTTTGGGCCTGACTGTTTTGCTGTCGGCCTGCGGCTTTCACTTGCGCGGCTCGAACGGCAGTTTCATGCTGCCGTTCGCGACGATGTACATCGGCTTGCCCGACACGTCGCCGCTGGCGATCAGCCTGAAACGCTATATCCGCGCCATTGGCAGCACGGAGGTGGTGAACACCAAGGATGGCGCCGATGCCGTCCTTGAAGTGCTCAACGACCCGGAGAGGAATCGTACCAAGACCATTTTGTCGCTGAACCCTAACGGCCGCGTGCAAGAGTACCAACTCGGCTACTCGATCAATTTCCGCGTGGTGGACAAGGCCGGCAACCAGTTGCTGGTACCGACGACCATCAGCCTGGTGCGCCCGATTACCTTCGACGAATCGCAGGTACTGGCCAAGGAAACGGAAGAAGCGGCGCTGTACCGCGACATGCGCAACGACCTGGTGCAGCAGATCATGCGCCGCCTGGCAGCCATCAAGCCGGTGCTGCCGGCCATGTCGGTGGCGCCAGTGACGCCCGTGACGCCGGTCGCGCCGCAGCAGTAACGGGGACGCCATGCAATTGCGGATAGACGCGCTCGATGGGCATGTGGCCAAGCCGCTGGCGCAGCTGTATGTGATCACCAGCGACGAACACTTGCTGGCGCTGGAAGCGGCCGACAAGATCCGCCGCGCGGCGCGTGCGCAGGGGTACTCCGAGCGCGACGTGCTGACGGTGGAGCGCAGCTTCAAGTGGGGAGAATTGCTGGCCGCGAATCAGGAGCTGTCGCTGTTCGGCGACAAGAAAATGATCGAGCTGCGCATCCCCACCGGCAAGCCGGGCAAGGATGGCGGAGCGGCGCTGCAAAGCTATGCGAAAAATCTCAGTCCGGACAACCTGACCCTGATCACCTTGCCCAAGCTGGATTGGGCGACGCAAAAGGCGGCCTGGGTCGCCAGCCTGCAGCAGGCGGCCGTGTATATCGACATTCCGAATGTGGAACGGGCGCAGTTGCCTGCCTGGATATCCCAGCGCCTGGCGGCGCAGGGGCAAAGCGCCGAACGGGCCAGCATCGACTTCATCGCCGAACGGGTGGAAGGCAATTTGCTGGCGGCGCACCAGGAAATCCAGAAACTGGGCTTGCTGCATGCCGCGGGCAAGCTGACGTACGAGCAAGTGCAGGACGCGGTGCTGAACGTGGCCCGCTACGATGTCTTCAAGCTGTCCGAAGCCATGCTGGCCGGCGACCCGGCCCGCCTGGTGCGCATGCTCGAAGGCTTGAAAGGCGAGGGCGAGGCGCTGCCGCTGGTCTTGTGGGCCGTCTCCGAAGAAATCCGCACGCTGTTAAAATTGAAGGCCGGCATGGCGCAAGGGCGTCCATTGGGCGCGCTGCTGAAGGAATACCGTATCTGGGGGCCGCGCGAGCGGATGATGGAACCGGCCCTGCGGCGCATTTCGCTACCCGTGCTGGAAGCGGCGCTGCAGCAGGCGGCGCAGGTGGACAAGATGATCAAGGGCTTGCGCGCCAAGGGCTACGCGGGCGATGCCTGGGATGCCATGCTGCAGCTGGGCCTGAAGATCGCCCGAGGCTAGTTTTTTACTATATGGATACGAGCATGGACATCACAGAATATATGCAGGACGTGGGCACGCGCGCGCGCGCCGCCTCGCGCGCCATGGCGCGTGCCGACAGCGCCACGCGCAACCGTGCCTTGAGCCTGATCGCCGCCGCCATCGTGCGCGATGCCGATCTGCTGCGCGCGGCCAACCAGCGCGACCTCGATGCGGCGGCCGCCGCCGGCTTGGCGCCGGCCATGCTCGACCGCCTGACCCTGTCCGACTCTGCCATTGCCACCATGGTCGAAGGCTTGACGCAGATCGTGTCGCTGGCCGACCCGATCGGCGAAATCTCGAACATGAAATTCCGCCCGACGGGCATCCAGGTGGGGCAGATGCGCGTGCCGCTGGGCGTCATCGGCATCATCTATGAAGCCCGTCCGAACGTGACGGTGGACGCGGCCGGCCTGTGCATCAAGAGCGGCAACGCGACGATCTTGCGCGGCGGCTCGGAAGCGATACACTGCAACCGCGCGCTGGCCAAACTGGTGGCCGAGGGCTTGCAGGGAGCAGGCCTGCCGGCCGATGCCGTGCAAGTCATCGACACCACCGACCGCGCCGCCGTCGGCGCTCTCATCACCATGCCGCAGTACGTGGACGTCATCGTGCCGCGCGGCGGCAAGGGCCTGATCGCGCGCCTGATGAACGAGGCTACCGTGCCGATGATCAAGCACCTCGATGGCATCTGCCACGTCTACATCGACGCCAAGGCCGATATCAGGAAGGCGATCGATATCGGCTTCAACGCGAAGTGCCACCGTTACGGTACCTGCAACACCATGGAAACCCTGCTGGTGTCGCGCGCCATCGCCGCTACCGTGCTGCCGCAGCTGGCCGAACTGTACCTGACCAAGCAGGTGGAACTGCGCGCCGATCCGGAAAGCCATGCGATCCTGGCCGCCGCCGCTTATCCGCACCTGGTGCCCGCCACCGAGGAAGACTGGTCCACCGAATACCTGGCGGCGATCCTGTCGGTGAAAGTGGTCGACGGCATCGACGAAGCGATGGACCACATCAACCAGTATTCGTCCAAGCATACGGAATCGATCATCACGGAAGACTACAGCGATGCGCTGCGCTTCCTGCGCGAAGTCGATTCCGCCTCAGTGATGGTGAACGCGTCGACGCGTTTCGCCGACGGCTTCGAATATGGCCTGGGCGCTGAGATCGGCATCTCGAACGACAAGCTGCATGCGCGCGGCCCGGTGGGACTGGAAGGTTTGACCTCGCTCAAGTACGTGGTCTTTGGCCACGGCGAAGTACGTAAATAGTCTCTTTCGCGGGCTGCCCAAAAGGCGGCCCGTGCTCTCGTTTCTCTCCACCTCCGACACTGGAAACCCCATGCTCTTTCTCTGGACCAAAGCCTTCCACATCATCTTCGTCATGTCCTGGTTTGCCGGCCTGTTTTACTTGCCGCGCATCTTCGTGAACCTGGCGATGGAGACGGAAACGGTGGCCACCGAGCGCCTGCTGCTGATGGCACGCAAGCTGTACCGTTTCATGTCGCTGCTGGCGCTGCCGGCCATGGTGCTGGGGTTGGCCTTGATGTGGATGCTGTACGGCGGGGGCGAGGGCCGCATGAAGATGCCGGGCTGGATGCACGCCAAGCTGACGTTCGTGGTGCTGCTGCTCGGCTATCACCATGCCTGCGGTTCCATCCTGCGCAAGTTTGAAAAAGGTCTCAACAAGCGCAGCCACACCTGGTTCCGCTGGTTTAATGAAGTGCCGGTGGTGATGCTGCTGGCCGTCGTCGTGCTGGTCGTGGTCAAGCCTTTCTAAGGGAGTCGAGATGAGTGCAAGTCAGAGCAAAGTCGTGCAGTATTTCTTCGCCCCCCACTCGCCATGGACCTATCTGGGTCATGCGCGCCTGATGGCCATTGCCGCGAAGACTGGTGCCCAGATCGACGTGCGCCCTTTTGACCTGGGCAAGGTCTTCAGCGTCTCGGGCGGCCTGCCGCTGGCCAAGCGCGCACCGCAGCGCCAGGCGTACCGCCTGGCAGAATTGGCGCGCTGGTCGGCCTTTTTGCAGGTGCCATTGACCTTGCAGCCCAAGTTCTTCCCCGTGTCGCCGGAAGCTTCTGCCAAGCTGATCATCGCCACGCGCCTGGCGCACGGCGTGGAAGCATCGCTGAACCTGGCGCACGCCATCATGCGCGGCTTGTGGGCTGAAGAGCGCAACATCGGCGACGAGGAAACCCTGGTGCAGATCGCGCTGGATGCCGGTTTCGATGGCCGCCAGTTGCTGAAAACGTCTGAAACGGCCAGCGTGCAGGCCGAATACGATGCCAATACGGAAGCGGCCACCGCCGCCAGCGTCTTCGGTTCGCCGTGGTACATCGTCGATGGCGAAGGGTACTGGGGCCAGGACCGCCTCGATTTTGTCGAACGGGCGCTGGAGAAGTTGTAGGTCGGATTAGCGCTGCGCGCGTAATCCGACAGGTTTTGAAATTTTTAGTTAATTGTTTTTAACGGATAAAAGGTATCCTAATTATGGCTTCATATTTTTGCCCATGCCCGCGCGGCATGGAAGCGGCGCTGGCCGAGGAACTGGGCGAGATCGCCCAGGATAGTTCGACCATGAAGGTCCACAACCAGGTACCGGGCGGCGTACACTGCTCGGGCGACCTGCTGGACTCCTATCGCATCAACCTGCATTCGCGCATCGCCTCGCGCGTGCTGATGCGCATGGCCCATTCCGGCTACAAGACGGAAAACGATATCTATGACCTGACCCTGGCGCAATCCTGGGAAGACTGGTTCGGCGTGCACCACACGATCCGCGTCGACGTCACGGCCGTCAAATCGCCGCTGCGCAGCCTGGAATTCACGACCTTGAAAATCAAGGATGCGATCTGCGACCGCTTCCGCGACCAGTTCAACGAGCGCCCATCGGTCAATACCAAGACGCCGGACATGCGCATCGTCGGCTTCCTCGACGCACACACGTTTACCGTCTACCTCGACACCTCGGGCGAAGCCTTGTTCAAGCGCGGCTGGCGCGAAGAGACGGGCGACGCGCCGCTGCGCGAAAACCTGGCCGCCGGCCTGCTGCGCGTGTCGGGCTGGAAGCCTGGCATGGTGCTGTTCGACCCGATGTGCGGTTCCGGCACCATCCTGGCCGAAGCGGCGCAGATGCTGCAGGGCATTCCGCCGGGCGCTTCGCGCCAGTTCGCGTTTGAAAACTTCCACGACTTCGATCCGGCGCCGTGGAATGCCATGAAAAACGCCATCAAGGTCAATCCGCTGCCAGCCGAACCGACCATTTTCGGCAGCGACATCTCGGGCGACATGGTCGCCATGACCCGCCACAACCTGCGCTGCGCCGGCGTGCGCTTCGACGTCCCTTTGAAACAGATCGAGGCGCAGGAAGTCAAGCCGCCAAGCGAAGTGCCGGGCATCATGCTGACCAACCCGCCGTACGGCGAGCGTATCGGCGTGCGTGGCGACAGCACCATCCCGGAAGATGAACTGTCGACTTCCTTCTATTCGGCCATGGGCACGACCCTGAAGCAGCGTTTCGCCGGCTGGACCGTGTTCCTGTTCACGGCCGACCTGGGCCTGCCCAAGCTGCTGCGTTTGAAGGAAGCGCGCAAGACGCCTTTCTTCAATGGCGCGCTGGAATGCCGTCTGTTCCGCTTTGACATGGTTGCAGGCTACAACCGCCGTGAAGAAGCCAAGCCCAAACCACAGCAGTAAGCGTTCACCGTAAGACACCCGCAGTAACCCCGCGCGCGGACTGAAATTGGTCCGCGCGCCACTTTGGACCCGCCATGTTTCCCACCCCTCCGGCCGATGTGCCGCCCGACCCGGTTACCCCTGTTCCGCCTCCCACGCCGAGCCACATGGCGCCGCTGAGCCGCGGTGCGCTGGCGATGATGCTGGCCGGGCTGTCGATGCTGGGGCCCCTGTCGATCGACACGTATCTGCCCGCGTTTGGGGCGATCCAGGGTTCGCTGCAGGCGTCGCCGCTGGAAGTGCAGCAGTCGCTGACGTTCTACATGCTGGCCTTTGCCGGCATGGTGCTGTGGCATGGCGCGATCTCGGATACCTTCGGCCGGCGCAACGTCATTCTCGTGTCCCTGCTGATGTTTGCCATCGGCTCGCTCGGCTGCGCCTCGGCGCACACGGTGCACTATCTGTGGTTCTTCCGCATCATGCAGGGCGTCTCTGCCGGCGCCGGCGTGGTGATCAGCCGCGCCATCATCCGCGACCTGTATGCCGATGCGGCGGCGGCGCGCCTGCTGTCGCTGGTGACGATGATCTTTTCCATCGCCCCGGCCGTGGCGCCGATTCTCGGCGGCTGGATCGTCATCTGGTTCGACTGGCGCTCGATCTTCCTGTTCCTCGCCTTTTACACGGTGGTGCTGCTGGCGTTCTGCTACTGGCGCCTGCCCGAAACCCTGCCTTTGGCCAAGCGCCAGCCGTTCAATCCCCGTTTCCTTGCATCGAGCTATGGCCAGATCCTGCGCTCGCCCCTGTTCCACATCAAGGCCGGCATCGTCGCCCTCAATTTCGCGGGCCTGTTCCTGTTCATCACGGCCGCGCCGGAAATGCTGCCCAGGCAGCTGGGCCTGGGGCCATCGCAATTCGGCTGGCTGTTCATTCCCTGCGTGAGCGGCATCTTCATGGGCGCCGCGGCGGCCAACCGCATCGCTGGCAAGGTCACGTTCGCGCGCCAGATCGGCATCGGCTTTGCCTTCCTGCTGTGCGCCGCCAGCGTCAATGTCGTGTATCACCTGTTCCTGCCGCCATCCTTGCCCTGGTCGGTGCTGCCCCTGTTCTTCTACACTTTCGGCATGTCGCTGGTGGGACCCGGCGCGACCCTGCTGGCGCTCGATCTGTTCCCGCATATCCGCGGCACGGTGGCCTCGTGCCAGTCGTTTGCCAGCACCATGCTCGGCGCCGTGGTGGCCGGCGTGATCTCGCCGCTGCTGTCCGGTTCCGTGCTGTGGCTGGCCTCGGGCCAACTGGCGTTTACGGGCCTGGCGCTGGCGCTGTGGCTGATATCGCGGCGCTTCCGCCACCGTTTGCTAGGTTCCTTCAAGGCATAAGTTTCCACTGTAGAACGCTAGATTTATTTCAACTTAATTTTCTATATTGCAAGTAATATCCGGCGCTTATGATAAGATGAGTTCTTTCCCGGCATCCTCTCAGGCAATAGATTTTTTGGTTACAGGAGTGGAGGATTCCTCTGAACGTGGCCGCGCTTCGCTGCTGAGCGCTCATCCTTTTCGAACCGGCAATGCCTGATACGATGCATCAATCTGATCAAGATATTCGCAATCGCCTGCTGATTGCCCGCCTGCCGGCCATGCCGCAGATCCTCCTCAAGCTGATCGCCCACCTGCAGGCCGACGATGCCGGCATGCCGGAGCTGGCCGCCCTGATCGCCAAGGATGCGGGCATGACCAGCAAGATCCTCGGCGTGGCCAACAGCTCGGCCTATCATCGCCAGAGCAAGGTCGTCAGCCTGGAGCAATCGCTCGTCTCGCTGGGCACGGACATGATCAAGACGCTGGTCATCAGCGAATCCGTCTTCCAGACCTTCAACAGCTTCCCCCATTCCGGCAGCACGGATTTGCGCGCCTTCTGGAAAAGTTCGCTGTCGGCCGCCGTCATGGCGCGCGCGCTGGCCAAGGCCATGACCTATCCGCATGTCGAGGAAGCGTATCTGGCAGGATTGCTGCACAACGTGGGCCGCCTGGCCTTGCTGGCCACGGCGCCGAAGGAATACGCCTTCAATTTCACGGCGCGCGACGATGCCGCCCTGTGCGCGGTGGAGCAGCGCACCTTGCAGATCACGCATGCCGAAGCGGGCGCCTGGCTGATCGAGCGCTGGCATCTCGATTCCTTCCTGGCCGACAGCGTGCTGTATCACCATGAACCGCTGGCGCGCCTGGAAGCGAGCCATCCCCTGATCCGCATCGTGCGCCTGGCACACCTGCTGTGCAGCCATGCCGACGATGCGGACGAGGCCGAGTCCATCACGCAGGCGGCAAGCCTGTGCGCGCTGGATGTCGAAGTACTGGAAGACCTGGCCGGCAGCGTCGCGCGCCAGGTGGAGCAGGCCGCGCAGCACCTGGGCATCGACCTGGCCGGCGCGGATGATATCGCCACGCCGCCCGCGTATGCGCCGCCGTCCGTCGATCCGGTGCAGCAGCGCCTGTCCGACGAAGTGCGCAACATGGTGCTGGTGTCCGAAGTGGGGCAGACTTTCGCCCGCCAACAGGGCGAGAGCAGCCTGCTGGAAGCCATCACGCGCTCGGCGCGCATCCTGTTCGATTTCGACACCACCATCATCCTGCTGCAAAACCCTACCGGCCATGCGCTGGTGGGCGTGGCGGCGGGCGAGCATCAGCAGCGCCTGGCGGGGTTCTCGATCCCGCTGGCCAAGGGCGGTCCGCTGGCCGCTTCGGCGCTGGAGTGCCAGTTGGCGTTCCTGAAACGCGACATGCCGGCGCTGGGGATCGTCGAGGAGCAGCTGTTCCGCATTCTCGGTACCGACAGCCTGGTCTGCGTGCCTTTGGTGGCGGGCCAGCGCAGCCTGGGCGTGCTGATTGGCGGCGTGGCGGCGTGGCAGATTCCCGCTTGCCAGAAGCGCGAGGGTTTCCTGCGCGCGTATGCCAACCAGGCCGCCACGGCGCTGGAAACGGCCATCAGCGCGCGCGGTCTGGCGCGGCGCCAGCTCGATCACGTGGCCGAGGAATACCGCGCCGCGTCGCGCCGCGTCGTGCATGAAGTGAATAACCCGCTGTCCATCATCAAGAATTACCTGAGCGTGCTCGATCACAAGCTGGAGAAGCAGGAGCCAGTCACGGGCGAGATGTCGATCCTGAACGAGGAAATCGACCGGGTCGGCCAGTTGATCAGCGGCCTGGCCGATCTGCAGCCGGTGGCGGCCAGTGGCGTCACCGATTGCGCGCGCGTGGTCGACGACGTGCTGCGCCTGTTCCGCGCCACCGATTTCCTGCCGTCGAAGATCGAAGTGGTCACGCGCATGCAGGACGCGCCATGCGAGGTGGAGGCCGATGCCGACACGCTCAAGCAAATCCTGCTCAACCTGCTGAAAAACGCCGTCGAAGCCCTGCCCGATGGCGGGCGCATCGAAGTGTCTAACCGTGGCCATGTCAACCGCGACCGCCGCCTGTACCTGGAGCTGTGCGTCAGCGACAATGGCGCCGGCCTGTCTCCCGACGTGCTGGCCAATCTGTTTTCCCCTGTGCGCAGCAGCAAGGAAGGGGCGCATCACGGTCTGGGTTTGTCCATCGTGCATGACCTGGTCACGCGCCTGCATGGCATGATCGGCTGCCGCAGCAGCAAGTCCGGCACCTCGTTTGAAATCTTACTGCCCATTCCCTTGCCGACGAGCGCTGCAGCCGCGCTGCCCGCGCCGGGCAATACCGCCTTGTCTTCGTAACGTCCATGAACTCCTCCGCCATTCCGTTTGACCTGGAAAACAGCCCGCGCATCCTGCTGGTCGACGACGAGCCCCGTTTGCTCGCTTCCCTCCACGAACTGCTGAAGGACCGCGGCTACCAGCTGCACACGGCCACTTGCGGCAGCGAAGCGCTTGCGCAGTTGTCGAAACTGCGCTTCGACCTGATCCTGCTCGATCTGCGCCTGCCCGACATGAGCGGCCATGAAATCATGGACCATATCAACCGGCGCGGCATCGAGGGCGACGTGATCGTCATGAGCGGCGACGTCGGCATCGAGGCGGCCATCGGCGCCCTGAAGCGTGGCGCCTACGATTATCTGCGCAAGCCGTACAGCCGCGAGGAGCTGCTCAAGACGGTGGAGAATGCGCTGCAAAAGCGCAAGCTGGCGCTGGAGAACGAGCGCATCGCGCTGCAGCTGGAAAACTCGGAAAAGATGTACCGCTATCTGGTCGACAGCTCGCCCGACATCATCTATACCCTGAACCACGAAGGCCGCATCACCTTCATCAACGACAGGGTGCACCAGTTGCTGGGCTTTAGCCGCGAAGAGCTGATCGGCAGCCATTATTCCATCCTCGTGCACGATGAAGACCAGGAGCGGGCGCGCTATGCCTTCAATGAGCGCCGCCTCGACGAGCGGGCCTCGCGCAATGTGGAACTGCGCCTGAAGTGCCATAGCGGCAGCGGCAGCGACCGTACCTTCAACAACACGCTGATGACGATTCCGCTCAATTCGATCGGCATGCACAGCCACGATCAGGAAGCGAAAAAGCAGGAGTACTTCGGCACCTACGGCGTGGCGCGCGACATCACCGACCGCAAGCGTGCCGAGGAAGTCATCTCCTACCAGGCCTACCACGACATCCTGACGGACCTGCCGAACCGCATGCTGTTCAAGGACCGCCTGGGCCTGGCCGTGATCCAGGCGCGGCGCAAGCTGACGGAACTGGCCGTGATGTTCATCGATCTCGATCGTTTTAAACTGGTCAACGATACCCTGGGCCATGTGAAGGGCGACGAACTGCTGCAGCAGGTGGCGCTGCGTCTGAAGGATTGTTTGCGCCGCGGCGATACCCTGGCGCGCCAGGGCGGCGATGAATTCACCATCGTGCTGCCGGAACTGCGCGACCGCCAGGATGCGCGCCTGATCGCCGACAAATTCCTCGAATGCCTGCACCAGCCGTTCGACCTCGATGGCAACCAGGTGCATATCTCGGCTTCGATCGGCATCGCCATCTATCCGGGCGATGGCGAGACCATCGACGAGCTGCTGCGCCACGCCGACATCGCCATGTACCAGGTCAAGGCGCTGGGCAAGAATGGCCACAGTTTTTATCACGAGTCCATGCTCGACGTGTCGCACCAGAAGATCGCCCTCGAGCAGAGCCTGCGCAAGGCGCTGGAGCTGAACCAGCTGGAGATGTATTACCAGCCGCAGGTGGACGTGATGACGGGCCGCATCGTTGGCGCCGAAGGCCTGATGCGCTGGAACCACCCGCAGCGGGGCTTGCTGACGGCTGGCGAATTTTTGCCGTTCGCCGAGGAAAACGGCTTGATGCTGCCGATCTCGGACTGGATGCTGGGCGCCCTGTGCCGCGACCTGGTGCAGTGGAACGCGGCCGGCGGCGAGGCTGTGCGCCTGTCGCTCAATTTGTCGCCGCAATACCTGGACCGGGGCGACTTTTTCGAGAAGATGCGCGGCGCCCTGACGCGCTATGGCATCGCGCCGGAAAAGATCGAAGTGGAAATCACGGAAAACATCTGCATCCGCAACCCGCAGTATGCGATCGAGCAGTTGAACAAGCTGTGCCAGCTGGGCGTGTCGGTCGCCATCGACGATTTCGGCACCGGCTATTCCTCGCTGTCGTACCTGCACCGCTTCCCCATCCACACGATCAAGATCGACCAGTCGTTTGTGAAGGAAATCCACGACGAGCACGGACACTACCCCGTCATCCTGGCCATCATCTCGATCGCGCGCGGCCTGGGCCTGCACCTGATCGCCGAGGGCGTGGAAACGGAAGGACAGGCGCGCTACCTGCAGGACAAGGGCTGCACCACGATGCAGGGCTATCTGTACCACCGGCCCATTTCGCTGGGCAGTTTCATCGGCGTGCTGCAGGAGCAGAACCGCCTGATCGCTGATGCCGCCCCCGCGCTGTCCCAGACGCTGGCCATCGAGGCTTGACCGTGCCGCTTGCCGACCCCCGCTACACGGCTGCTCATTACACGGCTGACTACCTGCGCCTGAAAGGACTGGCCGAGAAGGGCAATGCGAACGCCCAGCACAGCCTGGGTTTCATGCATTTCAATGGCCAGGGGATCGAACAAAGCTATGCGCTTGCCTTGCACTGGTATGGCCTGGCCGCCGCGCAGGGGCTCGAACACGCGCAATACAATCTGGGCGTGATGTGCCAGAAGGGGCAGGGCGTGCCACAGGATTTTGCGCAGGCGGCGCACTGGTACCAGCAGGCGGCCGAGCAGGGCTACGCGGCCGCGCAATACAACCTGGGATGGCTGTATGCCAAGGGCCAGGGGCTTGCGCAAGATAGCGCACAAGCCATGCTGTGGTTCAGCCGCGCGGCGGAACAGGGCGACGCGGGCGCGCAGAATAATCTGGGCATGATGTATGACAATGGCAAGGGCGTGCCGCAGGACTTCGTGCAAGCCATCGCCTGGTACCGCAAGGCGGCCGACCAGGGTTATGCGCGCGCGCAGTTCAACTTGGGCCTGCGCTACGACAATGGCCAGGGCGTGCGCCAGGACCGCCAGCAAGCGACGGCCTGGATGCGCAAGGCGGCCGAGCAAGGCTATGCGCCGGCCCAGTTCAACCTGGCGCTGCGCTATGAAAATGGCGACGTGCTGCCGCAGGACAGCAGGCAGGCGATCACCTGGTACCGGCGCGCGGCCGAGCAGGGCCACGCCAGTTCGCAGTTCAATCTGGGACTGATCTACGACAATGGCCAGGGCGTGCCCTGCGATAAGCAGGCGGCACTCGAGTGGTACGTGAAGGCGGCCGGCCAGGGGCACGCGGCGGCCCAGCACAACCTGGGCCTGCACCATGAGCATGGCGCGCAGGACTATACCCGGGCGCAGGTGTTCTACCGCCAGGCGGCAGGGCAGGGCTTTCCTGCCGCGCAGTACCAGCTGGGACTGTTGCATGAGCATGGACAGGGCATGCCTGCCGATGCGCAGGAAGCCATCTTCTGGTATCGCAAGGCGGCCGACCAGGGGCATGTGCGGGCGCAGTTCGACCTGGGTTTACGTTATGAACATGGCCAGGGCGTGCCGCAGGATCTGTCGCTGGCGCTGGAGTGGTACCGCCGCGCCGCCGAGCAGGATTACGCGCCGGCGCAATACATGCAGGGCGTGTTGCACGACCGCGACGATGGTCCTGCGCCCGACAGCCAGCTGGCCTGCGCCTGTTATTGCCGTGCCGCCGCGCAGGGCCACAGCCTGGCCCAGTTTGCGCTGGGGCTGCGGCATGACAATGGCCAGGACGTGCCGCAGGACTATGCCGCCGCGTGGGACTGGTATGCACTGGCCGCGCGCCAGGGCCATGCGCGGGCGCAAATGAATCTGGGCCTGATGGCGGCCAGCGGCCAGGGCGGCCCGCTCGATTTGCAGCAGGCCTACATCTGGCTGTCGATGGCGGCGGCGGCCGGCGTGTCGGGCGCGGAAAAATCCTTGCGCCAGACGGCGGCGCGCATGCGCGAGACGGATCTGGCGCGGGTGCGCGAACAGCTGGCGGCGATAGCAGGCTGAACGCCGGCGTTAGCGTGCGCGGATACAACAGCCGGTGCTGTATAGTCCTTTCCCTTCGCCATCTGTGGCACCCCTTGTTTCCCCTTGGACGCTAAAATTGCTGCGGCATTTGCAGTTTTGATGTGCTAAGGTTCCAGAAGAAGGTGGTCTGTATATTCTTTAGAAAAGGAAAATCATGCGCCTGAACCCTTTCCCTGGCCGTCCGGCCGCCATCCTGTGTGCGCTGGCGTTGCTGTCGTCCGGCGCAGGCGCCGCCGGTCCCCTGGATGCCCTTAGCAACCAGGATGCCAGCAATGGCTTGAAAGCGGCACTGGAAGCCGGTTCGGCCGCTGCCGTTGCCAAGCTGGGCATCGAAAATGGCTTCCTGAACAATGACAAGGTCAAGATCAAGTTGCCCGGCATCCTGGAACAAGCCAAGCCTTTGCTGAAAATGACGGGCCGCGGCCAGCAGCTGGACGACCTGGTGGTGGCGATGAACCGTGCCGCCGAGTCGGCCGTGCCCATGGCCAAGCCCTTGCTGCTCGACGCGGTCAAATCGATGAGCGTGAGCGATGCGAAAAACATCCTGTCCGGTGGCGATACTTCCGTGACGGATTTCTTCCGCCAGAAGACTTCGGCACCGCTGGCCGTCAAATTCCTGCCCATCGTGAAATCCGTTACCGACCGTTCCGGCCTGGCCAGCAAGTACAACAGCACCATGAGCCAGATCGGCAAGACGGGACTGGTGCCGCAGCAGCAATCGACGGTGGAAGGCTATGTCACGGACCGCGCGCTTGACGGCCTATACCTGATGATCGGCGAGGAAGAAAAAGCCATCCGCAGCAATCCGCTTGCGTATGGCAGCAAGATTATCGGCAAAGTGTTTGGCAGTTTGAAGTGATGGTTCCAGCGTGCCGTACGGCTCCAGGTGGCGTTTGCGCTGAATAGACAGGTGTGGCGCAAGGGAAACAAGTTAAGCATTTGCTACAAGAAAACAATGTTAAAATTCTGCGACATACATTCCTGAGGCATGCTTAAGCAACGATCTGCTGCCCGGGAGTGCCCAGCTTTAGTGGCGAACTGATGCGTGGCATTGCAACCTGCCCGTCGGTTGGCCTTTTTTCGTTTCATTCACGTTTCCCCAAGCTCATTGATTTTCTGAATACATTCTCAGGAATTCCAGGTGCAGGATATTTTAGGTAGCCGGATTTGTTAAGCGTACTCAGAAAATCAATCAAATATACCTGGTGTGGCTGTCTGGTGCTTGGCGCGCCTTCGGTGATGGCCGCGACCCCGAATCATGGTGGTCAATCCGGGTATATCAATATGCCCAGCGCCGTGGTGGAAACGGACGGTACTTTCAGCGTCGGCTATAGCTACGACAGCCCGTATGGCCAGTTATGGGCCACGGCAAATATCCTGCCTTTCCTGCAAGTGACGGGGCGTTATGTGTCGATCACGGGCATCCCTGGTTTTACCAACGTGCCCGGTGAATATGGCAGTGGCTATGGCCGCTACAAGGATAAAGTCGTCGACGGTAAATTGCGCCTGTGGACGGAAACGGAGTGGATGCCATCTGTCGCCGTCGGCATGACGGATCTGTTCGGCACCGAGCTGTTCAAGGGGCAATATGTCGTTGCCACCAAGACATTTGGCGCCAGCAAGAATATCGAAGCGAGCCTGGGCTATGCGCACAAGCGCCCGGACGGCGTGTTTGCTGGCGCGCGCTGGACCCCGACTGCGCTGCCGCGCTGGTCGGTGGTGGCGGAATACGATACAACCAATTATCTGCGCGACTTCCGCGCCAGCGAAACGAGTGCGGGCAAGCGCCGCAAGGGCGCTTCCGTGGGCCTGGAGTACCGCTGGGGCTGGCTTGCCCTGCAAGCAGCACGCAGCCGCGACCAGTTCAGCGTGAACGCCTTTATCAGCATTCCGTTTGGCGAACGCGAGTTCATTCCCAAGGTGTATGAGCCACCGTATTTCGTAGACGACAAGAATCCGCCACCGCTGCCGAGCAAGGAAGCATGGCACCGCGACCCCGTCTATGGCGCCGACCTGGTCAATGCCCTGGTAAAGCAGGACTACAAGAACATCCGTGTCGAGCAAGAAGGCAATGTCCTCAGCCTGAGCCTGACCAACAGCCGTATTTCAAACATGGGCCGCGCCGTTGGCCGTGCCGCGCGCACGGCTGTCGCCTTCACGCCGAAGGGCGTGACGACCTTGCGCATCACGTATACCAAGCTGGACCAGCCAATCGCTACCTACGAATTCTTTGACTTGCCAAAACTGAACGACTATTTGGCAGGCAAGATCGACCGCAAGGCCTTCCTCGACGTCGTGCTGCTGCGCTATCCGGAGAAAAGCGATGTCATCCGGGACGATCAGCAAGGCTGGCTGCAGGAATTCCTCGACAAGCCGGCGCCCGTCGCTGCCGCTGCGCCGGCACCTGCTCTCGCACCCGCGCCCGCGCCGGTACTTGCCGCGGCTCCCGCAACTGCAGTTGCGCCAGCGGCACCTTCCCCTGCCATTCCCGCGCCGGCTTCCACCAAGGCTGCCAACGTCATCAAGGACGACGGCAAGCTGGCCGTCGGCGTTGGCGTCGATGGCGACGTGGTGCAAATCAAATCGCTGGACCGGGAGGCGAACCGTTTCAAGATCGCTCCCAAGGTAGGCTTCTTCTTCAATGACCCGAGCGGCGCCTTCCGCTATTCGATTTCGGCCGTGGCCAACTATGACCGCCGCCTGGGTGACGGCCTGTACCTGAATAGCGCCGCCAGCCTGCAGTTGCTGGAAACGGTATCGGGCGTCAAGCAGCCATCGAACAGCAACTTGCCGCACGTGCGTACGGATGTGGCGGAATACTTGCGCGGCGGGCGTTTTTCGTTGAGCCGCGTCTTGCTGAACAAATACAACAATCCCGCCGAGCGCGTGTATACCCGCATGTCGGCCGGCCTGTATGAAGACATGTTCCGTGGCGTTGGCGGCCAGGTGTTATATCTGCCGAAGGATAGCCGCTGGGCGGCCGACGTGGCTGTCGATGCCTTGCAGCAGCGTGGTTACAAGGGCTTGCTCGATTCACGCGACTACAAGACGGTGACGGCGATCGGCTCCCTGCATTACCGCTTGCCGCATGACATTACCGTGACGGCGCGCGCCGGCCGCTTCCTGGCCAAAGACACAGGCGTGCGCATGGAATTCAAGCGCCGCTTCCAGTCCGGCATTGAAGTCGGCGCCTGGTATACGCATACGAATGGCAACGATATCACCAGCCCTGGCACGCCGTCGAAGCCGTACCAGGACCGTGGCATCTTCCTGTCCGTGCCGCTGAACAGCATGTTGCCGATGGACACGCAATCGACGGCCGGCTTTGCCATTGCGCCATGGACGCGCGACGTGGGGCAGATGGTGGCTTCGCCAGGCGACCTGTACGACATGTTCGAGCGCCCGCGCGCCGACATGCACAGCTACGATGGCCTGGGCAACTTTGCCGAGCGCCCGGACGAACAGCATCTGCCTGCCGTCAATCCGCCGGACCGGCCGTTTGTCAGCCCATGGCCCGCCATGCGCGCGCGCCTGGAGCAATCCGCATCCGCTACGCCTAGCGTCCCTGAATGGCTCAAGGCGACGGCGGTGGTCGGCGGTGTGGTGGTGGCTTCCGCGCTGGCCGACAAACCCGTCGACCGTTTCGTCAAGAAACATGAAGATTCCAAGGTCTACCGCAACTGGGACAAGCTGGGCAAGGCCATGCCCTACGCGGTCGTGGGTGGCGCTGCCGCTGCTTTCGCCTTGGGCGATGAGCGCATGCAAAATACGGGACTCATTTCCCTGCAATCGGTTGCCGCGGCAACGGGTTTGGCGGTGGCCGGCAAATATGCGTTTGGCCGCGCCCGTCCAGAGGAAGACCTCGGCGCGTGGAGCCGCGTCGGCAGCAGCAATTCCCGCTCGAATTCCTCGTTTCCATCCGCGCATGCCGCCATCGGATTTGCTGCCGTGACGCCGTTTGCCAAGGAATACGATGCGCCATGGCTGTACAGCGTGGCCGCCGTGGGTTCCGCCGGCCGCGTCTTTGGCCGCAAGCATTGGGTGTCCGACACGGTCGCCGGCGGCATCCTGGGTTACGCGATGGGCAGCTGGCTGTGGCACGCGCAGCGCGACCAGAGCAAATCGGGCCTGTCGATCAATCCGGGACCGAAAGAAATCAGCGTGACCTGGCAGGGCAAGTATTAAGCGCGCATGGTGCTCCCTTTACTCATACAACATCATTCATCCAGACAAAGACCAGCATGAAAAAGCAACTTCGTACTCCCCCGCCTTTCGTGAAACAAGTGATTTTCTCGGCTTTCCTGCTGGGCGCAACTTCTGCCTACGCCGCAGGGCAGGACCTGGACATGGCTGACCTGCCGCGCCAGAACCCGTCTCGCGCACAGGCAAGCGAGTTGGGCGCAGGTACCTTGCCTAGTATCCGTAGCGGCCGCAGCGATCCGCGCCAGGAGAAAACGCTGGCTGCCAATAATCTCAGCAAGCAGGCTGCTACCGAAGTCAAGGCGGGCGCTTTCGAAGAGTATGTCGATGGCGTGACAGGCAAAAAACTGAGCATCTTCGGCAAGGATCTATTCAGCGATGTGCCGTCCACCTTTGCACCGCTCGATGGTGTCCAGGTCAACCAGGAATACGTGATCGGCACGGGCGACGAGCTGCAGGTACGCGGCTGGGGCATGGTCGACATCGACGTCAGCGCCACGGTTGACCGCAGCGGCGCGATTTTCATCCCGCGCGTCGGCTCCATCAAGGTCAGTGGCGTGCAGTACAAGGACTTGCAGGGCTACCTGAAGAAAGCCATTGGCAAGATCTATACCAATTTCGACCTGACAGCGAGCATCGCGCAAACGCGCGCCGTGCAAGTGTACGTGGTCGGCCATGCCGTCCGTCCCGGTACCTATACCTTGAATTCCATGAGCACCCTGCTCAATGCCCTGTTTACGTCGGGCGGCCCGGACGCTACGGGCAGCATGCGCAATATCCAGCTCAAGCGCGGCAAGGATACCGTCAGCACCTTCGACCTGTATGACATGCTGGTTAGCGGTGACAAGAGCCGCGACGTCACCTTGCGCGACGGCGACGTGATCTATATTCCTGAGGTAGGCCCGCTGGTGGCCTTGACCGGCAACGTGAAGCAACCGGCTATTTTCGAGTTGAAAGGCACCGCGACACTGGCCGATGTACTGAACTGGGCCGGTGGTTTTGACTCGGCGGCTGAAACCAAGCAGATCGTGGTCGAAAAGAACATCGATAATCAATATAAAACCGTGCTGGAACTGGTAGCCGACAAAGGTGTGTCCGGCAGTCAGTTGACCGGCATTGCCGTCAAGCCTACCGATATTCTGCGCGTGTTCGCACCAGGCGCCGTACCGGTCCAGGCGCAAATCCAGAATGAATACGTGCGTGTGGCTGGCGAAGCAAAGCAGAGTGGTATTTTCCTGCTGAAAAAAGGTGAAACCCTGCGCGAGCTGATCGCCCGTGTCGGTGGTGCCAACGAAAATGGTTACCTGTACGCCACTCAGTTGAACCGTGAATCCGTGCGCCGCGCCCAGCAGATCAAACTGAACCAGGTGGCTGACCGCTTTGAACGTGAGCTGGAGTCGAACGCGACACAGCGCATGGCAGCCAGCAATGACAAAGATAACGCAGCGAAGGCTGCGGCTGAAGTCGAGCAGCAACGCCGCATCGCACAAAAACTGCGCAGCATCAAGGCTGAAGGCCGCATTGTTCTCGATCTGCCAGGTGTTGACACGCAAGTCAAAAATCTGCCCGATCTGCCGCTGCAGGACGGCGATTCCATTCTGATTCCGCGCCGTCCCGGCACTGTGGATGTGCTGGGTTCGGTTTTCCAGCAAAACGCCTTCGTTTATCGCCCACAACGTACGGTCAACGACTATGTTCAGCAGGCCGGAGGTATCACTGCGAATGCGGACAAATCCGAAATGTATGTGATCCGGGCCGATGGCACGGCGCAGAGTGGCCAGGGAACCGGCTGGTTCAGTGGTATTGGCGGCACGGCGCTTAATCCGGGTGACACGGTAGTGGTGCCCGAGAAAATCGAACGCAGCACGTTTATGCAGAGCCTGAAGGAATGGACTGCGATTTTCTATCAGTTTGGTTTGGGAGCAGCTGGTTTGAAAGTGTTGAAGGATTAACACGGCATCTCATCAGATACGCATAAAACCACACTTTATTTGAAAGCGAACGATGTCCGAGCATGTAGAAATTCAAAATAAGCAATATCCAGTAGCCCAGGCAGAAGACGAGGGCATTCATTTGCTCGACGTGTGTGCTGCCTTGGTACGTCAGCGAAAGCTCATCATCATTTTCCCACTGGTGACTGGTGCATTGGCGCTGACAGCCAGCTTGCTGATGACACCGAAGTATGTCAGCACGGCTGTTATCATGCCACCGCAGCAGCAGAGCTCCTCTGTTTCGGCAATGTTGGGGCAACTGGGCGGTTTGGCGAGCGCCGCAGGCAGTATCGCCGGCCTGAAAAATCCCAACGATTTATATGTGGGCATGCTGCAGAGCCGGACAATTGCAGATAACTTGATCGAACGATATAAGTTGAAAGAACGCTTCAACAAAGAATTTCTGGATGATACGCGCGATAAGTTGGCGAATGTGCGCAGCATATCTAACGGTAAAGATGGCTTGATTGGTATTTCTGTCGAAGACAGGGACCCAAAGTTTGCTGCTGATTTGGCGAATGCCTATGTGACAGAGCTGGCTGCGCTGACCAAGAACTTGGCAATCACGGAAGCTGCCAGACGCCGGGTTTTTTTTGAGAAGCAATTGAAGGCTGCCAAAGAGGAGTTAGCGAACGCCGAAGTTGCTATGCGGAAAATGCAAGAAACGACAGGCATGCTTCAATTGGAAGGGCAGGTGAAGGGACTTATTGCCAATGAGGCTCAGCTCCAAGGCACCATCGCAGCCAAAACAGTCCAATTGCAGGCCATGCGCAGTTTTGCGACTGCCAGCAACCCAGAATATATGCGCTTGCAGGAAGAGATGCGCGGGCTGCAAGGTCAGTTGGAAAAGTTGCAAAGTGGACAGGGCCGGAGTGGTGATGTCATGATCCCTAGCGGGAAGCTTCCTGAGGTTGGCGTCGAGTATGTTCGCACATTAAGGGATGTTAAATATTACGAGACCATTTTTGAACTGCTGGCAAAACAGTATGAGCTGGCAAAAATTGATGAGGCCAAGGATTCTTCCATGATCCAGCAACTGGATTTGGCAGTGCCTGCTCAGAAAAAAATCAAACCGAAACCTCTGGTCTTCACTTTGGCCGGCCTGATTGGCGGAGGGGTACTGGCAATCTTCATCGCGATTTTACGGGATGGCTATGTGTCATCTAAGCGCAATGCCAAGAATAATTCTCGCTGGGCCGCGGTATCAAACGCTTGGAAAAATAATTAAACAAATGCCATGGCATGATGCCATTTAAACTGAAATAGCCTGGCATTTTAAGAAATTACAAATAAAATATTGATTACTTATGGCAGCTGCATCATTACGTAAATTGTTTTTAAAGAATGCCGTTGCAAATGTAATTGGTGGAATAGGTACGACATTATTCAATTTATTGCTGCCGGCACTTGTCGTTCGCCATTTGGGGAAATTGGAGTTTTCACTTTGGAGCTTATCGCTGCAAATATTGATATATATGCAGCTTTTTGGTTTTGGATTGCAAACCGCAATGACAAAATTCATTGCACATGGAAATGAAATATCGGATTTGAATGATCAGCGAAAAACCATAAAAGCTGGCTTGGTGTTGGTGTCATTTTTCAGTTTTTTTGCGGTTTTTGCAGTCGTGCTGCTTGCAATATTTTATCCATTATTTTTCAAGAATATTCCTGAGGACTTGGTTGGTGAGTTTAGAACCTGTATAGCCATACTGGGTATGTCGGCGGCATTTCAGTTATTTGCGTTGGTGCCATCAGGCATGTTTATTGGATTGCATCGAAATATAGTGCCGGTCAGCGGACTGCTGCTGACTAGAATGTCAAGTTTATTCTTTATTTGGCTGGTATTGAGTAATGGTGGAACGCTTCTCGAAATTTCTGTCGTATTGGCATTGTGCGGAGTAATGATATTGCCAATAAGCTATTTCTATGCAAAGAAATTGGGCGGAGAGATTGTAAAAAATTTAGGAGCCATTGATTGGGCCAGGTGCAAGGAATTATTTTATTATTGTTCTAGTTTGGCGGTGTGGAGTGTTGCAATGCTGTTTGTCAATGGCATTGACTTGGTGATAGTCGGACATTATGACTTTGAAAAAGTTGCATCTTATTCACTTGCAATAACCGCAATATCCATTCTGGTGGGTGTAATGCAGGCCGTCCTGGGCCCTTTGGTTGCTATTGGATCGGCCTCGTTTGCCAAAGCAGACAAGCAAGTACGCTTGCCAAAATTGTTGGCAATATCGAGTGCTGGCTGCGCCATATTTCTTGTTTTTGTAATCGTAATTTTTTTCCTATTTGGAAAAGCTCTTCTGTCGTTATGGATAGATAGAAGCTATGTTGATGATGTCTATGCATTGCTTTCTATAATGTTATTTGCTCATGCGATAAGGAATTTGTTGAGCCCATATTCGCTTTTGCTGCTTTCTATTGCCGAACATAAAAAAGCATTCATGCCAGCTATTATAGAGGGCGTTGTTAATTTGTCCTTCAGTTTGATGCTTGCTCCCTCATATGGCGTCATCGGAGTAGTATATGGGACATTAATTGGTGCAATTGCAGGAGTAGTTAGTGCGCTGATTTTTGTTGTGGATAAAACAAAGATATTGTCTATTTCAAGATTGTATTTCTTTAATAGGATAATATTTTTCCCGGCGGTAACGTTGGGCGTGTTATTTTGGCTTTGCCAAAGTTGAGGGCATTAGTCATGAATTTTATAAAATTAATTATTAAGGCTGTATTGTTTAGGCCGAAAGTTGCAAGTTTGGGTACGGGGAGTTATGTTTATCTTCCCCGTAGATTAATAAATAAAGAATTGATTGAAATTGGTCGGAATTGCCGGATCGGTAAAGGTGTAGTGCTGGAGCCCATAACGATGAATGGCCAACAAAGATTTTCCCCTAAAATATTTTTTGGTAACGATGTTTATGTAGGTCGATACTGTCAAATGTATAGTATTGACTCCATACGCATTGAAGATGGATGTGTACTAAGTGAGTATGTCTATCTATCAGATTCTGCGCATGGGTTTAATCCGGATGCCGGCTTGATCATGCAGCAAGATTTGGAATCGAAAGGCCCTATTCATATTGGAAAAAATACATTCATCGGATATGGCGTCTCGATCATGCCTGGTGTATCGCTTGGCAGAAATTGTATTGTAGGAACGAGATCGGTTGTCACTCGGTCTTTTCCAGATTTTTCGATGATTGCCGGTAGCCCGGCCAAAATAATTAAAAAATACTGCCAAGAAAAAAAAGAATGGATTTCTACTTGATCTTTGCTTTTCCGGCAAGGTGATATGATTTTTAGGTAAAAATTCATTGTTTGTGCTGCTCATCTATACTCGGCGCAGATGAATGTATTGCGTCTATAAATGATTGATATAAGATTCTTCAGTGCATGATGAAAGATTAAGTAATGCCTCACCGTATTTTTAATTATTTAAAAATGCAAGGGGTGATTAGAAATATATTTAAAAAATAGTATACGGAAATATTATGAAAATTTTGATTACTGGTGGTGCTGGTTTTATCGGGTCCAACTTGGCATTGCACTTGAAAAGCATAGGGCATGAGGTAACAATTCTGGATATATTATCTCCCCAGATTCATGGCGATAATCCATCTGAAACCTCGCCTTTGTATCGGAGCATCAAGGACACCACTAATTTTGTTTTGGGTTCGGTCACTGATGTCGCTGCCTGGGAGGCTGTTCTTCCCGGTCAGGATGCCATCGTGCACTTGGCAGCTGAGACCGGTACAGGCCAGTCCATGTATGAGATCAAGCGCTATGTCGACGTTAATATCGGCGGCACCGGCATCATGCTGGACTTGCTGGCTAACGGTCAATATCAGGTTAAAAAGGTTGTTGTGGCTTCTTCCCGCTCGATTTATGGCGAAGGAAAATACTATTCGGAAGCCTTGGGAATTATCTATCCCGGTGCCCGTAAAGATATTGATATGCAGGCCGGTCGTTTTGAACCGTTATGTCCAAAAACAGGCAACGTGCTGACCTTGCTTGCCACGGATGAGGATTCGAAAATTCATCCTTCGTCAGTCTATGGTATTACCAAGCAAAACCAGGAACAAATGGTAATGACAGTGTGCGACTCGCTGGGTATTGGCGCCAGTGCATTGCGTTACCAGAACGTATATGGCCCTGGTCAATCGCTGAGCAATCCTTATACAGGCATTCTGTCTATCTTTTCCACGCGCATCAAGAACAATAACGGTATCAATATTTTTGAGGATGGCAAGGAAAGTCGGGATTTTGTTTTTATTGACGATATTGTTGCAGCAACGACAGCAGCACTGACACGAGATGCTGCAAATGGCGAGGTATTTGGCATCGGCGCCGGCGTTGCCACAGATGTCTTGACGGTAGCAAACACACTGGTAAAACATTATGGAAATGAGGTACCTATTAAGGTTACCGGCGCATATCGTTTAGGCGATATTCGCCATAATTATGCTGATCTAAGTAAGGCTGAGCGCCTGCTGGGATTCCGGCCCAAGGTTAGTTTTGATCAAGGCATCAAGAAGTTTACTGATTGGGTCAATATGCAAGAGGTGCAGATTGATACTTATGAGACAAGCATTGAAGAAATGAAGAAACGGGGTTTGTATAAATGAAAGCCCGGGTTGGATTGGTCACAGTTCTATTTAATAGCGAGGATGTTCTTCCTGGCTTTTTCGAAAGTTTGTCGACCCAAAAATTTTCAGATTATTGGCTATTCATACTTGATAACAGTCTCAATGATTTTTCCTATAATAAATCTCAGGAGCTAATTGAACAGTACGGTTTGAAAAATGTTACGCTGATAAAAAATCAAAAAAATGTTGGCGTTGCAGCTGCGAACAATCAAGGAATTAATCTTTCTTTAAAAATGGAATGTGATTATGTCCTTCTTTTAAATAACGATATCGAATTTCATGATGTGGATTTATTTGGTAATCTGGTGCAATTTGCCGATAATTCCAATGAGAAATTAATTGTTCCAAAGATATACTTCTACGATTCACGCAAGATTTGGTGTGCGGGCGGTTCATTTAGTAACTTGAAAGGTACTGTAGTACATCGAGGCGAAGGTGAGGTTGATAACGGTCAATATGATAAAGATGGATATATTGGCTATGCGCCGACGTGTTTTATGCTGATTCATAAGCGGGTTTTCGATGCTATTGGTATCATGGACGAGAAGTACTTTGTATATAGCGACGATGCAGATTTTATTTGGCGGGCCAATAAATTCGGTTTCCGTACCTACTATTGGGCCAAGGGCCTAGTGCTGCACAAGGTAAGCAGTAGTACTGGAGGAGGACTTTCTCCTTTCTCTACTTATTATTGTGAACGGAACAGGATTTATTTTATCAGGAAAAATTTTTCTCCTTTTATGAAAATCTTCGCATTGGCTTTTTATATTATTACGCGTCCTTTGAAATGGCGATTTTTTTCAAAGAGATTACGCCCCTCATTTATTTCAGGCGTAGTTGACGGATTTAAGCTGTAAAATCAGGAACTACACTATTTAGGCGGCGAGGGAAATTTGAACTGTATAATTTATTTGATCACCATACTATCAGTATTTCAAGGTATGGTAATTCCCGGTATTGAGTCGCTTGGCATATCACCATTTTTCATCGCTCAAATAGCGGTAGTTCTGTATGCGTTGGTTTATTGGCGCATGCGTGGTTTGATAATACCAAAAGAATGGTATTGGTTCACTTTTTGGTTTACCGCGTTTGTAATATTTTCCGCGATGTCGGCATTTGTTTTTCCATTCGTTTTTCAGGGAATACATGTGTATGTGCCGAAAGGTGGTATCGACGAACAGTATTTATCACCAGGTAAACTGCAAATTTCGTCTTCAAATATAGCGCAGGCAGTTTTTATATTGCTGTACTGGCTGAGCATAATTCTTTTAGTGACGAATAAATCTGAAAATAGAATTAAAATAATTGGACGCGCATATGTTATTTCCGCCATTATTGTTCTATTTTTTTCGTTTTATCAATTGATCAGCATATTGACCGGTATTCCATATCCAGGGGATTATCTGCTGAATAATACCAGTTATGGTATTGCTCAGGATGCTACTTTCGGATTTTTACCACGCATAAATTCGACATTTACCGAGCCTTCTTTTTATGCAATGTTTGTCGGTAGTTTTGCCTCGTGGTTATATATTCGTTTGCTTAACGAAGACAACTCGAAGCGCTTGTGGGCTTGGGGATCTGCACTATGTATTGCGCTTTTAGGTCTATTATTGTCAGCATCTTCAACGGGTTATCTGAGCATGCTTATATTTTTTGCATGCCACAGTGTGGTATCTATATTCTCGAAAAATAAAAGTACACACAACAAACGAATATTTATAATTATTTCTGGTTGTGCATTATTTTTTGCCATATTTTATATGTTTGTGCCAGGCACGGATGTTATTCTAAGCATGATTTTATTTGATAAAGGCGAATCAGAATCATCTTTGCACAGATTCGCAGCGGATGCTTATGCATTTACGGTATTGGAAAATACAGCATACTTTGGCGCCGGACTGGGTAGTAATCGGCCATCAAGCTTTATTACGTTTTTGATCTCAAATGTCGGCATTATAGGCATGTTTTTAATCTTGTTGACCACTTATGTACTGTGGAAAATGGGTGTGCAGGCGAACAATGCTGCCAGACTAAAATCTACGTCCGCGGCTGTGCAGGCATCCGGTTGGGCTCTCTTTACCATGCTCGTTTCCAAGGCTGTCGCAGGGGCGGATCTGAGTTTTCCGCCAATGTGGATACTTATAATTTATTTCATTAGCTGCATAAGCCATGCTCAAGCGGAGAGAAAAAAATATAGGGAAATTAACAATACTTCTAGGGGAATTGTCGCTTGAAAAGAGCGGTCTAATTTTTCGATTATTGAATAATTATATTTTTACGTGAAAAAATAGATAATTAACAAACCTTATGTATAAAAATAATTTTGATCTTCTAAGGTTGATTTTCGCCAGTATGGTAGTGTTTTTTCATATGGGTATTCTTTCGCAGAACCCTAATCTCTACTGGATGACTCAATATATATCTTCATTATTTGCGGTACAGGCGTTCTTTGTTGTTAGTGGTTATCTCGTAACAATGAGTTATGAAAAATCCAGATCAATGAAAGAATATTGGAGGAAGCGAATTTCTCGGCTTGCTCCAGCATACATCTTCGTCGTAGTGTTTGCTGCCGTTATTTTGTCGATTATTTCCGAATATTCTTTTTCTGAATACTTTTCACATAAGGATTTTTGGCGGTATATATTTTATAACCTTATTTTTGCCAATTTTAGCGCTCCATCCTTACCTGGTGTTTTTTTACACCAATTCGAAAGTGCGATCAATGTATCGCTTTGGACAATTAAGATTGAAGTGCTCTTTTACGCTTGTGTTCCATTAATTGTTTTTGGTTGTCGCCGATGGGGATACCAGAGAACTTTAGTGACGATTTTTTTGCTATCGTTGGCTTGGCGAGAATTTTTCTATCTACGTGGTATGGCAACTGATGCTGAGTTTTACTTTAAGATGGCCAAACAGTTGCCAGGCCAGATGGTATTTTTTTGTGGCGGTGCCTGGTGTTATTATAAAACACGCGATGGCTTTCAGCTTTCTTGGAAATGGGCAGCCGCTGGAATAATTTCTTATATTTTTGCCACTGGTTGGTTTTTTGAATTAATTGCTCCGATCGGGGTAACCTTGTTTGTTACATGGGCTGCTCTGAGTTTGCCGCATGTGCTTAACGTTGGCAAACATGGAGATTTTTCATTTGGCATCTATCTTTATCATGCGCCAATTGTCCAGTCACTAATATTTTTTGGATTATTTGCATTTCATCCGTTTATTGCGATAGTGATAGGCGTGTTCCTTGTATTGATGATGGCAATAATTTCGTGGAATTTTATCGAAAAGCCTTTCTTGAGTCATCGGAAAGTGAAACCTATTAATAACAACAGCCTAAGTAAGAAGAAAAATGTCTCAGTTGCCAATTAATTTTTTACTGATAGCTCCTGAATTTTTTGGATATGCTAAAGAAATTCAGCATGGCCTTGCCAAACGTGGGGTAGGCGCCTTGCGTTTTGATGACCGTCCTGCCAGCGACACCATGACAAAAATCCTTAACCGGATTTCACCACTGCTGCAACGTGATAAAGCAGATCGTTATTTCGATTCGATTTTTCAGCAGGCAAAGCAACATCCAATCACTCATGTCCTGGTTATTAAAGGGCAATCTCTTTCCCTCTCGGCAATCCGACGCATGCGTGAAGCGTTGCCGCATGCACATTTCACCCTATATTTTTGGGATAGTTACAAAAATATGTCAAGTGATAGTTATGATAAGGTTGCCTTATTTGACAGGGCATTGTCATTTGATCCTGTTGATGTTGAAAATGATGGGCGGCTTGAATATCGTGCGCTTTTCTACCTGGATGAGTATGCTAAGTTGCCGAAGGTGGATGAGGATATTGATTTTTTCTTTTTCGGAACAATCCACTCAGATCGTTATCAAGTTTTGAAAAAACTGAGTAATCATTTTCCTCGTAACGCGTCTTTTAAGAAAATACTTTATTTTCCGTCGAAATTAATTTATTGGGGACGTCGTTTATTTCAACCATCTTTTTGGATGGCAAAAAAAAGAGAGTTTACATTCGAACCGGTTGGGAAGGCCGATTTGAAATCGCTTCTTGCTCGTAGTAAGGTAATTATAGATATTGAGCGTCCAATTCAGGCTGGATTAACTATGCGTACACTGGAAGCGGTGGGCGCAAAAAAGAAAATTATTACAACAAATTCATTTTCTGCAAAAACGGACATTTATAGGCCAGAAAACATACTGGTAATTGATCGGGATAATATTTTTATCCCGGAAAGTTTTATTATGTCTGAATTCTGTGAGTTGCCTGGATCCATTAATCAAAAATATAGCTTGGATGGTTGGCTGGATGAAATTTTTCCATTTGAAAAATTAGGAACTGCTGTTGCGTGATTTTTAAGTAATTGATCGGTATTGCTGCTACTGCTGCGTGCATACACTTTATTTTGATGAAAATGGAAAAACTTGCTTGTTTAATTGTTGCACGTAATTTGGGTGATGCTGTCATCCAGAGCGCTTTTTTGAGAAAATTGGTGGATAGTCACTACGCAGAAAATTACATTGCCTGGGTACGTCCCCAAGTCGCATTTTTATTTAATGATATTCCTAATTGCAAAATTATTTGTTCTCAATTTCCAGTTGGGACGACTAAAGATTTTGGCTGGAAAAATGCACTCGGATTTTTAAAGGCTGCATGGAAAATTCGCGTATTGAACCCAAGTGTCACCATGGATCTGATTGGCGATTTTCGGGAGCGGGCTTTTGCATGGTTGATCAGTGGATCTAAGCATAAACATATAGGCTGGGCTGGGAATCATCCATTTAATTTGATCATTCGTAATCCTTTTGGGAGAGGTAAGCCTGTCTTTGTAGTGCCGGAGAATTGTGACAATATATATTCTTCTTATGGGCTAATGCTGGATTTCCTATCTTCTGGAAAAGAAAAAAGCATTCTGTCAAAGATAAGGCCCTCTCTGAATGAAAAGTTGAAGATCGGGATGCATCCCTTTGCGTCACAACGCTGTCGCCTATGGCCTGAACAGGATTGGCTTGCATTGGCGCAAGATTTGATACGTGATGGCCATTGCTTGACTGTTTTTGGTGCGGGTGTTGAACGGCAAGCGCTGGAGCGGATATTTGCTCCTGTCCTGTCACAGGTTGAAGTGTACACGCGCTCGCTCTCTGAATTTACCAGCAAGGTGAAGGAGTTGGACTTATTAATAGGCTTGGACAGTTTTGGTATACATATGGGGCAGCGGCAAGGGATACGCACGATATTAATTAATGCCGGTAGTAATCCTGCTGTCTGGACACCTCCCAGCACGCAGTTGATTGCTCGCTCTGGTGGCTGTGTACATTATCCCTGTAACAATGTACCAAAATGTGAGGGAACGTTGGGGGAATTCATCTGTATTCGCTCTGTCAGACCTGACGAGGTCGCGGAAATTGTTAAGGTACCAACTGACTAAATTATCTTTTTCCAATGATGATGTACTTTGGTGATCTTGCTGAAGGCCGCGCAGAGTGTGCGGCGCTATGGCACACAAGAAATGTTGGCCGAGAAAAGTCCGCGTCGCCCGCCTTGCAGTGCGAGGTTATATTTACCGGAAGACTGCAGGATTTTATCTAAGCTGTCCTGGTATGTCTGAATATTTTCTAGTCAGTTTTTTGGAAATTACTGAGATTTTTAAATTTTAGGTATCGCATATTTTGCGTTCATGAAAGAAATATATGAGTATTGATGTTATTAGAAATTCGCTGCTCGAAGCAAAGGCTGGTCTGGATAATTTGATAAAAAATGAAGGCGTTTTATTAAATATTGATCGCTCAGCGGAAATTATAGCGGACTCATTGCGCAAGAACGGCAAAGCTATTTCTTGTGGTAATGGTGGCTCAATGTGTGATGCCATTCATTTTGCGGAGGAGTTATCCGGCCGCTTTCGGAAGGATCGTAAGGCATTGTCTGCACTATCAATCAGTGATCCAGCTCATATTACTTGTGTGGCGAATGATTTTGGCTATGATTTTGTTTTTTCGCGTTTTGTGGAAGCCCATGGAAGGCCAGGCGATTGCCTTATTGCGATTAGCACTAGCGGAACTAGTCGATCGGTCTTGAACGCTGTGAAAAGCGCACAGGAAAATGGCGTTACCGTGATCGGTCTGACGGGGCGCCCTGGCAGCCCTTTGGATGAATTGGCTGATGTCAGTTTATGTACTCCAGCAGGACAATTTGCTGATCGCGTACAGGAATTACATATCAAAATGCTTCATATAATCATTGAATTAGTAGAGAAAAAGCTAGGATTGTCTTGATTAGGCGGAAAGTATATGTTTTCTAAAGATTCAAACCTTGGTCTTGAGTTAGCGCGTGCACGGGTACTTGTGATCGGCGATGTCATGCTAGATCGTTATTGGTCTGGTGCTACCGCTCGTATTTCTCCGGAGGCGCCGGTACCAGTAGTTAATATTGGCAAAGATGACCAGCGTCCGGGGGGGGCCGCCAACGTAGCAGTAAACGTTGCTTCTTTGGGAGCGCAGGTTACTTTGTTAGGTGTTGTTGGGAAAGACGAAGCCGCTGCATTACTAAAGACATCAATGGAGCGCTACGGTGTGCGCGTGGACTTTGTCGAGGCTCCCGCCAGTCCTACAATCACGAAATTACGTGTAGTTTCGCGTAATCAGCAGTTGATCAGGCTGGATTTCGAATCATCCATGCATGCCGAGCATGCCTTTGACCGCGAGGTTTTATATCAGAAGTTCTGTGCAGTACTGAAGTCTGTAGATACGGTCATATTATCGGATTATGGCAAGGGGACACTGGCTGTCATTGCACCGATGATCAAGGAAGCGCGGCGAATGGGGAAACCAGTCATCGTTGATCCGAAAGGAACGGACTATACCCAGTATGCCGGTGCAACTTTGATTACGCCTAACATGGCGGAGTTTGAGGCCGTTGTTGGCGTTTGTTCCGACGAGGCTGAGATGGTCCGGAAAGGAAACAGACTGCGCGAAGAATTGGAACTGGACGCTCTGCTGGTGACCCGTAGTGAACATGGCATGACTTTGTTGCAGCCCCAGACCGAACCTGTACACTTGCCAACGGAGGCACGTGAGGTTTTTGATGTAACCGGCGCGGGTGATACCGTGATCGCTACACTGGGAGCGGCGTTGGCAAGTGGTAAGGATCTCGAAACGTCGTGCCGGTTAGGTAATATGGCGGCAGGCGTGGTCGTTGGAAAATTTGGTACCGTACCTGTCACATTAATGGAATTGGAACGCGTCCTATATGGGGTGGGAGGGATGGAAACGCCCATTTTATCCGAGGATGCCATGCTGGTACGTATCAACGAAGCCAAGGCTGGTGGAAAACGCATCGTATTTACCAATGGTTGCTTCGATATTCTTCATGTCGGACATACGCGTTATCTTGAAGCTGCAAGGCGCCTTGGAGATTTACTGATTGTGGCAGTAAATTCAGATGAATCTGTTAAAAGATTGAAGGGGAGTACGCGCCCTATCAATGCAGGTACGGACCGGATGCACGTGCTGGGCGCTTTGAAAAGCGTTGATTGGGTTGTCGAGTTTTCTGAAGATACGCCTGAGAGATTGATCAAGAAGTTGTTGCCGGATGTCCTAGTGAAGGGGGGCGACTATGAGGTTGAGGAAATTGTCGGTTATGATGCCGTGACAAAAGCGGGGGGGCAGGTAATTGCACTTGACTTTCACGATGGGTATTCAACCTCCAAGATTATCGAGCGCTCAAAAAAGTAGTATGTGTTGACTGTCTTCCGGTCTGATATGAATAAAAAAAGCTGCCGTACACTATTCGTGTATGGCAGCTTTTTTAAATATTAACGGGGCTTGAATAAATTCATTCCTGGCAGAGTTTTAATGCGGTTTGCCATTGTGGCAAATTGCAGAAAGTATCGATCAAGTGCTGTGACGACAGGACGGAGTTTGATGGACGTTTGGCGGGTACCGGGTAGTTTTGCGCCAGTATTGGTTTGAGCTTCGGTTTTTTAACGACGGACGGATGTGCCATGATTGCCTCGGTAAAGCCAAACCAGCTAGTTTTTCCCTGTGCCGTCAAATGATACAAACCTGAACGTTCATTCCACCATGTCTGCTGGTCCGCTGCGGCCAGACTTTGCGCCACGATATGCGCGGTAGTGTCGGCAATGGTGCGGCTCCATGTCGGCGCGCCGAACTGGTCGGAAACGATGCCCAGCTCTTCGCGCTCCTGCGCCAGGCGGAGCATGGTCAGCAGAAAGTTTTTGCCATGCGTGCTGTAGACCCAGCTGGTGCGCAGGATCAGGTGCGGGATGCCGGCGGCGGCGATCGCCTGTTCACCGGCCAGCTTGCTGCTGCCATACACATTCACCGGGCAAGTCGGATCGGTTTCAACATACGCGCCATCCTTGCTACCGTCAAAAACGTAGTCGGTGCTGTAATGGATCATCGCAGCGCCCAGCTTCTTTGCTTCTTCTGCCATCACGCCTGGCGCTTCGCCATTGATGCGCATGGCCAGCTCGGGCTCGCTCTCAGCCTTGTCGACTGCGGTGTAGGCGGCCGGGTTGACGATCAGCGTCGGTTTGATGCGGCGGATCACGTCGCGTACCTGGTCCAGGTCAGCCAGGTCCATCTGGCTGCGGTCCACGGCGATGATCTCGCCCAGGCCCTGTAGGCTGCGTTCCAGTTCGTAACCGACCTGGCCGGTTTTTCCTGTGATTAAGATACGGCTCATGAAATAGTTTTGTTCCAGTGTGACGGATTGTTCGGTAAGGGTCAGGCAAAAACGTCGGCATTGGCCAGCAAGGTACCGACTTTATCTTTGCCAGACAGCAGCGGTTCGCCATCCAGAGGCCAGTCGATGCCGATCGCCGGATCATTCCACAGGATGCTGCGCTCAAACTCCGGTGCCCAGTAGTCTGTTGTCTTGTAGAGAAACTCGGCATGGTCGCTAGTCACCACGAAGCCATGCGCAAACCCTTCGGGAACCCACAGTTGGCGCTTATTCGCAGCCGACAGGGTAACGCCGACCCAATGGCCGAAAGTTGCGGAGCTTTTGCGCAAATCGACGGCAACGTCGAACACTTCGCCAGCGGTGACGCGCACGAGTTTTCCTTGCGCTTGCTGGATCTGGTAGTGCAGGCCGCGCAACACACCCTTTGCCGACTTGGAATGGTTGTCCTGCACGAAATCGCGCGTGACGCCAGTCAGCTCGGCGAAGCGCTTTTGATTAAAGCTTTCATAGAAAAAACCGCGATCATCGCCAAATACGGTTGGTTCGATGATCAGAACATCAGGTATTGCTGTCGTTTGAATTTGCATGGTATGAAATGAGCCGTTCAGGCTTTAGTATATTTTTTCTTCGAGGAGACGCAGCAGATACTGGCCATAGGCGTTTTTTTTCAATGGCTGCGCCAGTTGCTCCAGCTTGGCTGCATCAATATACCCCTTGCGGTAGGCGATTTCTTCTGGGCAGGCGACCTTCAAGCCTTGTCGGTTTTCAATAGTCGCGATAAATTGTCCTGCCTCCAGCAACGATTCATGTGTACCGGTATCAAGCCAGGCCATGCCACGTCCCATCAATTCCACATTGAGTTCACCGCGCTCCAGATAAACCCGATTCACATCGGTGATTTCCAGTTCGCCGCGTGCTGAGGGCGCGATACCTGCGGCAATTCCACACACTTGACTATCGTAGAAGTACAGGCCCGTGACGGCGTAGTTCGATTTTGGCTTGAGTGGTTTTTCCTCGATGCTGACAGCACGGCGCTGGTCATCGAAATCGACCACGCCATAGCGTTCCGGATCGTGCACGTGATAGGCGAACACGGTCGAGCCGCTGGTGCGTGCCGAGGCTTCGCGTAACTGCGATTCAAAGTCGTGACCGTAATAGATGTTGTCGCCCAGAATCAGCGCCGATGGTGCATCGCCGACAAACTCTTTGCCGATGATGAACGCCTGTGCCAGGCCATCCGGGCTCGGCTGCACGGCATAGGTCAGGCTGATACCCCACTGGCTGCCGTCGCCCAGCAACTCCTGGAAGCGCGGCGTATCTTGTGGTGTGGAAATGATCAGGATATCGCGTATGCCGGCTAGCATCAGGGTAGTCAGCGGATAGTAGATCATCGGCTTGTCATATACCGGGAGCAGTTGCTTCGATACGGCCATGGTGACGGGATACAGGCGCGTGCCGGAACCGCCGGCCAGGATGATGCCCTTGCGTTCGATGGTTGTCGCCATTATTGCTGCTCCTGGGTCGTGTCGCGTGCAGCGTAGTTTTTCTCTACCCACTTCAGGTAGTCGCCCGACTGGACATCGCGTACCCAGGCCTGGTTGTCCAGGTACCACTGGACGGTCTTGCGGATGCCGGTAGCGAAGGTTTCGGCCGGCTTCCAGCCCAGTTCGCGCTCGATCTTGCGCGCATCAATGGCGTAGCGGCGGTCATGCCCTGGGCGATCCTGTACGTAGGTGATTTGTTCGCGATAGCTGCCGGATGCCTTGGGATCGAGCGTATCGAGGATGTCGCACAGGGTGTGCACGACTTCCAGGTTGGCCATTTCATTCCAGCCGCCAACGTTATAAACCTCGCCCAGGCGACCCGCTTCCAGCACGCGGCGGATTGCCGAGCAATGGTCGCCCACGTACAGCCAGTCGCGCACTTGCATGCCATCGCCATAGATAGGCAAGGCTTTGCCGGCACGGGCATTGCTGATGATGAGCGGAATCAGTTTTTCCGGGAAATGGAAGGAGCCATAGTTGTTCGAGCAGTTGGTGGTGAGCACCGGCATGCCGTAGGTATGGAAATAGGCACGCACCAGATGGTCGGATGCCGCTTTCGATGCCGAATACGGGCTGTTTGGCGCATACGGCGTCGTTTCCGTGAATGGCGGGTCATTCGGTCCCAGGGTGCCATATACCTCGTCGGTCGAGACGTGCAGGAAGCGGAAGCCATCCTTGGCTTCGCCTGTCAGGCCTGACCAGTAGGCGCGCGCGGCTTCGAGCAGGCTGAAGGTGCCGTTGACGTTGGTCGAAATGAATTCGCCGGGGCTATGGATCGAACGATCGACATGGCTCTCTGCGGCAAAATGCACGATGGCGCGTGGCTGGTGTTCGGCCAGCAAGCGGGAGATGTGGGCGGTGTCGCAAATATCGCCGCGTACAAAGATATGCCGCGGGTCTTGCTCCAGGCTGGCCAGATTGCTGAGATTGCCAGCATAGGTCAGTTTGTCAAAATTGATCACGGGCTCATCGTTGAGCGCCAGCCAGTCGCGTACAAAATTGGAACCGATGAAGCCGGCGCCGCCAGTCACTAAAATCATGCTGTTATCCTTTTTCTGGAACATTGCCACAATGCCCCCTCGACAAATTGTCTTGAGCGCGAGGGCAATTAAATATTCTTAAATGCAATTATTATTTTAATACCGTTACTAATATGCGCCATCTTTCTTGAAAATGACTTTAACCGTTTTCAGTAGTATGACAATGTCATTGAACAAAGACCAGTTCTTGACATACCAGGCGTCCAGATAAACGCGCGTATCATAGCTGACGTCGTTCCTGCCGCTGACTTGCCATAGGCCCGTGACCCCGGGTTTCGCTTCCAGGTAATAGTCTACCTGGGGGCCATAACGTTCCAGTTCCGCATCGACAACCGGGCGCGGCCCGACCAGGCTCATTTCGCCTTTCAGCACATTCCATAGCTGCGGCAATTCATCAAGGCTGGTCCGGCGCAGAAAGTGGCCGATCGAGGTGATGCGCGGGTCATTCTTCAGTTTGAAATCACGGTCCCATTCGGCACGGGCTTCAGGATCGCGCTCCAGTAGCTCCTTGAGCAAGACATCGGCGTTCACGGCCATGGTGCGGAACTTGTAGCAGAGAAAATGCTTGCCATTTTGACCCACGCGTTTGTGGCCGTAGAAGATGGGACGGCCCGATGCCATGACCTTGGCCGCGATCCACAGCAAGATGGGGGCGCCGACGATCAGCACGCAGATCGAGGCCGCCAGATCAAAGCAGCGCTTAATCAGTTGCAAGCCTGGCCGCGCCAGGTTGTTGCGCATGGTCAGCAGCAGCACTTCATGTGCAAAGAAATGGTTCACCTCCATACCGTACAGGGGCAAGCCGCGTACGGCAGGTACCACTTGCATATTGGCAACGCAACGGCTGACTTGCTGGATCATGCCCTGATAGGCATCGATGCCGCCTTGCTCCAGGGCGACAACCGTATGCGGGTTGCCCAGCAGCTTGAGCGTTTGCTCCGGGTTCTCGCCCAGCGAAATGAAGGGCACCGCTTGCTTGCTGCGGTTTACATAATGATGTTCCATGCGGTCTTGGCCTTCGGGGATCAGGAACGCAATCAGGCGATAGCCCATCAACGCTTCCTCGTCGAAGGCGCGCGCGGTTTGCAAGGCATTGTCACCCCATCCGATAATGACCATGGGGCGTATCCATCCGCCCGCCTTCATCAGCAGGTATTTGACCATGCCGCGCAGCAGCAAGACACAGCACGGCACCAACAGCCAGGTGGCCAATAGTGCCTCGCGAGAGGAGTCGCGCTTGTCGAGGAAGACCAAGGCCGCATCAATCAAGCCCATGACCATGGAAACCTTCAGGAGTTCCTTGATTTCATTCGAGTACGGACGGCGTTTGGCATGATGGCCCTTCAGCTTGAAGATCGCCAGGGTTACCACGGATAGCAGGCTGTAACTGAGCAGGCGCGAGCTATCCAGTCCGAAGCTGTTCAAGTCGCTGGCATCGAGCGTCCACTTGCCAGCAAACCAGAATGCCATGAACATGGCAACGGCATCGGCAAAGGTGAGAAAATATTTTTCTGCCCTACTGCTGCAATACCATTTTACTTCTTGTATAAAGATGCCTTCGATTGGTTTCATGATGACTTGCTAAACCTTATAAACTTCAGTGTGAATTCTTGCGGTGCCGCATGTGTGGGGATGACGTATCTGCTCGGTCAAGCGCGCCCGTAGCGGTCTTCAACGCGGACAATATCGTCTTCCCAAGGTAGCTACCCGATTGAATTTCAATCAATTCCAGTGGTAGCTTGCCCGGGTTGGCCAGAGAATGGACGACGCCGAGCGGGATATAGGTGGACTGGTTTTCGGTCAGCAAATATTCCTTGTCGCCATTGGTGATCTGGACCGTGCCCGCGACCACGATCCAGGCGCTGCAGAGTTTGTTGCAGTATGCTGCCTTGAGTGGACAAGCGCAGAAACTGCTTTGGGAACACCTCGCGTGAAAGCGGCCATAAGCGTGTGCCGGAACCTCCGCAAAGAATCACTGGTACGAGGGGAGTAGTCATTTATGCATCAATGTAAATATAATATTGGACGGTGTCGAATAATTGGTCAGTTGGCATATCTTGAGGCTCATCCGGCTTGTCGTACTCTTATGTAGGGAGGTGGACATACGTGCTGGAAAAAAGTCAATATTGTAAGCAGGGGCAGTATTTTAATAAATTACAAGAATCTTTGTATTTTCTCTCGACTCTATTGGGCACGCACTTTCGTTCGTCTTGTATTGTAGTTTGCCGCCCCTGTATTCTTACTAGCGCACAACGTTTTCAAGCAAAAAAGCAACAAACACGCATATGGCCGTCATGCTGAGGAGCAACACTGCACCTGCAGCGCAGTCCTTGGCAATCTTGATGCTGGGATGTAGGGATGGGTGGAGGTGATCAATCAGATGCTCCAGTGCGGTGTTGAACAATTCCGCAGCCAGGACCAGGCCGCAATTCAGCAATAGCAGGGCCCACCACATCAAGGGCGGTTGGTACCAACAGAGTACGGCGAGCACCATCAGGGCAGCCAGACACTGCAGGCGGAAGCTCGATTCCATGCGGAAGGCCGCGCCTATGCCTTGTAGGGCAAATCCCATGCGCTTGAAGAAGGGCTGGTTCTTCATGGCAACTGAAGCAACGGCGCGGGATATTTGACTGACATAAAGGCGGATCTCTCAATGAATAGATGAGGATCGCAGGCATGACCATACGATATGACATCATTCGTCCACAACAGAAAGACTGGTGCCAATCTTTTTGATGTTTGATAAAAAGTAAAAAAGCCCGTTTTCAAATGAAAAGGGCTTTTATTGCAATAGTTGACATATTTTAGTATGTCAACTATTGCGGTACCAGGCCTTCACCTTTCGGCTCTACATCAAGCTGCAGGATGGGCCTACCTGTCGCTGCCTGGGCAGCCAGGTATTAATGGTGGGTTGGGGTGGTGTGCGCGGTGGTCGAATCCGAGCTTGCTGCACCGGCTACAACGGCAACTGCTGCGCCGATTGCGATCATGGTGCTGACGCTCAGGCCAGCAACGGTGGTGCCTGCAGCTGCGCCAGCTGCTGGTGCAGCTGCTGCTGGTGCAGGAGCCGGTGTCGATTGAGCCATTGCTTGCGCGGAAGCGAAGCACAGGATTGCAGAAGCGATCAGAATTTTCTTCATGAGATACCCTTTTAGGTTGAACAGCGGAAATGCTAGACTGTCACATGATTGTAACAACATTTTTCATGGCAGTCTGCGCAGTACAGTCTACGGTGCCGAGAATTCACTGTATTTTAGACCAATATTAAAGCTTTTTTTCCTCTTAGTTCTCATGGCGTTGTTCTGCGTAAACAGAATCGATGCTTTTTGTGCATGGATGTCCTGGCTAACTGGGGTATTGACTTGTTGCTTCAAAAGTTGCCAAGTCCTTGCCATGCGGCGTAAAATTGTTGAGTTGTACACAATTCTACCGCCTTCCTCACGTACTACCTCTAGGTCCTGGTTGTGGTTATAACGCGATCCACAATTCGCACCAAGTTGCCTTGACGCCACACTCCCCATCATTTTTCGAACAAAGAAGCTGCTCGGTTGAGCAATCCAGAGGATGATTTCGTTCGGACGTGGCGGGGGCCGGCAAGAGCAAGCAGCTGCTGCAGATTTCATCAGCGAATAAGAGCAAGCAGAGCGTAGCCCGGAAGAGTCGCTGACGAGGCGTGTCTAGTAACAATGTTTACAAAACTGTAGTGGACGGAAGGATGTTTGATCAAGAAGTGTGCCTGTCTCTCACTTACATGCGAAGAGGCCGCTTGCTTGCCGTCTGGAATCTCGGCCGTGTGGCCGCATCCCCATATATGTGATGGCAATCTGACCCATAGCCACGCCGTTCGTGTGAAATGCTGCATTTTTCTATGTACGTCGGCAGAAGTGATTGTTTTGATGTGTACCTGCCAGTCTGGCAGCTATGCCGAACTTATGATGCTGCAACGGGAACGGGGCGCGCAGGAGGCTAGGCAAGTAGTGGCCATATCTCTACTAGTTCTGCAGGAAAAGCAGATATGTTGTTCAACCTATATAATATTGCGCGCTATCGCAATAAATTCTTGTGAGATAACTAAATTTATGAAGATTTTTATTGTTTTCTTCTCCGCTTTAATATTGACGGCATGTGGTGGTGGCGGAGCAGGCAACCCTGCCCCCATCGCTCCTATTACGCCGATAGTAAATGTGCCATTGGAAGAGATGAAAATTTTGATCATTGGACAATCGATATCGTCGAATTGCAACGAATATGTTTATGGTGCTGTCGATAACGTATTTCAAATAGGTAAAGATGGATCACAGAAGGCTGCACGCGATCCGTTTGAATGGGCAGATTGCAGCAAGGGGGCGATGTGGATGCCTCTTGGAAAAAAATTGATTGAAGCAGGTATTGCTCGAAAGGTGGTATTTATGCCAATCGGGGTGGCTGGAAGTAGGGTGGAAGACTGGCAGGTAGGTGGTGCCGCGTTTGGCAAGTTAACAAATGCCATTACTTTAATACAAGCACAAGGGTTAAGTTTTGACTTTGCATTTTGGCATCAAGGCTCATCAAACGCCGGTACGGACAAGACCGTATATGCCGAGCGTCTGCGCTCGGTATTGGACTACGTAAACAGTAAAGTAAAAATCAAGCGCTGGCTGATTGCTGTTCATTCTCGTTGCTCTGGCACATATGATAGCGGTATTGAGTCTGCCCAAATTTTAGTTGGTAATGCCCCACAACTGAATCGCTATCCAGGACCTAATACTAATTTATTAGGTAATGAATATAGATATGATACTTGCCATTTGAACCAGAAGGGGCAGGAGAAAATGGCATCGATGTGGCTTGAATCAGTAAGTGCTGTTCCTAGATAGAAGATTGGATTTAAAATGAATTCGAAGTTCAGATATTCCTTGGAGAATTTTCGGGGTGTCGCAATTATTTTTGTAATGTTTTCTCATATCGCTTCGATTCAGCAGATGGGGAGGTTTGGGGATTTCTATTATTATATTTTCGCTGATGCGACAAATTGGTTTGTTTTCATTTCTGGATATTTATTTTATTATCTTGAGGTAAATAAATTCAATTATATGAATTATTTGTCAAAGAAGGCTATGTATGTTGTATTGCCATATTTGATTCTATCGATTCTTCCAATAGCATTCTGGATATACTCTTCGCAACACATACTCTACGGTTTGACACCGATAAAATTTGTGCTTTGGTCATTGCTCTCGGGAGGTATTGCCGTCGCTCCTATGTGGTTTATACCCATGATTGTACTTTTCTTCCTGATGACACCAATTTTTAGAATTTTATCAAAGACGAAACTTATCTACGTTCTTACTGCCTGCGCTTTGATTTTTTCCATGTTTTCCTCGCGAACAACACACAATACCAATCCGTTACTGTCTTTTTTGCATTTTCTTGGGGTTTATTTATTGGGTATCATTGCTGCAAAAGATGCTTTTGTTATTGATGGATGGAAAAACTCAACCAAGGGAAAAATTATTGCAATTTCTTTGGTTGTTTTTGTGGTGTTGGGTCTTTTGTTTCCTGGATTTAAAAGTTTGCCACCAAGTTTCTTTAGCGGTCTTGGAACCTTTAACTATATTATGGCGGGTAAGCTGGCGTTGCTGATCGCAATTTTCCTTCTCTTTGAGCGTTTCATGGAGCATAAAAATAATACTCTTGGATATTTTGCTAAGATAAGCTTCGGGTTGTTCTTCATCCACGGAATCATGGAAGCCATATTTCGCAGAGGAGCAAGAGATATTGATTTTGGTAACCAGGTTTTGAGATTTTTCGCTGAAGTTGGTGTTGTTGTTGTTGTTTCTATAGCCGTCGTTTTTGTGCTCAAGAAGATATTAAAAAAATGGAGTCGCTATGTTATCGGTTGCTAAGTCATTTACTGCGGCACTCTTGATGCTTTGCTCAACATTCACGCATGCTCGCGATATGTATATACTCGCAGTCCAGGAAAATGCTTCTGCAGTGTGTGAGGGGAAATATTTTAACGAGGTTGAGGGGGTATATGAAATCGATGAAGGCGGGAACGAGATTCCCGCCGGAATGAAATTTGCCAAAGCTACTTGTGAAAATATGGGAAATATTCTTCCATTGGGAGAAGAAATACTTAAAACGGGTATGGCAAATCGGGTTGTTTTTATGCTGGTCAATGCGACAGGGTCAGATGAGAATTTAATGGATGACGAGGCGTCTAAAAAATTAAAGTCTGCGATTGATTTGGCAAATTCTAAAAAAATAAAATTCGATTTTGCTTTATGGCAAGGAGCGTTGATGGAAAATAATCCGAACGCCAATTACAGCCGTGAAGTTCAGGGCACAGTTAAATCGATAAGCCTGAGTGCAAAAGTGGAGAAATGGGTTATTGGGCTGAGTGCCCATTGTCATCGAGCCGCTGGTGATCCTACAATCTCCATACGGCAAGAACCTTTAATTAATCGTTTCCCTGGTCCTGACATTGGTACGCTTGCCGGAGAGTATCGTACGGATCAATGCAGCGTCAATGATCTTGGGCAAAAAGAAATGGCAAAACTTTGGTACGCAGCGATGAAAAAAGCTGACATTGATAGCGAAAAATATCAGAGGGAATCCTTACTCTATTATTTCAAGTGATACCTTGTTGATTTAACTCTGTACCGGTATTTTTTTGCATCTCATTATATGCAGAGTACTGTCAATGGGAAAAAGTGTAAGGGAACTGCGATCTGGATCGCAGTTCGGCGAAAATGCCCATTTCATTTCCCCTCATCGCCACGGACCGCAACGTTGCCAACCGGGGTGAAAGCCGCGTAAAATGCAGGCTTCGCGGGTGTAGCTCAATGGTAGAGCAGAAGCTTCCCAAGCTTACGACGAGGGTTCGATTCCCTTCACCCGCTCCATTTTTCGCTGGCGCCTGGCTTGATGCGGCGCGGCCACTTATTTCTCCATTCCCATGTCTTCTGATACCCCAGCAAACGGCCCGGCGCGGCCGATGATGTACGATCCGACCGAACACCGCATCCGCAGTTTCGTGACCCGCGCGGGACGGCTGTCTGTCGCGCAGGCGCGCGCGCTCGAGACTCTGGGGCCGCAATTCCTCGTGCCTTTCGCCAAAGAACCGATGGACTTCGAGCAGGTGTTTGGCCGCAAGGCGCCCGTGATCCTGGAAATCGGTTTTGGCATGGGCGCGACGACTGCGCATATCGCCAAAGCCATGCCGGAGAAGGATTTCATCGGTGTTGAAGTGCATACGCCCGGTGTCGGAAGCCTGTTGAAGCTGATCGGCGAAGAATCGCTGACGAATCTGCGCCTGCTGCAGCACGATGCGGTGGAAGTGCTGACGCACATGATACCGGCCAATTCGCTGGCCGGCATCCACGTTTTCTTCCCCGATCCATGGCACAAGGCGCGCCACAACAAGCGCCGCCTGATCCAGTCTCCATTCGTCAAGCAATTGACCGATCGCCTGGCGCCGGGCGGCTATCTGCATTGCGCCACCGATTGGGAAGATTACGCAGTGCAAATGCTGGAAGTGCTGGGCGCCGAGCCGCAGTTGCACAATAGCGCCGACGGCTATGCGCCGCAACCGGCGTATCGTCCCCTGACCAAGTTTGAAAACCGTGGCTTGAAGCTGGGCCATGGCGTGTGGGATCTGGTGTTCATCAAGAAATAACCTGGCGGTTTGCCCACCTGTGCCGTTTGCACAAGAACAAGCCTGCCGCGGTGACGCCGCAGGCTTTTTTAATGCGCGCGCTAGCGTGCGCTGGCTAGGCAAGGTGGGCGAATTACGGTAATCTTATCTTTTTTGCATTGATTGATATTATGTCCAAGAAAATACTCGTGACCGGCGCATCCGGTTTCATCGGTTCGCATACCTGTGTCGAATTGCTGGCTGCCGGTTTTGATGTCGTTGCAGTGGATAATTTGTGCAATAGCGCGCGCGAAGCGATGGCGCGCGTAGAGCGCATCTCCGGCAAAAGCGTCCCCTTCTATGAGGCAGACGTGCGCGACCGCGCGGCCATGGCCGCCGTCCTGCGCGAGCACGCCATCGATGCCGTGATCCATTTCGCGGGCTTGAAGGCCGTGGGCGAATCCGTGGCGCAGCCCCTGATGTATATGGACAACAATGTAACGGGCACCGTGGCCCTGCTGGAAGTGCTGGCGGCGGCGAATGTGAAGCGTTTTGTATTCAGCTCGTCGGCCACCGTGTATGGCGACCCGGAAGCCTTGCCGATCCTGGAAGCGTCGCGCCTGTCCGTGACCAACCCCTATGGCCGTTCGAAACTGATGGTCGAGCAGATCCTGGCCGATCTCGTGCATGCCGATGCACAATGGCAAGTCGGCGTGCTGCGTTACTTTAATCCGGTCGGCGCGCATGCCAGCGGCTTGATCGGCGAAGATCCGGCCGGCATTCCGAACAACCTGATGCCCTTCATCGCCCAGGTGGCCGTGGGCCGCCGGGAGCGCCTGGCCGTGTTCGGCAACGACTACGATACGCCGGATGGCACGGGTGTGCGCGACTATATCCACGTGGTCGACCTGGCGCTGGGCCATGTGGCCGCATTGAACCGCCTGTTTTCCACCGACGGTGGTTTTACCGTCAATCTGGGCACGGGCCACGGCTACAGCGTGCTCGATACCGTGCGCGCCTTCGAAGCGGCCAGCGGTCGCCAAGTCCCCTACGACATCGTGCCGCGCCGCCCCGGCGACATCGCCAGCTGCTACGCCTCAGCTGACAAGGCGAAGCAATTACTGGGCTGGCAAGCGCAGAAAAACATCGACGACATGTGCCGCGACCACTGGCGCTGGCAGCACCAGAACCCGCAAGGCTACGCGGCGTAAACAAGCCCGGCAGATACAAAAAATCCCGCTCACACGCAAGTGTGGCGGGATTTTTTTAGAGCGCCATCAACCGAATGGCGCCTGAAAAATGCCCGGGGCTAGGCGAAGCAACAACGCCCCAGGCATTTTCTCAGGCAGCCATTAAGGATACAGGCCGCGCACTTCGCGAGCTTGCAGGACGCGTGTGCATGCCAGGATGAAGGTGGCGGTACGCATCGACACTTTCTTCTCTTGCGACACTTGCCATACCGCGTCGAACGCTTCGCGCATGATGCGGGTCAGGCGACTGTTGATTTCTTCTTCCGTCCAGAAGAAGCTCGAGAAGTTCTGTGCCCACTCGAAGTAGCTGACGGTTACGCCGCCGGCGTTGGCCAGTACGTCCGGCACGATCAGCACGCCGCGGTCGGTCAGGATGTCGTCCGCTGCCGGCAGGGTCGGGCCGTTGGCGCCTTCCAGGATGATCTTGGCGCGGATGACTTGTGCGCGTTCAGCCGTGATCTGCTGTTCCAGCGCGGCCGGGATCAGGATGTCGCAATCGATGCCCCAGAAATCTTCGCGCGGCACGAATGCCTCGGCGCCCGGGAAGCCTTCGACGCTGCCCACTTCGGCCACGTGTGCCAGCAATTGTGGGATGTTCAAGCCGCCGGCATGCACCACGGTGGTCTTGTGGTCTTGTACCGCGACCACTTTCGAGCCGGCTTCAGCGAACATGCGTGCAGCGACGCCGCCCACGTTGCCGAAACCTTGCACGATGACTTTCGCGCCTTCGAGCGACATGCCGACCTTGGCGGCCGCATCGCAACCGACGACGAAGACGCCGCGGCCCGTCGCATCGCGGCGGCCCAGGCTGCCGCCCAGCGAAATTGGCTTGCCCGTCACCACGCCGGTCGACATATTGCCGCCGATCATGGCGTAGCTGTCCATCATCCACGCCATGACTTGTTCATTCGTGTTGACGTCCGGCGCCGGGATATCCTTGTTTGGTCCGATGATCATGCTGATCTCGCTCGTGTAGCGGCGGGTCAGGCGTTGCAGTTCGTTGCGCGACAGGGTCTTCGGATCGACACGGATACCGCCCTTGGCGCCGCCGTATGGCACGTTGACCGCTGCATTCTTGACCGTCATCCAGGCCGACAGGGCCATCACTTCCGACAGGGTCACATCCTGGTGGAAGCGCACGCCGCCCTTGCCTGGACCGCGCGACAGATTGTGCTGCACGCGGTAGCCTTCGTAGTGGGCAATGGTGCCGTCATCGCGCTCGATAGGCACGTCGACCGTCAGGATGCGCTTTGGACGTTTCAGCGTTTCCACCCAGCGCGACAGGTTGCCCAGGTACGGCGTAACGCGGTCGATCTGCTCGAGGTAGACGCCCCATGGGCCAAGGTCTTCAGGATTCAGGTAGGAAGGAAGTGCGTGCTTGCTGGTCATGCTTGATAAGCTCCTGGACAATACGAATACGTTAGAGGCACAGCCGATATGCAGCTGCGCGCAGCGGAACCGCATCGTAGGCGATAGCCTCATGCCCCGGCCAATGCTTTGTGCGCATCCGGTTATGCATTTATTGCATAGTTGTGTTGCCAGGATTGCCAGTCAGGACTGGGTGGCCTCGGTGGCGCGTTTGCGGCGCTTGCTGCCGCGCGCCTTGCCGTCCTGCGCCTGCACCAAGTATTGCCACAGGCTTTCGACGATCTGCTTGCCGGGACGCAGGCTCGATGGGCGTTCGCGGTACAAGCGGATTTCCAGCTCGATTTCCCAGCCTGGCGCGCCGCCGTCGGCGCGCGCCAGGTGTTTGTATTTGACGTCGCGCATGACGGCCGATTCGGGCAGGAAGGCGATGCCGCGGCCTTCCAGCGCCATCATTTTCAAGCCTTCGGCCATGTCCGTTTCATAGCAGGTTTCCAGGAACAGGGGCGCCTTGGCGTCTGCCACCAGCAATTCCACCATGCGTCCCAGATAGGCGTTGCTGGTGTAGGAGAGGAAGGGCAGCGGCTCCTTGGCGCTGCCGGGCAGGACGAAGTCAGGCACCTTGTCCTGGCCGCAGCGCGCATACGCGCGCAGGGTTTCGCGGCCCATCACCAGCATGTCGTAGCGGCCCGGATCCAGTTGCACCGGCTGGCGCGGATGGTGATAGCACAGCAGCAGGTCGCAGCCGCCATCGACCAGCTGCAGCACGGCGTCGTGCACGTTCAGCGCCATCAGGCGGCTGTTGATTGGCGCAAAACCTTCTTCCAGCGCCGTCAGCCATTTCGGCATGAAGGTCAGCGACAGGGTATGCGGCACGGCGAAATCGACGCTCGTCTGCGTGGCCGCGCGCTTGCCGCGCAACAGGGCGCGCACGCCGTTGATTTGCCCCAGCATTTCCAGCGCCTGCTCGTAGAATACGGCGCCGGCCGGCGTCAGTCGCGTGGGATACGAGGTGCGGTCGACCAGGTCGATGCCGAGCCAGTTTTCCAGCGACTGGATGCGCCGCGAAAAGGCCGGTTGGGTGACGTGGCGCAGGGCCGCGGAACGGCTGAAATTATGCGTTTCAGCGAGCGAGATGAAGTCTTCCAGCCATTTGGTTTCCATCGCGGCAGCGTTCTCTTATCAAGGACAAGGGCAAAGTGTGGTGGTCAGGGCGTATCGGGCGATGCCGCCGGCTGGTAGAGGGCGGCGGGCAGGCCGAAGAAGGACGGCGGGCCCAGGGTCGTGCCATCGAGCGAGCCGCCCGCGTTCAAGCCCTTGTTGATGGCCGACAGCAAGGAGCTGCGGCTGGCCAGGTTTTGTATCAGCGCGCGCGGGCCGTTGTGGAAGGTGTGCTGGGCGATATTCGCGGCGACGACAAAGATAGGCTCGCGGCGCAAGGGAAACTCCACCCACTCGCCATCCTCGTCCTGGGCGCAGAAGGTATCGGGCAGGGTCATGTTTTCGGCGCCGGGCAGGTGCGACGCCAGCACCAGGCCAAAGGCTTCCGGCACCACGTCGGCCAGGCGGCGCACGGTGAGATCGTCCTGCACCAGTAACCGTACTTGCGCTTCCACCGCGTCTTCGGCGTCGGGCTGGGCGCCGAGAATTTTCACGGCCTGATAGATCAGGTCGGACGAGAGTGCTTCCATCAAATCTTGCATCAAATCATCTCCAGGATCATGGCGACGATTTCGTCGCCATACGAGGCCAGTTTTTTCTCGCCCACGCCGCTCACGCCGCGCATCTGTTCCAGCGAGGTGGGCTTGGCCTTGGCGATTTCGCGCAGGGTGGCATCGACAAAAATGACGTAGGCTGGCACGTTGTGCGTGCGCGCCGTCTCCACGCGCCACCAGCGCAGCTTGTCGAAAATCGCCTGTTCGCTGGTGGACAGGTCCGTCTCGACATAACCCTTCGCCACGCTGGTGCTGCGCTTGCTGGTCTTCACCGGTTTCTGGTACTGGCGCAGCTGCACCTTCTGGCCGCCCTTGAGCACGGGGCGCGAGGCGTCCGTCAGTTTCAGCGAGCTGTATTGTTCATGGTCGACCGAGACGAGGCCCAGCGCAATGGCCTGGCGCAGGATAGCTTTCCACTCCGCCTCGCCCAGGTCCGAGCCGATGCCGAAGACGGACAGCGAATCGTGGTGCCAGGTCTTGATGCGTTCCGATTCCACGCCGCGCAGCACGTCGATCACGTGCCCGCCGGCGAAGCGCTGGTCGACGCGGTAGATGGCCGACAGCAGTTTTTGCACAGGCACCGTGCCGTCGAAGGACACGGGCGGCACCAGACACGTGTCGCAATTGCCGCACGGCGAAGCCGGTTCGCCGAAGTATTCGAGCAGGCGCATGCGGCGGCAGCTCAGCGTTTCGCACAGGCCCAGCATGGCGTCGAGTTTCACGCCCAGCACGCGCTTGAAGGTGTCGTCCGCTTCCGATTCGTCGATCATGCGCCGCTGCAGCACGACGTCCTGCAAGCCGTACGCCATCCAGGCGTTGGCGGCCATGCCGTCGCGGCCCGCGCGCCCCGTTTCCTGGTAATAGCCCTCGATGCTTTTCGGCAGATCCAGATGCGCCACGAAGCGCACGTCGGGCTTGTCGATGCCCATGCCGAAGGCGATGGTGGCGACCATGACGATATTTTCTTCGCGCAGGAAGCGCGCCTGGTTGGCGCTGCGCTTGGCGTACTCCATGCCCGCATGATAGGGCAGGGCGCGGATGCCGCTCTGGTTCAGAAATTCCGCCGTTTCCTCGACTTTCTTGCGCGACAGGCAGTAGACGATGCCGCAGTCGCCCGCGTGTTCCGTGTTGATGAAGTCGAGCAGCTGCTTGCGGCCATTCGCCTTTTCCACGATCTGGTAGCGGATGTTCGGGCGGTCGAAGGACGAGACGAACTGGCGCGCGTCTTCCAGCTGCAAACGCAGGGCGATTTCGGCGCGCGTCTGCGGGTCGGCGGTGGCCGTGAGCGCAATGCGCGGCACGTCCGGGAACTGCTCGTGCAGCACCGACAGCTTGATGTATTCGGGGCGGAAGTCGTGGCCCCACTGGGCCACGCAATGCGCCTCGTCGATGGCGAACAGGGAGATCTTCGAGGCCTGGAACAGGTCCAGGCAGCGCTGCGTCATCAGGCGCTCGGGCGCCACGTAGACGACGTCGATGCCGCCCGTGCGCACCAGGCGCTCGATGCGGCTCGCTTCTTCGTAGGTTTGCGTGGAATTGAGGAAGGCGGCGCGCACGCCGACTTCGGCCAAAGCATCCACCTGGTCCTGCATCAGCGCGATCAGCGGCGAGACGACGACGCCGACGCCGTCGCGCAGCAGGGCGGGAATCTGGTAGCACAGCGACTTGCCGCCGCCGGTGGGCATCAGTACCAGCGCGTCGCCGCCGTGGCTGACGTGGTCGACGATGTCGGCTTGCTGGCCGCGGAAGGCCGGGTAGCCGAAAACGGTTTGCAGCAGGTGCAGCGCGCGCTGATTAAGATCTTGATTCATAGTGCCTTATTCTGCCCAAACAACCCAGCCGTAGTGGGCGCTGGCCAACACCAGCAAGCCGAACACAATGCGGTACCAGGCAAAAAACGTGAAGTCGTGCGAGCTGATATAGCGCAGCAGCCAGCGCACGCATAGGAAGGCGGAGATGAAGGCGGACACGGTGCCCAGGCCGAACAGGGGCACGTCGGTGGCCGACAGGATGTCGCGCGCTTTATACAGCGAGTAGAAGGTGGCCGCCAGCAGGGTCGGGATGGCCAGGAAGAACGAGAATTCGGTGGCCGTCTTGCGCGACAAGCCCAGCAGCATGCCGCCGATGATGGTCGAGCCGGAACGGCTGGTGCCGGGGATCAGCGCGAACGCCTGCGCGCAGCCCACTTTCAAGGCGTCGAACGGCGTCATTTCATCGACCGAGTTGACGCGCACGGTGACGGGATTGGTGCGCGCGCGGCGCTCCACCAGCAAAATCACGATGCCGCCGATGATGAAGGCCATGGCGACCGGTACTGGCTTGAACAGCGCGTGCTTGATCATCTTGCCGATGGCCAGGCCGATGATGGCCAGGGGCAGGAAGGCGATGGCCACGTTCAGCACGAACTTGCGCGACCTCGCTTCGCTGCCGAAGGTGGTCAGCACGTTGCCGATGCGCTGGCGGTATTCCCAGCACACGGCCAGGATGGCGCCGGCCTGGATGGCGATCTCGAAGACATCCATGACTTCTTTCGATACATCCTTGGTAAAGTCGAGCAGGCTGCCGGCCAGGATCAGATGTCCCGTGGACGAAATCGGCAAGAATTCGGTAAAACCTTCGACCAGCCCCATGATGATGGCTTTTAACGCAAGAATGAGATCCATAGATGTATAAACGGGTATAAGTGGCAGGATGGGGTGACCGCGTGGCGCCAGCAATGTGCGCGGGGTCGAAGCTTACCATGCCGGAGGCCCGTCGAGCCGATTTGGGCGCTGGCGGGCAGCGGTTTTTTGCCGCCGCCCGCCAGGCAAGGGGAGGGTTCAGGCAGCCTGTTTTGCCGGCGCCACCAGGCGCGCGCTGGCCGCCACCAGCAGCAGGGCGGCGCCCAGCATGGCGAAGGCGATATTCAGGCTGGTGGCGTGCGCCACGAAACCGATGACGGCCGGGCCGGCCAGGATGCCCGCGTAGCCGATGGTGGTGATGGCCGCCACCGCCAGGCTGGCCGGCATGGCGTGCTGCTGGCCGGCTGCCGTGAACAGGATGGGCACGATGTTCGCCGCGCCCAGGCCGATCAGCACGAAGCCGAGCATGGCCAGGCCGGCGTGCGGCGCCAGCACGGCCAGGAAGAAGCCTGCCGCTGCGCACAAGCCGCCGAAAGTAAGCACCTGCTTGCCGCCAAAGCGGCTGACCACCTTGTCGCCCGTAAACCGGCCCACCGTCATGGCGATGGCGAAGGCGGCGTAGCCGAGGCCGCCCTTGGCTTCTTCCACGCCGCGCGTGGTGGTGAGGAACAGGGCGCTCCAGTCGAGGATGGCGCCTTCGGCCAGGAAGACGATAAAGCACAGCAAGCCGATGAAAATGACGGCGCCATGCGGCATGACGAACAGCGGCGTCTTTTCGCCGGAGGCGGACGCCGTCGGCAGCAGATGGCCTTGCGCCGCGCCCAGCACGCCGCACAGCAGCAGCATCACCACCACGCAGGACCAGGCCGGTGTCAGGCCCAGCCACAGCAGCAGGGCCATGCAGGCCGCGCCGGCGAAGCCGCCCACGCTGAACAGGGCATGAAAGCCCGACATCATGGCGCCCCCGTTGGCTTTTTCGATGATCACGGCCTGGATGTTGATGGCCACGTCAAACGTGCCCATGGCCGCGCCGAATACCAGCAGCACCAGGCCCAGCTGCAGCGGCGTGGCCGCCAGCGCCAGGCCGGGCAGCACGGCGGTCAGCAGCAGGCCGGCGCCGACGATGACCTTGCGGCAGCCAAAGCGGCTGGTGAGCATGCCTGTAAACGGCATCGCGCACAGCGAACCGGCGCCCAGGCACAGCAGCAAAATGCCGAGGGTGGCTTCATCGAGGCCCAGGCGCGACTTGGCGTAGGGAACCAGCGGGGCCCAGGCGGCCATGCCGAGGCCGGCGGCGAAGAAGACCAGGCGCGTGGCGCGTTGTTGCAGGGTGCCGGTGAGATGCATGATGGAACTTTTCAAAGGTCGGGGTGGATAAAATCAGGCGCGGGCGCGCAGCACTTGCACGCCCAGCCGTTCAAAGGCGGCCACGTGGGAAGCGTCGGCATCGGCTTCCAGCACCAGGTGCTGCAGCAAGCCCGTGGCCAGCACGCCGAAGGGCGCGGCGGTGCCCAGCTTGTCGCTGGTGACGGCCACCACCACCGCCTTGCTGGCGCCGGCAATGCTGCGCTTGAACTCGGCCTCGTCGTAGTTGAACGCCGTCACGCCCGCGTCCGCGTCCGCGCCGCAAGCGCCGAGGAAACACAGGTCGGGATGCATGCGCTCGACGGTGCGCAAGGCCTGTGGCCCCAGGCTGGCGCCGGCGCGGCGGTCGACCCTGCCGCCAGCCATGATGAGTTCGATTTCCGGGCGTTCCATCAGGGCCATGGCAATGGCTGGCGCATTGGTGACGACAGTGAGCGCCAACTCTGGCAACGCGCTGGCGATGGCCAGGTTGGTCGAGCCCGCATCGAGAAACAGCACCTGGCCCGCGCGCACGAGGGACACGGCGGCCTGCGCCAGGCGCGCCTTGCGCTCGGGCGCTTCCTGCTTGCGCTGGCTCAAGGTGCCGCCATCGGGCGCCAGCGGCAGGGCGCCGCCATACACGCGCTGGCACAGGCCGGCCGCCGCCATCTCGCGCAAGTCGCGCCGTATCGTATCTTCGGAAACATCGAGCTGGCGGGCCAGATCCAGCGCCAGCACGCGGCCATCGGCGTGCAATTGTTGCTGGATCAGTGCGTGGCGTTGTTTGAGGAGCAGGGTGGCGGACATGGGGTATATTGAAACGTGCAGGAATGTGCATGAATATACGCAAACGTGCAAAGTGCGTCAACGTTTACTTGCTGCAGGCATCGTGCTCAGGATAGGAGCAGGCAGGGACTGCCCACGGCAGTCCTGTCACAAATGAATTTGCAAGAAAGATAAATTTACGTTTATGCTCATCGCCGATATCGTGATGCACCTTGGTGTTTGCTTGCCGAGGAATAAGGGAAACAGGCGGATGAGCGACATTAAACTTTTCAAGTTGGCCCATGGCCAAGCCCAGGAACTGCAAGGTAGCGCATCGGACCTGGAAAAACCATTGCAAACCTTGATTGAGGCAAACCTCGATACTTTGCTAAGCATCCGTTTTCTGGCGAGCGAGTATTCGACCGGAAAGACGCATGCTGGTCGCATCGATTCCCTTGGATTGGATGAGAACAATTGCCCGGTCATTCTTGAATATAAACGGTCGGTTGGCGAAAATGTGATCAATCAAGGTTTGTACTACCTGGATTGGCTGATGGACCATCAGGCAGACTTTAAACTGCTGGTCCTCGACAAGCTAGGCAAGCTGGCATCGGAGGTCATCGATTGGAGCGCGCCGCGGGTGATTTGCATTGCGGCCGACTTTACCAAGTTTGATAGCCATGCCGTCCAGCAAATAGGCCGGACGATCGAACTTATTCGCTATCGCCGATTTGCAGAGGATCTGCTTCTTCTTGAATCCGCAAGCGCCGGCATGGATCCGGCAACAAAGAAAGGCCCCGCCAAGCGCCAGACATCGGTGCCAGCCAGCTTGGAAACAATGGCGGCTGGGCCCGCAGATGGGGGCACGCCCAAGCCGACGGGACCAGACAGGGCATTTGTAGAAATCCTGGCAGGTCTGTCGGAGTCCATGCGTCAGTTGCTGGCCTCGCTAGAGGATTACACGATGTCGTTGGGGGATGACGTTGAGCGTAAGGAGCTGCGCCTGTACTTGGCTTTCAAACGGCTGAAAAACTTTGCGACGGTGGTGATACACAAGAAGAATTGCCTCGTGCTCTATTTGCACATCGACCCGGCGCCCGTCTTGCACGTCCTGCCAAAAGCGCGCGACGTGAGCGCCATCGGGCATTGGGGGACGGGTAATCTGGAGATCAACATCAGCACGCTCGCGGAACTGGATGCTGCAAAGCCGTACATTTTTGCCGCGTATGCAGGTCGGAGTAGCGTGAAAACGTAGTTACTGGGGGCCTATGCCTCTATCGGTTGTGCGGCGCTGTTGCCTGTTCCAGCTCGGCCAGCCAGCGGATGGCATGTTCGCGGCTGCTGCCGCACATGTCTGCCGATGGCTGCAAGCCGCCGCAAAAGGCGGGCCGCTCCGGCTTGCCAAAAATATTGCAACGGTTGTCGTCAGCCAGCTGGATGCAGCGCACGCCCGCCGGTTTTCCATCCGGCATGCCGGGAATCGGGCTGGTGATGGACGGTGCGGTGCAGCAGGCGCCACACGAGGGGCGGCATGCCAGGGTGGCAGATGGTGACATGGGATTTCAGACGGGCGGGTGAGGAGCCGACAGTATAGCAAGCCGGCTCCCATGCGTTGCCGGGGACTCTTTTAACGCACGATGCTGACGCGCTTGCCCGACAGGGTGCGGCGGGCAGGATCGCCATGCACGGTGATGCGGCCGGAACCGCTGGCGCGGGCATTGACTTCATGCTGGACGGTGACGTCGATGTCGCCGGAACCGTTGCTCGCCAGATAGGCAACGTCGCTGCGCAGCGACGCCAGGTTGATATCGCCCGAGCCATTCACGTTGGCATCGAGACGCTGCACGGTGCCGCTGGCGCTGATGCTGCCCGAGCCATTGACGGCCACGTTGATGCGTTCGCCGCGCACGTTGCCCAGCTGGATGCTGCCCGAGCCGTTCTGCACCGCGTCCGTGTTGCCGCTGGCGAGGGCCGCCGCGTTGATGTTGCCGGAACCATTGTTGGCCACGTCGAAGCGTCCCACGCTACCCGACAGTTCGCTTTTCATCGAACCGCGCTGCTCCAGGCTGAAATCGTCGCCATTCAGGCCACTGACCACCAGGCGGCCCGAGCCGGAGATGTTGATCTTCTTTAATTGTGGCGTCGTATAGATGACGTGGATACCATTGCTGCTGCGAATGTTCGTATCGCTCCAGATGCGCAGGGTGTTGCCGTTCACGTCGCTGTGGATCAACGGTTGCAGATTGTTGTCCGCTTCGATCACCAGCGATGCCGCCGGGCCGACGCGCACGTCGATCTTGATATCGATGCGCTTCATGTTGTCGATGTCGAGCGCGGTGATGTTGCCGACCTGGCGCACGTCGCGGCTTGCTTGCCCGTTGCCCTGGATGGCATTGCCGCCCGATTCGGCATAGCGCACTTCGCCGTCGTTGGGGTTGATGACGATGGCGCAACCGCCGAGGACAACGGCACAGCACAGGGCCAGCAAGGTACGCATGGTGTTTCCTTTATGATTGTTTTAGTTCAGGACAAGAAAAAAGCCGGCTGCCGCGCCGCGGCTGCCGTGCTGTCGATGAGAAGATAGCAAGGCGGCACGGTGGCTTGAAGGGAAATGCGATGAACTGCGCAAAATGGGGGCTGAAACGCATTCTGGCTCACCCGTTACCGAAGGTCAGGGTGGCAAAGGGCGGTGCCGCCGACCCTGGCGCGGAGGGTACAATACGGGGAGTTGGCAGCCTGGCCAAGTGTCTTGCGTGGTGGTACGGCCAGCGCTTGACCTTGACGGTAGACCGGTCTACCATTAATGACTCAAAAGTAAGTTACTTGGAAAGACACATGCAAGCCCCGATTGATACCAAGCCCCGCTGGGAGCGGCGCAAGGATGCCCGCCCGCAGGAACTGCTCGCCGCCGCCCTCGACCTGTTTGTCGAACGGGGCTTCGCATCGACGCGCCTGGAGGATGTGGCCAAGCGGGCCGGCGTGTCGAAAGGCACGCTGTACCTGTACTTTGAGAATAAGCAAGAGCTGTTCAAGGCCGTGGTGCGCGACAATATTGTGCAGTCGATCGGCGAGGCGGAAGACAGCATGGCCGCCTCGGACAGCAGCAGTGCCGAGTTGTTGCGCAAGGTGATGATGCAGTGGTGGGAAGAGTTCGGCGCCACCAAGCTGGCCGGTTTGACCAAGCTGATGCTGGCCGAAGCGAACAATTTCCCGGAACTGGCGCAGTTTTACAACGAAGAAGTCGTTACGCGCGGCAATGGGCTGATCGTCAGCCTGCTGGAACGGGGCATGCAGCGGGGCGAATTCCGCCAGGTCGATCCCGTGCTGGTCAGTACCATCCTCAGCGCGCCCGTCACCATGCTGATGATGTGGACGCATTCCTTCCTGCCGTGCGAGGTCAAGAACATCGATCCGATCGCCTATATGGATGCCTTTATCGACATGAGCTTGCGCAGTCTGCAGGTGGAGGCGCCCGGGAAAAGTTGACATGCTGAGCTTGCCTCTACCGTTCAGTTGCCCCTTTTCCAAGGTTCGCCCCCTCAAATCTGCAGATCGTCGCAAATTTCCTCCATTCCCCGTCTTTATGGTTAACATGTGCTTTCAGCCAGTTCAACGATAAAATGGCGGATTATTACTTCACTTACCGAGTCCAAAGATGAATATCGAACAAGCCCGCTTCAATATGATCGAACAGCAGATCCGTCCATGGGACGTACTGGATATCGACGTATTGGAGCTGTTGAATGTGGTCAAGCGTGAAGATTTCGTGCCGGCCGCCTATAAAAACCTGGCCTTCGTCGATACCGAAATCCCACTGGGCGGCGGCGAATGCATGTTGACGCCGAAGCTGGAAGCGCGCATTTTGCAAGACGTAGCCGTCAAAAAGCATGAAAATGTACTGGAAATCGGCACCGGCAGCGGCTACATGGCGGCTTTGCTGGCGCACAAGGCGCGTCATGTGACGAGCGTGGAAATCGTTCCCCAATTGAAAACCCTGGCCGAACAGACCCTGGCCGCCAACGGCGTGACGAACGTCACCGTGGAACTGGGCGACGGCGCGCAAGGCTGGAGCAAGGGCGCACCGTATGACGTGATCGTCGTGTCCGGCGCCCTGGCCGTGTTGCCGGAAGCACTGTTGCAACAAGTAAAAGTCGGCGGCCGCATCCTGGCCATCATCGGCGAAGCGCCGATCATGTCGGCGCACCTGATCACGCGCAGCTCGGACAAGGCCTACGACACGCGCAAGCTGTTTGAAACCAATGTCACGCCGCTGCAAGCCGTGGCACCGTCGCATTTCCAGTTCTGAGGCGACCGATTCGATGGAGCATTTGAGTGCACCGCAGCTGGCCGCCTGGCTGGCTGACCCTTCCCGCCCGCGTCCGTTTTTGCTGGATGTGCGGGAACAGTGGGAGTTCGACCTGTGCCACCTCGACGGTGCCACCCTGATGCAGATGAACTCCATTCCTGCGCGCATCGATGACCTCGATGAAGACGCCGAGATCGTCTGCATCTGCCATCACGGCATGCGCAGCATGCAAGTGGCGGCCTTCCTGGAGCGCAATGGTTTTGGCAAGATCAGTAATTTGACGGGCGGCGTGCATGCCTGGGCGCTGCAAGTCGATAGCGCGATGCCTAAATACTAAGTTATTTTGCAGTAGATGCACCCAGGCATGTTTTCCTGCATGCCTGCGGAGGCCTGTACCCCGCTCACCCGGCGGGCGCAAGGCAAGCGGTAGCAGATTTTTGATTCCATCAACTTTTGACGACTCCAACGGAGAAATGCAATGCGGAAACCCCTTATCGCCGTGCTGATGACCAGCGCCTTTGTCTCGATGACATACTCGCTGCAAGCGCAGGCGGCCGATCTCATCCAGGTGTACCAGCAGGCGCTGGCCAATGACGCGCAGTATGCGAGCGCGCGGGCGGCCCTGTCGGCCGGGATGGAGCGGGTTCCGCAGGGGCTGGCAGGCTTGCTGCCGCAAATCTCCGCCTCGGGCAGCAATACACGCGGCAATCAGGAACAGATCGTCCAGAACAATGGCGGCAACAAGATCACTTCGCCATCCGTGAACGTGCGCACGAACAGCTACAACCTGACCCTGGCGCAGCCGCTGTTCCGCTGGGACCGCTGGGAAACCTATCAGCAAAGCAAGCTGGCGCAAGCGATTGCTGAAGCGCAATTTGCGCAAGTCCAGCAAGACCTGATCACCCGCGTGGCGCAGGCGTATTTCGACGTGCTGAGCGCGCAGGACAACCTGGGCGCCACGCAGGCGCAAAAGGTCGCCACGACGGAGCAGCTGGCATCGGCCAAGCGCAACTTCGAAGTCGGCACGCAAACGATTACCGACACGCACGAAGCGCAGGCGGCCTACGATCTGGTGGTGGCGCAGGAGTTTGCCGCCATCAATGACCTGGCCAACAAGCGCAGCGCCTTGCAAACCATCATCGGCGAGGCGCCAACGAATCTGGCGCCGATGCGTACGGGCGTGGTCATCAGCGCGCCGGAACCGGCTGCCGTCGAGCCGTGGGTATCATCCGCCGAAGAGCAGAACTATGGCGTCGTCACGGCCCAGTTCAACGTGGAATCGGCCAAGCGCGACATCGGCCGCAACCGCGCCGGCCACTACCCGACCCTGGACCTGATCGCCAACACGGGCCATAGCTACACTTCCGGTGGCGGCAATGGCAGCGGCAATAACAACAATGCCATCGGCGTGCAGTGGAGCATCCCGATCTTCAGCGGCTTTGCCGTCACCAGCAAGGTGCGGGAATCGATCGCGCTGGAAAACAAGGCCCGCAACGACCTGGAAACGGCACGCCGCACGGCATCGCAAGGCGCGCGCCAGGCTTTCCTCGGCGTTAATAGCGGCCTGGCGCAAGTCAAGGCGCTGGAAGCGGCGGAAGTGTCGAGCAAGTCGGCGCTGGAGTCGAACCAGCTCGGCTATCAAGTGGGCGTGCGCATCAATATCGACGTCTTGAATGCGCAGAAACAATTGTTCTCGACACAAAAAGACCTGTCGAAAGCCCGCTACGACACCATCATGAACGGCTTGCGCCTGAAGGCAGCAGCCGGCACCCTGAAGGAAACGGACTTGATGCCGGTGAATGCCTTGCTCGACAAGTAAGCGCGGTCTTGCTGTCAACTTCAAATAAAACCAGCACCGGCAGCGGCGCTGGTTTTTTTTCGTCTTGACGTGCTTTCACACGGTGCGGGTATTGGCGACTTGCGTCACGATCACGCCGGCCACCACCAGCCCCGCACCGGCCCAGTGCAGCGGCGAAATATGCATGACGGCAAAGCCCAGCAAGCCGTAGCGGTCGATGGCCAGCGCGGCCAGCATTTGCCCGCCGATGACGGCCGCCATGAAGGGGCCGGATCCCATGCGTGGCGCCAGCATCAGCGCGGCCGTAATATAGAACACGCCGGCCGCGCCGCCCAGCCAGGACCAGCCCGGCCCGCGCATGGCGAGGCTGACATCGGGCGCCGGCACCCGCCAGACCAGCATCACGAGCGAAGCGAGCACTGCGCTGACGGCCAGCGAGGCGAGGGTGGCCCACAGCGGGTGGCCCAGGTTGCGGCCCAGCGCGGCATTCGCGCCCGCCTGGAAGGGGACGACGGCGCCGGCCAGCATGGCCAGCGGGGCAAATACGGTAATCCATCCATGCATGTGCGACTCCCACAGTTGAGTTGATGGGGACATCGTATTATGCTGTGATGATTAAATCCAATTCGTAGTTTGTCACCAAACTATGCACCAAATGAATAATCTGCGCGCCGTCGATTTGAACTTGCTGGTGATCCTGGACGCGCTGCTGAGCGAGCGCCATTTGTCGCGCGCGGCCGAGCGCTTGCACATGAGCCAGCCTGCCGTCAGCCATGCGCTGGCCCGCTTGCGCCACTTGCTCGACGACCCGCTGCTGCTGCGCGGCAAGGGCGGCTTCCAGCCGACGGCGCGCGCGCTAGAGTTGGCGCGGCCGCTGGCCGAAGCGCTGCAAAGCGTGCGTTCCGTGCTGGGCGGCGCCGTCTTCGAGGCGGCCACGGCGCAGCGCATGTTTCGCCTGGCCATGTCGGATTACGGCGCGGCAATGATCTTGCCCCGCCTGTTGCGCCGTTTGCGCGTGGAAGCGCCCGGCATCGACCTGGCCATCAGCTATGCCAGCCGCCCGGCCGTGGTGGCCGGCGTGCAGGATGGCGAGATCGACCTGGCGCTCGGTGTGTTCCCGCAACTGCCCGAGCAGCTCCATAGAGAAACCTTATTCGAGGAAACGTTCGTGTGCGCGCTCGATCCGGCCAGCCTGGCGGCCGGTGAAATGCTGAGCCTGGAAACCTATCTGGCGCGCCCGCACGTGCTGGTGGCGTCCAGCGAAGGCGGCATGGCGGCCGAAGTCGACGCGGCCCTGGCCCAGCTGGGACAGACGCGCCGCATCGCCGTGCGTGTGCCGTACTGGACGGTCGCACCGGACGTCGTGATGGGGACGGACTTGATCCTGACGGTGGCGCGCCGCGCCTTGCAGGGCAGCGCGGCGCAAGGGCTGGCGCTGTACGCTGCGCCATTTGCCATCGCGCCGTTTGCGTTTGAAGTGATACGGCACCGCCGCACGGACGGCGATGCGGGCATCGCCTGGCTGCGCGCGGCCATTGCACAGGCCGCTGAGCCAGGCTGAGGTATTACAGGCCGCCGCCCTGGCCGTCGAACTTGCGCTCGATCAATTCGATCTTGTAGCCGTCCGGGTCGGTGATGAAGGCGATGACCGTGTTGCCACCTTTCACGTGGCCCGGTTCGCGCGTGACGTTGCCGCCATTTGCGCGTGCCGCGTCGCACGCGGCGACGATGTCGTCGGCCGAGATGGCGATGTGGCCGTAGGCCGTGCCCAGCTCATAGCTGGTGGTGCCATAGTTATACGTCAGTTCCAGTTCCGCGTGATCGGGATTCGAGCCATAGCCGACGAAGGCCAGCGTGTACTGGTATTCCGGATTGTCGCTGGTGCGCAGTAATGTCATGCCCAGGACCTTGGTGTAAAAATCGATGGAGCGCTGCAGGTCGCCGACCCGTAACATGGTGTGCAAAATACGCATCGTAAATCCTTGATGATGATAGGGGAATGGCAGGATTTTATGCGTTTTACGGCTTTCTTGCCGAGACCGCCCCTGCCGCCCGCCAGTACCGGGGCGGCGGACGGCAACATGCTTACTCCAGATGGGCGTCCAGCGTGATTTCCGTGGCCAGCAACTTGGACACGGGGCAGCCGAGCTTGGCGCGCAGGGCCGCATCCTGGAACGCTTCTTCCGTGGCGCCGGGAACGGTGGCCACCAGGGTCAGGTGCACGGCCGTGATGGCATAGCTGCCATCGATTTTTTCCAGGCTGACATCGGCCGTGGTTTTCAGGGCTGTGGCACGCAAGCCCGCTTCGCCCAGTTGGCCGGACAGGGCCATGGTGAAGCAGGCCGCATGGGCAGCGCCGATCAGTTCTTCCGGATTGCTGCCGGGACCGTCTTCAAAGCGCGTGTTGAAGCCATATGCCACATTGTCGAGCGCGCCGCTTTGGGTGGAAATAAACCCTTTGCCATCTTTAAGGCCGCCACTCCAGACGGCTGATCCTGTTTTTTTCATGATGTACTCCTTGCGTGGTTCGAGCGTCCATCATGCGCGCCAGGGCTTGGCGCTTCCGTTCGTTGCGTCACACAGGGGGCGCATGCGCGGCCCACGACAGTTCGACTCAGCGCGCCTTCTTTGGTTCCAGCTGCGCGTCGGGACGGGCCTGTTTCGGTTCGGCCGGCTTGACCTTTTCCACGCCGGGCTGGGCGCGCCGATCCGTATCGACCAGGCCCTGTTCCAGGTCGCTGGCCGCCTGTTGCATGATTTTGCGCGGGCGTGCGTTTTGCGCATCGGGGGACTCGTCGCGCTCGTGCGGCAGGCGGTCGACGCCGTCATTCTTGACCTTTTCATCGGTATTGATCTTGCGTTCGCTTGGTGGGGTATGCATATGGCCTCCTGGCAGTAAAGTGAAACCAGTGTCCCGCCGCGCCAGGCCGCCTGCAAGCGGATTTGTCCATGCTGGGAGCGCTGGCGCACGCATGGACGAATCTTTTTCTGCGCTACACTGCGTGCAACACCAAGAACGCCCCTTGCGGGCACACGGCAGCCGCACTATACTGTTCATATGTACAGTATCATGCGATGCCGGCGTGCGACGCGACAGCCTGGGGCGGTTTGCCACCGAATTTACTACCGAGACTCTTATGCCCGTCGATACACCCGCCGAACAGCCAGCCGCGCCCTCGCCAGCCCCGGGCGAACGCTTCAACCTGGGCGCCAAGACCATCGCCCTGGTCGTGCGCCAGAATACGGATGGCATTGCCGAGCCCGTGAAAAGCATCGTCGATTTCCTGCAAGTGCTGGGCCACACGGTGGTCTTTGAGGCGGAGACGGCCGCGCATCTGAATCTGGCGTTTCCCGGCGTGCGCGCCATGTCACCTGCCGAGATCGGCGCCGCCGCCGATTGCGCCATCGTCATGGGTGGCGACGGCACCATGCTGGGCATTGCGCGCCAGCTGGCGCCATTCGACGTACCCTTGATCGGCATCAATCAAGGACGTTTGGGTTTCATGACCGATATTCCGCTTGAGCGCATGCTGCCCGTGCTGGCGCAAATTCTCGGTGGCCGCTTCAAGGCCGAACGCCGTACCTTGCTTGAAGGCAGCGTGCTGCGCGACGGCGAGTCGATTCACGTGGGCATGGCCGTCAACGATGTCGTCGTCTCGCGCGGCGCCGGTGCCGGCATGGCCGAATTGCGCGTCGAGGTCGATGGCCACTTCATGTACAACCAGCGTTCGGATGGCTTGATCATTTCCACGCCCACGGGCTCGACCGCGTATTCGCTGTCGGCCGGCGGCCCATTGCTGCACCCGACCCTGGGCGGCATCGTGCTCGTGCCGATCGCCCCGCATGCGTTGTCGAACCGTCCCATCGTCCTGCCCGACTCCAGCCAGATCGTCGTGGAAATCGTGCGCGGGCGCGATATCAGCGTCAATTTCGACATGCAGACCTTTGCCAGCCTGGTGCAGCAAGACCGCATCCTCATCCGCCGTTCGCCGCATACGATTACCTTCCTGCATCCGGAAGGGTGGAGTTACTACAACACCCTGCGTGAAAAGTTGCACTGGAATGAGTACCCGTCGGGCGAGGGCAAGCTCAGCTAACTAGTTTTCTCTACGTCAACCCGCGGTGCGCCGCCTAACCACAGAAGCCATGCTCCATACACTGTCCATCCGCGATTTTGTCATTGTCGATACCATTGAACTGGAATTTTCCGCCGGCTTCAGCGTGCTGACGGGCGAGACGGGCGCCGGCAAGTCCATCCTCATCGATGCGCTGACCCTGGCGCTGGGCGGGCGCGGCGACGCCAGCGTGGTGCGCGAAGGTGCGGCCAAGGCCGACATCACGGCCGATTTCTCCGTCAGCGAAGTGGCGCAGGCCTGGCTGGTGGCGCATGAATTCGCCAACGACGATGGCGGCGCCCTGTTGCGCCGCGTGATCGACAATGCGGGCCGCTCGAAGGCGTATATCAACGGCATTCCCGCCACGGCCGCGCAGCTGCGCGAACTGGGCGACATGCTGGTCGATATCCACGGCCAGCACGCGCACCAGTCCCTGCTGAAAAGCGAAGCGCAGCGCGCCTTGCTTGATGGCCAGGCGACGGCGCGCGAAGCGGGCGCGGAACAGGATGCGCGGCAAGTGGCGGCCCTGCACAAGCGCTGGCGCGCCCTCGTGCGCCAGCGCGAAGAATTCGAAACCAACGCCGCCAACGTGCTGTACGAGCGCGAACGCCTCGAATGGCAAGTGGGAGAACTGGAAAAGCTGGCCGCCAAGCCCGGTGAATGGACGGACATCACGAACGAGCACAGCCGCCTGTCGCATGCGGCCAGCCTGCTGGAAGGGGCGCAGGAAGCCCTGTCGACTATTTCCGAGTCGGAAGACCACCCGATCGTGTCGCAACTGTCGGCCCTGAACCAGAAGCTGGGCAAGCTCGTCTCCGTCGACGCGGAATTGCAGCCGATCGTCGACCTGATCGAATCGTCGCGCATCCAGTTGCAGGAATCCGTGTACGCGCTGAACAATTACCTGGACCGGGTCGAACTGGACCCGGAGCGCCTGCACCAGCTCGACGCGCGCATGGAAGCCATGCACAGCACGGCCCGCAAATTCCGCGTCACGCCCGAAGAATTACCCGAGGAACACGCGAAGCTGTCGGAAAAGCTGCAGCACCTGGCCGACGCTTCCGACATCGAAGGCTTGCTGCGCCAGGAAGCGAAGATCGAAGCCGAGTACCGCGGCGTTGCCGAGCGCTTGTCCGACACGCGCCGCGCCGCCGCCCTGGAACTGGGGCACGCCGTCACGCGTGCCATGCAGGAACTGAGCATGACGGGCGGCAGCTTTGAAATCGCCCTGCACCCGTGCGAGCCGGCCGCCCACGGGCTCGAGCAGGTCGAGTTTCTCGTCGCCGGTCATGCGGGCACGGCGCCCCGCTCGCTGGCGAAAGTCGCGTCCGGCGGCGAACTGGCGCGCATCGCGCTGGCCATCTCCGTCATCACCTCGCACGCCACCACCACGCCGACCCTGATCTTCGACGAGGTCGACAGCGGCATCGGCGGCGCCGTCGCCGAAGTCGTGGGACGGCTGTTGAAACGCCTGGGGCAGGGACGGCAAGTGCTGTGCGTGACCCACTTGCCGCAAGTGGCCAGCCAGGCGAATCAGCATTTCCAGGTGGCAAAAAGCACCCTGGACAATGGCAAGACGGCATCGCGCATCGACATGCTCGACGCCAAGGCCAGGGTGGAGGAAGTGGCGCGCATGCTGGGTGGCCTGGAAATCACGGCCACCACGCGCAAGCATGCACGCGAGTTGCTGGCTATCTAGTACACCTAACCAAACCTACTGCGCGTCGTGGGGCGCGGCCTGCGATGCTCGCTGCCTCGGCGGCCCCATGCTTCGCACAGCTCCGCTTCTCGGGCCAACGGGGGCGCCGAGCCTCGCTGCCGTTCGCTACGGTTTTGTTAGGCGTTGTGAGCGTAAACCGGTCTGGCGAGAATGGCAGTTAGCCTTATGCCGTTCCTTTCCATCTTTCCCGATGTTGACGCAATGTAACTATAATGGTCAGCTAATCCATCCAACGCCTTCGAAGAGCCTTCATGTCATTTCAAACAGAACCTCCGTACACGCATGGCAGTATCGACCGCAGCGCCGTGGTGCTGGTCAACCTGGGCACGCCCGATGCGCCGACGTCGTCGGCCGTGCGGCGCTACCTGAAGCAATTTTTGTCGGATCCGCGCGTGGTGGAGATTCCCCGCATCGTCTGGTGGTTCATCTTGAACCTGATCATTTTGCCCTTCCGTTCCGGCCAGTCGGCCAAGAAATACGCGTCGATCTGGACGCGCGAAGGTTCGCCCCTGAAAGTGCACACGCAAAAGCAAGCCAAGTTGCTGGCCGGCGCCCTGGCCGAGCGGGGTCACGATGGCGTGACGGTGGCCATGGCCATGCGCTACGGTTCGCCTTCCTTGCCCGAGGTGCTGGCCAGGCTGAAAAGCGAAGGCTGCGAGCGCATCGCCATCCTGCCTGCCTATCCGCAATACTCGGGTACGACGACGGGTTCCATCTACGACGCCGTGTTTGCCCATTACGCCAACGTGCGCAATGTGCCAGAATTGCGCTTTATCAAGCAGTATCACGAGCACGACACGTATATCGACGCCTTGCGCGACTCCGTGCTGAACCACTGGGAAGCGCATGGTCGTCCGGAAAAACTGGTGATGAGTTTTCATGGCGTGCCCAAGCGCACCCTGCTGCTGGGCGATCCCTACCACTGCCAATGCCTGAAAACGGCGCGCCTGCTGGCGGAAAAGTTAAAATTAAGTAAAGAGCAATACGTGGTGACTTTCCAGTCGCGCTTTGGCAAAGCCGAATGGCTGCAGCCGTACACGGCGCCCACCCTCGTGGCGCTGGCGCAACAGGGCGTCAAGCGCGTCGACCTGCTGTGTCCCGGCTTTACCAGCGATTGCCTGGAAACGCTGGAAGAGATCGCCATGGAAGCCAAGCATGATTTTGAAACGGCCGGCGGCCAGCAGTTTCATTACATCGCTTGCTTGAACGAAACACCCGCCTGGATCGCAGGCATGGCGGAAATTGCGGAACAGCACATGATTGGCTGGCCGACGATGAAGACGGTACCGCAGCGTGAAGCGGACAAGAAAGCGGGCGAGCAGGCGCGCACGGCGGCACTGGCGCTGGGCGCGACCAACTGACAACTGCATTTTTCGTCATCTAAAAGCCGCGCTTGCGCGGCTTTGTCATGTCTGGCGCAGCCAAGGGGTTTTCCAAATAGCAACACCGCCAGTGGCGATGGCCGCGGCGGGGCTGGTAGAATGCCCGCTTTGCCATGGGAAGCCTGGAAAATCAAGGGGGCGCGCGCACGGATCGCTGGCCGAAATGGGTAGCGTTTTGTAATAAGCTGTAACATGGATCGCTGTAATCCTGGTTTTGCCACGGATACCCCTTGAAACAATAGGATATAGCCCCATCTGCCCGTTAGTGTTGTAAAGATAGTTAGACTAACTCATTTAAGTCATTGATTGTAGGAGCTTTTCAGATGCAAGATCAGGAAAACCAAGCTGTACCTAATCCGCAAGCGGACGCCGCGGCGACTGCCCCATCGACTCCCGCAGAGCCTACTTTGGAAGAGCAGCTGGCGAGTACCGAAGCGCGTCTTGCAGAGATGCACGATGCCTTCATGCGCGCCAAGGCCGATGGTGAAAATATCCGCCGCCGCGCGCAGGAAGATGTTGCTAAAGCGCATAAATTCGCAGTGGAAAGCTTTGCCGAAGCCATGGTGCCGGTGAAAGACAGCCTGGAAACGGCGCTGACGGTGGAAGCACCGACCATCGAATCGCTGAAAGAAGGCGTCGAGATGACCCTGAAGCAACTGAACGCCGCGTTCGAGCGCAACCGCCTGGTGGAAGTGTTGCCAGTGCAGGGCGAGAAGCTCGATCCGATGAAACACCAGGCTGTTGCCGTGGTGCCAGCAGAGCAGGAAGCCAATACCATCGTGTCAGTCCTGCAAAAGGGCTATATGATTGCGGACCGCCTGCTGCGTCCAGCCATTGTCACGACCGCGCAAGCAAAATAATCAGAGGGCGGCATCAAGCAAGCCTTGAAACCATGCCGCTTTGCCACATATAAGAACCATCTGAAATCTAGCAAATAAAAGGAAATAAATCATGGGTAGAATTATCGGTATCGATCTGGGAACCACGAATTCCTGCGTTTCCATCATGGAAAACGGTCAACCAAAGGTAATCGAAAACGCTGAAGGCGCACGCACGACGCCGTCGATTATTGCTTATCAAGAAGATGGCGAAATTCTCGTCGGCGCGCCAGCGAAACGCCAGGCCGTGACCAATCCGAAAAACACGCTGTACGCAGTCAAGCGTCTGATCGGTCGCAAGTTCGACGAAAAAGAAGTTCAAAAAGACATCGCGCTGATGCCGTACCAGATCATGAAAGCCGACAACGGCGATGCATGGATCGGCGTACGCGACAAAAAACTGGCGCCGCCGCAAATTTCGGCTGAAGTGCTGCGCAAGATGAAGAAAACGGCAGAAGACTACCTCGGTGAAGAAGTCACCGAAGCCGTCATCACCGTGCCTGCGTACTTCAACGATTCGCAGCGTCAAGCCACCAAGGATGCCGGCCGTATCGCTGGCCTGGACGTCAAGCGCATCATCAACGAGCCAACCGCGGCAGCGCTGGCGTTCGGCCTGGACAAGACTGAAAAAGGCGACCGTAAAATCGCCGTGTATGACTTGGGTGGCGGTACGTTCGACGTGTCGATCATCGAAATCGCAGATGTTGATGGCGAGAAACAATTTGAAGTGCTGTCGACCAACGGCGACACCTTCCTGGGCGGCGAAGACTTCGACCAGCGCGTCATCGATTACATCATCGACGAGTTCAAGAAGATCAACGGCATCGACCTGAAAAAAGATCCGATCGCCCTGCAGCGCATCAAGGCTTCGGCCGAGCGCGCGAAGATCGAATTGTCGTCGTCGCAGCAAACCGAGATCAACGAGCCGTACATCGCCATGGCGAACGGCGCACCGGTCCACTTGAACCTGAAGATGACCCGCGCCAAGCTGGAATCGCTGGTGGAAGAGCTGATCACGGCCACGATGGAACCATGCCGCATCGCTATCAAAGATGCTGGTGTGAAAGTGTCGGACATCGATGACATCATCCTGGTCGGCGGTATGACGCGTATGCCGAAGGTGCAGGAAAAAGTGAAGGAATTCTTCGGCAAGGATCCACGCAAGGACGTGAACCCGGACGAAGCCGTCGCCGTGGGCGCAGCGATTCAAGGTTCGGTCCTGTCGGGCGAACGCAAGGACTTGCTGTTGCTGGACGTTACTCCTCTGTCCCTGGGTATCGAAACCCTGGGCGGCGTGATGACCAAGATGATCCACAAAAACACGACGATTCCGACCAAGTTCAGCCAGGTCTTCTCGACGGCCGACGACAACCAGCCTGCGGTGACCATCAAGGTCTTCCAAGGTGAGCGTGAAATCGCCGCCGGCAACAAGGGCCTGGGCGAATTCAATCTGGAAGGCATCCCGCCAGCATCGCGCGGCACGCCACAGATCGAAGTGACCTTCGACATCGACGCCAACGGCATCTTGCATGTCGGCGCGAAAGACAAGGCCACCGGCAAGGAAAACAAGATCACGATCAAGGCCAATTCCGGCTTGACCGAGGCTGAAATCCAGAAGATGGTGAAAGACGCCGAGTTGAACGCGGAAGAAGACAAGAAGGTCAAAGAATTGGCCGAGTCGCGCAACCAGGCCGATGCTCTGGTACACTCGACCCGGAAATCCTTGACCGAATACGGCGACAAGCTGGATGCGGGCGAGAAAGAGAAGATCGAAGCGGCGATCACCGACCTGGAAGCAAGCATCAAGGCGGGCGACAAGGCTGAGATCGACGCCAAGGTGGAAGCACTGTCGAGCGCATCGCAGAAACTGGGCGAAAAAATGTATGCCGACATGCAAGCGCAGCAAGCTGCCGGCGGCGCGGAAGGTGCACAGCAAGCTGCTGGCGCATCGGACGCAGGCGCCAAGCAAGACGACGTTGTTGACGCTGACTTCAAAGAAGTCAAAGACAGCAAGTAATTGTCTTGCGCTCCCATGAACTGGGGGCAGCCGGGCTGAACGCTACATCGCGGGATTAGCCGCGAAGACCGGCCGAGCCGAGTCGTTGCCCAGTGCAGCACTCGACTCGGCTTTTTCGTGTAATTTTTACATCAGTAGATAGACTGCAAGGTGCCGACAACATGGCAAAGCGTGATTTTTACGAGACACTCGGTGTCGCAAAAAATGCTTCGGAAGAAGAGATCAAAAAGTCTTACCGTAAACTGGCGATGAAATACCATCCGGACCGCAATCCGGATAGCAAGGAATCGGAAGAAAAGTTTAAGGAAGTCAAAGAAGCCTACGAGATGCTGACCAATCCGGAAAAGCGCGATGCGTATGACCGCTATGGTCACGCTGGCGTGGACCCGAACATGGGCGGCGGTGGCGGCTTCGGCGGCGGTGCTGGCGGCTTTGCCGACAGCTTCGGCGATATCTTCGGCGACATCTTTGGCGGTGGCGGTGGACGCAGCCGCAATGCGGGGCCACAGGTGTACCGTGGCGCCGACTTGCGCTACAACCTGGAAATTACACTGGAGCAAGCTGCTCACGGCTTCGACACGACCATCCGCGTGCCGAGCTGGGACAAGTGCGACACTTGCCACGGCAGCGGCGCCAAGCCGGGCACCTCGCCAACCACCTGCGGTACCTGCGGTGGCCACGGCCAGGTGCGCATGCAGCAAGGTTTCTTCAGCATCCAGCAAACCTGCCCGAAATGCCATGGCAGCGGCAAGGTCATCACTGACCCGTGCACGCCATGCGGCGGCGCCGGTCGCATCAAGCGCAACAAAACCCTGGAAGTGAAAATTCCAGTCGGTATCGACAACGGCATGCGTATCCGTTCGTCCGGCAACGGCGAACCGGGCACGAATGGCGGCCCGTCGGGCGACCTGTATGTGGAAATCCACATCAAGCCGCATGCCGTGTTCCAGCGCGAAGGCGACGACCTGCATTGCGAGATGCCGATCTCGTTCACCAAGGCGGCACTGGGCGGCGAAATCGAAGTGCCTACCCTGAACGGCAAAGTGTCGTTCACGATCCCGGAAGGCACCCAGTCGGGCAAGACCTTCCGCCTGAAAGGCAAGGGTATCAAGGGCGTGCGCTCCGGTTACGCGGGCGACCTGTTCTGCCACGTGGCCATCGAAACGCCGGTGAAACTGACGGAAAAACAGAAAGACCTGCTGCGCGACTTTGAAAAGTCGACGACCGAGGGCGGTGCCAAGCACAGTCCGCAAAGCAAGACCTGGAAAGACAAGGTCAAGGATTTTTTTGAGTAAGCACACGTAATACCATGCGCCGGGATGCTCACACATCCCGGCGTTTTTTTCACCACGACTGAGAAATGTGCGCGCATCGCCGGCCTATGGGCGCGATCTGCCGCCAATTCAGTCGTATGCACACAATGGGAGCGATATGACCGAACAGAAAAATGGCCCGGCCCTGGCGGAACTGCTGCAGCGTAACCGCCGCTGGGCCGACTCGATGGTGGCGAAAGACCCGAACTTCTTCAAGAACCTGGAAGCGCAAACGTCGCCTGAATACCTGTGGATCGGCTGTTCCGACAGCCGCGTGCCCGCCAACGAACTGCTGGGCATGGCGCCTGGCGACGTGTTTGTGCACCGTAATATCGCCAATGTGGTCGTGCATTCCGACCTCAATTGCCTGTCCGTCCTGCAATTTGCCGTGGACGTGCTGAAAGTCAAACATATCATCATCGTCGGCCATTACGGCTGCAAGGGCGTGCATGCGGCCATGACGGGCACGCGCATCGGCCTGGTCGACAACTGGCTGCGCCACGTCCAGGACGTGGGCCAGAAACACGAGCGCTACCTGGGCGACGTGCTGACGAGCCGCCAGCGTGGCGACCGCCTGTGCGAGCTGAACGTGGTCGAACAAGTCTTGAACGTGTGCCAGACCACCGTCGTGCAAGATGCGTGGGAACGGGGCCAGGAACTCAGCGTCCATGGCTGGGTCTATGGCTTGAAGGATGGCTTGCTGAACGACCTGGAAGTGACCGTCACGGCCGGCCACGAGCTGGCGCCGCGCATGGCGACCCGCCTGGCCCGCTACGAAGCAATAGCGTAAGCAAGCAGCGTGGCGCTAAGGTGCCGCGCCTTCCAGGCGGCCCAGGTAGTCGGCCGCCTCCCGCACGCCCTCCTGCGCCGCCTGGCGCAGCCAGGTTCTGGCCTGGGGAATGTCCTGCGGCGTGCCCCGGCCTTCGGCCAGCGCCACGCCATAGTGGTAGCGCGCCAGCCGCGCATAGGCGGCGTCATCATTCGTATGCGCGCCGCGCCGCATCAGCGCCGTCGCCTGCGCCAGGTCCTTAGTCACGCCGATGCCCGTTTCATACAACTGGGCCAGCCAAATCATCGAGTACACATCGTTCCAGCGCCGGATGCAATCTTCGAAGATGGCGACGGCGGCCGCATGGTCGCCCGTCTTGTCGGCCGCATAGCCGTACAAACACTTGATGCGCTTGTTGCTGTGGACATAGGCTTTGTAGCTGAGATCACTTTCACCCTGGCTATCCTGGGCGTGGATGGAAGCAGGGAACAGCAAGGCGAGCAGCAGGGCGACGATGGGCATGGCTTTCCTGGACGATGGTTAAAGCTTGGTAGATAAGCAAGTTGCGTGCTAGCGCCATTTCCGGGCAAAGCCGGTGCTGCTGTGCCATTGCGTGACAGCCTGTGTTGCAAGCTGGTGCAACGCGCCGCGCATATCCATATAGTAAATGCTTCGTTTGCAAGCAAGGCTGGCCGGCATACAGTGGACTTCCCCTGACTCTAGTCGAGTTCCCATGTCGGCCGTCCTGAAACCCGTGCAGTCCACCAGCCACTTCCGTATCGAGACTTTCGATGCGCCCTTGGGCGCGCAAGTGCTGGGGCTGGACCTGGCGCAGCCGCTGTCGCTGGGCGATTTTCAGCGCCTGCACCATGCCCATCTCGACCATCACGTGCTGGTGTTCCGCGACCAGCGCATCACGCCGCAGCAGCAAGTCGATTTCAGCCGCCGCTTCGGCCCCTTGCAAATCCACGTGCTGCGCCAGTTCCAGCTGCCCACGCAAGCGGAAGTGCTGATCATCTCGAACATCGTCGAAAACGGCCAGCCCATCGGCCTGGGCGACGCGGGCCATTTCTGGCATTCCGACTTGTCGTACAAGGAAGTGCCCAGCCTCGGCTCCATGCTGCATGCGCAAGAGTTGCCGGACGAGGGCGGCGATACCGTGTTTGCGAACATGCACCTGGCCTGGGAAAGCTTGCCGGCCGCGCTGCGTCACGCCGTGCGCGGCGCCCGTGCCGAGCACAGCTACCTGAGCCAGTATGAAGAATTGCGCCGCCGCAACCCATGGCGCCCCGCCCTGACGCAGGCGCAGATCGATGAAGTCAAACCCGTGACGCACCCCGTCGTGCGCGTGCATCCGGAAACGGGACGGCGCGCCCTGTTCGTCAGCGAACACTTCACCACGCGCATCGTCGGCTTGCCCGACGACGAAAGCCGCGCCCTGCTCGACGAACTGTTTGCCCACAGCGTGCGCCCGGAGCACCTGTATGTGCACCGCTGGCAGCCGCACGACCTGGTGTTCTGGGACAACCGTTCGCTGATGCACCTGGCGACGGGCTGTCCGCCCGACCAGCGCCGCAAGCTCTACCGCACTACCATCGAAGGCGATGCGCCGTACTGATTTTTGACCGTAGTTGACCAAGGAGTGTCCATGTTGCCGATCTTTACCTTTTCCCGCCGCCTGCTCGCCACCATCGCCCTGCTGTGCATGGCCATGCCCATGGCCCGGGCCGAAGGTCAGATCCGCATCGCGGGCCAGCACGGCATCACCTTCTTGCTGCTCAATATTGCGCAGGAACAAAAGCTGATCGAAAAGCATGGCAAGCAGCAGGGCGTCGATGTGAAAGTCGAGTGGATCACCCTGTCTGGCGGCCCGGCCATCAATGATGCTTTGTTGTCGGGCAATATCGATATCGCGGGGGCTGGGCTGGGTCCGCTGTTGACCATCTGGGACCGGACGAAAGGCCGGCAGAACGTGCGCGGCGTGGCTTCGCTCGGCAATTTCCCCTACTACTTGGTCAGCAATAATCCCAAGGTGAAAACGCTGGCGGACTTGACGGACAAGGACCGCATCGCCTTGCCGGCCGTGTCAGTCTCCGTGCAGGCGCGTATCTTGCAGATGGCGGTGGCAAAGCAGTGGGGCGACAAGGAATTCGCCCGCCTCGATAAAATCACGCAAACCCTGCCGCACCCGGATGCGGCCGCCGCCATCATCGCCGGCGGCACGGAGCTGACCGGCCACTTCGGCAATTCACCGTTCCAGGAGCAGGAACTGGCGCAGAACCCGAACGCCCACATCATCCTGAACTCGTATGACGTGCAGGGCGGACCCAGCTCGTCGACCCTGCTGTATGCGACGGAAAAGTACCGCAAGGACAATCCCAAGACTTACCGCGCCTTCATCGCCGCGCTGGCGGAAGCGGCGCAGTATGCGAGCAGCAACCCGCAAGGCGCGGCCGACATCTACATCAAGGTGAATAAAAGCAAAGTGGACCGCAATCTGCTGCTGAAAATCTTTGCCAACCCGCAAGTGCAATTCAAGATCGCGCCGCAAAACACCTATGGCCTGGCGCAATTCCTGCACCGCGTGAGCGCCATCCGCAACCTGCCCGACAGCTGGCGCGATTACTTTTTTGACGACCCCGCCATCACGCAGGGAGGCTGATGTGAACGCGCCCGCTTTTCATCTGGTACGTCCTCCGGTCACCTTGCAGCCCTTGCTCAGTGTCAAGCATGTCAGCCTGGAATACCGCACCGAGCAGCGCACCGTGCGCGCCACGCATGACGTCAGTTTTGACGTGTTCCGCGGCGACCGTTTCGTGCTGCTGGGGCCATCCGGCTGCGGCAAGTCGTCACTGCTGAAAGCCGTGGCCGGCTTCATCGCGCCGCGCGCGGGCAGCATCGCCATGCAGGGCCAGCCCATCCATAAGCCGGGGCCGGACCGCGTCGTCGTGTTCCAGGAATTTGACCAATTGCCGCCATGGAAAACGGTGCTGGAAAACGTCATGTTCCCCTTGCTGGCCAGCAAGCGCCTGGATAAGGTGGCGGCCCGCGAGCGCGCCCATCACTGGATCGCCAAGGTGGGCCTGGCCGGCTTTGAAGATGCCCATCCGCACACCTTGTCGGGCGGCATGAAGCAGCGCGTGGCCATCGCCCGTGCCCTGGCCATGCAGCCGGAAGTACTGCTGATGGACGAGCCGTTTGCCGCCCTCGATGCCTTGACCCGGCGCAAGATGCAGGAAGAGTTGAGCCGCCTCTGGGAAGAGCTGCGCTTTACCCTCGTGTTCGTTACGCATTCGATCGAGGAAGCCTTGGTCGTGGGCAACCGCATCCTGCTGCTGTCGCCGCATCCGGGCAGGGTGCGCGCCGAACTCAACAGTCATCAATTCGGTCTCCACAGCGCCGGCAGCGCGGAATTCCAGGCCGCCAGCACCCGCATCCACGGTTTGCTGTTCGATGAGGAAGTGGTTCCTGTCCCGCAAGCAGTTACTGCGCAGCGGGAGGCCGTATGAGCGCGCTGCTGGAGCCGCCCATCCGCCAGGAGTTCGTGTATGCGGCGCCGCCGCCGGCCGGCGTCACGGTCGAGCAACCGCTGTCGCGCTGGCAGCGTGTGAGCCAGCACGCGCTGTGGCGCAAGGCCTTGATTTTGCTCAGCCTGGCCCTGTTGTGGGAAGGCGCGGCGCGCTGGACGCAGAACGATTTATTGCTGCCCAGCTTTCTGCAGACGGCGCAGGCGTTTATCGGCGGCATCGCTAGCGGTGAATTGCTCACGCGCACAGCCGCATCCCTCGTCGTCTTGCTGCAAGGCTATGCCGTGGGCGTGCTGGCCGCTTTCGTGCTGACCTTGCTGGCCGTGTCCAGCCGCATCGGGCGCGACGTGCTGGAAACCCTGACGGCCATGTTGAATCCCTTGCCGGCCATCGCCCTGCTGCCGCTGGCCCTGCTGTGGTTCGGCCTGGGCCGCGCCAGCCTGATCTTTGTCATCGTCCATTCCGTGATGTGGCCGCTGGCCCTGAACACGTATGCGGGCTTCCAGGGCGTGCCTGAGACCCTGCGCATGGCGGGCCGCAATTATGGCTTGAACGGCTTGCGCCTGGTGCTGCACATCCTCGTGCCGGGCGCCTTGCCGTCCATCGTCTCGGGGCTGAAGATAGGCTGGGCGTTTGCCTGGCGCACCCTGATCGCGGCCGAGTTGGTGTTCGGCACCACCTCGGGACAAGGTGGCCTGGGCTGGTACATCTTCCAGAACCGCAACGAGCTGTACACGGACAAGGTGTTCGCCGGCCTGGCAGCTGTCATCGTCATCGGCTTGCTGGTGGAAAACATCGGCTTTCGCACTTTGGAGCGCGTCACCTTGAAACGCTGGGGCATGCAACGATAGCTATTTCAGCATGCTGCGCGCCGCCGCGATGATTTGCCGCGACAGTTGCTCCATGCGCGGCGACTGCACTTTCCACGTGTGCCAGTACAGGGCCACGTCGGCCGGGGTCTTGGGCGTGAGCATTTCCACCAGCTCGCCATCCGTGTTCGCCTTCAATAACAGCTCGGGGACCATGCCGTAGCCGAGGCCATAGCGGATGGCGTTGAAGTGCGAGGTGGCGCCCGGCACGTAATGGCAGGGGTAAGCCCCTTCGGGCAACCCCAGCGCTTCTTGCAGGAACGACGATTGCAAGGTGTCCTTGCGCGTGTAGGCGACGACGGGCGCCGTGCGCGCCGCCTTGCGCGTCAGGCCGTGCGCGAACCACTGCTGGCGAAACGCGGGCGTGGCCACCAGCCAGTAGCGCATCACGCCCAGCGGCTCGGCCGTGCAGCCGCGCATGGGTTTGGCTTCCGTGCTGATGCAGCCGATCGCCATGCCCGTCTCCAGCAAGGTGTACGTGTGGTCCTGGTCTTCCACGGTCAGGTCCAGCAGCACGCGCTCGCGTATCAGCACCTCGGACAGGGCGGGGAAGAACCAGGTGCCCATCGAATCCGCATTCAGCGCCAGCACCAGGGTCAGCGGGGCATCCTGCTGCACCGCCAGTTCCGCCTGCAAGTCGGCTTCCAGCAGCTTGGCGCGCTTCAGATACTGCATCAGGCGTTGGCCCATGCGCGTGGCGCGCGCGGGACGGCTGCGCACGATCAAGGCATTGCCCAGCTGGCTTTCCAGCGCCCGCACCCTTTGCGAAATGGCGGGCGACGTCAGATGCAGCCGCAGCGCCGCCTGCTCGAAGCTGCCCGTTTCGACGACGGCGCGAAACGCTTCCGTGTGCTTGGGATTGAGATCCATGGTCACTGCCTTGCATAAGAAAAATTTATCAATACTAAATAATACTTACTTTTGATAAGGATGGGTGTGTTGCAGTGCACAATACCTCTTTGATGGAGTGCCACGCGCCAGCGTGCGGCCTCCTGGCAGCAAGGGAATACCACCATGGAAGCACAAGCGAACGGCAGCACCCCCCGCAAGCCCCAGTCGAAGCTGACGCGCAATCTGAAATTCGGCCTGGGATTGGCCCTGGGCCTGGGCATGGCCGCCACCCTGGCGGGCGGCTGGTGGCTGCGCCAGGCGTGGCAGGATTTGCCCGCCGTCGAGCACCTGGCGCAGTACAAGCCCGCCCTGCCGCTGCGCATTTTCTCCAGCGAAGGCGAGCTGCTGGCCGAGTACGGTGAAGAGCGCCGTGAATTCCTGCCGTTGAAAGACATCCCGCTGCGCATGCGCCAGGCCTTGCTGGCCATCGAGGATGCGCGTTTCTACGAGCATGGCGCCGTCGATTTCTATGGTCTGACGCGCGCCACGCTCGCCAACGTCGTCACGGGCCACCACGCGCAGGGCGCCAGCACCATCACCATGCAGGTGGCGCGCGACTTCTTCCTGTCGCGTGAAAAAACCGTGCAGCGCAAGCTGACGGAGATGCTGCTGGCCTACAAGCTGGAACAGCACTACGGCAAGGACAAGCTGCTGGAACTGTATATGAACCAGATTTACCTGGGCGAGCGCTCCTATGGCTTTTCCGCCGCTTCGAATATCTATTTCGACAAGCCTCTGGCCGACGTGAGCATCGCGGAAGCGGCCATGCTGGCCGGCTTGCCGAAGGCGCCATCGGCCTACAACCCCGTCGCCAATCCGCAGCGCGCCACCGTGCGCCAGCACTACATCCTGCAGCGCATGCGCGAACTCGGTTACATCACGCCGGCCGAATACGATGCGGCGGTGGCGGAAAAACTGGCCCTGAACAAGGACCGCAACAGCTCCGTGCACGCGGCCGCGTATGCGGTCGAGGAAGCGCGTCAGCTGATCCTGCAAAGTTATCCCGAAGGCGCCTACAGCATGGGCCTGGACGTAACGACCACCATCCGCATGGTGCCGCAGCGGACGGCCGACAAGTCGCTGCGCGACGGGCTATTGAATGCGCAGGCGCGGCGCGGCTACCGTGGCCCGGAAGCGCGCCTGGCCGCTTCCGAAGACAGCGTGGCGCGCCAGCTGGCACCTTATCCGGACAGCGGAGAATTGCGCGCCGCCCTCGTGCGCAAGGTCGAGACCACCGGCAAGCGCCAGGTGACGGCGCAGCTGCGCAATGGCGACGAGATCGTGCTGGCGGCATCGGATGCGCGCCTGGGCGGCAAGCTGCAATGGGATGGCAAGCGCGCCATCGTCGAGGGCAGCGTGATCCGCGTGATGCACGACGCGGCAAAGAAGCGCTGGCTGGTGAGCCAGTTGCCCGAGATGGAAGGCGCGCTCATTTCCGTCGAGGCGCACAGCGGCGAAATCGTCGCCATGGCGGGCGGCTTCGATTTTTACCGCAACCACTACAACCACGCCATGCAAGCCTACCGCCAGCCCGGTTCCAGCTTCAAGCCTTTCGTGTATTCGGCGGCGCTGGAAAAGGGATATTTCCCCGGCACGGCCGTGGACGATACGCAGCGCTTGCTGCTGCCGCAGGAAACGGGCGCGCGGCCCTGGCGTCCGCGCAATTACGGCAACAACTATGAAGGCTTCATCAGCGTGCGGCGCGGCCTCGTGCGCTCGAAAAACCTCGTCGCCGTCAGCCTGATGCAGGCGGCCGGCCCCGGCTACGTGCAGCACTACGCCACGCGCTTCGGTTTCGAGGGCGCGCGCAATCCCGTCTCCCTGCCGCTGGCGCTGGGCGCGGGCGCCGTCACGCCGCTGCAGCTGGCGCAGTCGTATGCCGTCTTCGCCAATGGCGGCGTGCAGATGCCGCCGAAATTGATCAAGGAAGTGCGCAGCCGCAGCGGCGAAGTGCTGTTCAGCGATGCGGCGCCACGCGCCAAGGGCGAGCCGGCGCCGGGCACGCAAGTGATCTCCACGCGCAACGCCTACGTCATGGACAGCATGCTGCGCGACGTCGTCAAGAGCGGCACGGGACGCGGCGCGCTGGCGCTGGGACGCGGCGACGCGGCCGGCAAGACGGGCACGTCGAACAACGCGTATGACGCCTGGTTCGCCGGCTATTCCTCGGGCCTGGTTTCCGTCGTCTGGCTCGGCTACGACCAGCCGAAAAGCCTGGGCAACGCCACCGGGGGGACTTTGGCGCTGCCCGTCTGGCGCGACTACATGCAGGTGGCCGTGCAGGGCCGCCGCGAGCAGGTGCTGGCGGAACCGCCTGGCCTGTCCCTGCTCGATGGCGATTACGTGTATGCGGAATACCTGGCCGGCGACTGCCTGAAGGATAGCCATGCCTTTATCCACAGCAGCGTCAGCTGCGGCAGTGGCAGCCTGGGCGCCGATACGCGCCTGGCCAACGGCGAAGAGCGCGGCACCAGCGGCACGGGCCACGAAGCGCGCACCCTGAGCGAAGCGCGCGAACGCGAACAAATTCTCAAATCATTTTCGGAAGAGTAAGAGCATGTTGTTATATACGATTTACCTGGTGGCGATTGTTGCCGAAGCGATGTCCGGCGCCATCATGGGCATGCGGCGCGGCATGGATCTGTTCGGCATCTGCATGATCGGCACCGTCACGGCGCTCGGTGGCGGCACCGTGCGCGACGTGCTGCTGGGGCACTATCCGCTGGGCTGGATCGCGCATCCCGAATACCTGTTGTTTACCATCGGCGCGGCTGTCGTCACGGCCTTTGTCGCGCGCTACCTGCACCACCTGCGTGCCATCTTCCTGCTGGTCGACGGACTGGGCCTGGTGGCGTTTTGCGTGATCGGCTGCGACATCGCCATGTCGGCCAAGATGCACCCGGCCATCGTCGTGCTGGCAGGGATGATCACTGGCGTCTTCGGCGGCCTGCTGCGCGATATCCTGTGCAACCAGATCCCCCTCGTGCTGCAGCGCGAAGTGTATGCCACCGTGGCCCTGTTCACGGGCAGCCTGTACGTGGGCCTGCTGTACTTCAAGGTCGACAGCTCCGTGGCGCAGCTGGCGTCCATCGGCGCCGGTTTCCTGTTCCGCTTCCTGGCCTTGCACTTCGAATGGCGCTTGCCGAATTTCAACGGCGACCGCATACGCGGTTTCGAGTAACGGCAGCGGCGTGAATATTTTCACGCGCGTTTAACCCCTTTTTCTCCGTCGCTGCGTTTCATGTTGGACACCCCAGCCAACCGGAGAAGAAGCGATGTCCAGCGCCCTCAAGATCACATTGATACTGTCCCTGCTGCTGTCGGCAGGCAGCCACGCCGCCGGCACGGCGCCGCGCAAGACCCTGGCGCCGTTTGCCAGCGAGCAGGCATTGAGCAGCTACCTGCAGCAGTTGCAGTCGCGCCAGGCGGCACTGCAAAGGGAGCAGCAAAAACTGCAGCGCGCCACGGCGCAGTCCATGGCGGTATCAGCGCCGGCCCCTCCCGCGCCGATGGCGGCGAAAGCCGCGCCGGCAGCATCGGCAGAAGCGGCGGAATCGGTCACCAATGTGCAGACGGCAGGCGTAGACGAAGGCGGCATCGTCAAGCTGCATGGCAAGCACCTGGTGATGCTCAGGCGCGGCAAGCTGTTCACCGTGCAGGTGGGCGGCAAGGCCTTGCAGCCTGTGTCTTCGCTCGACGCGTTCGCGCCGGGCAGCGACCCGTCGGGCAGCTGGTATGACGAGATGCTGATCGACGGCGATACGGTGGTGGTGATCGGCTACAGCTACAGCCGTGGCGGTACGGAGATCGGCCTGTTCGACGTCAACGCGGACGGCAAGCTGGCCTACCGCTCTACCTATCACTTGCGCTCCAACGATTATTATTCCTCGCGCAATTACGCGAGCCGCCTGGTCGGCAGCAAACTGGTGTTCTATTCGCCCCTGTCGCTGAACTTGCGCCGTGGCGACCCGTTCAGCGGTTTTCCCGCGCTGCGCCGCTGGCGCCCCGACGCCGTGCCGTCCGACTTCAAGCGCATCGCTCCGGCCACGCGCATCTATCGCACCGATGAAGAGCCCGAGATGGGCGCCGGCCTGACCCTGCATACGGTCACCGTGTGCGACCTGGCACAGCGCGACATGCGTTGCGAGGCGACCGCCGTGATGGGACCGCAGGGTCGCGTGTTTTATGTGTCGGGCGAATCCGTGTTCGTGTGGACCACGCGCCGCGGCAGCGACTCCGGCGTGTTCCGCATTCCCCTCGATGGCAGCGCGCCCAGCGCCCTGAAAGTGGCCGGTGCCCCCGTCGACCAGTTCTCGTTCCTGGAAAGCGTTGACGGCCATCTGAATGTCCTGCTGCGTGCCGAAGGCCAGGGCGATGGCATGTGGGATGGCGCAAAAGGGCGGGGCGACATGGCTTTGCTGCGCGTGCCATTGGCGTCGTTTTCCGATGGCCGCGACAGCGCGCCCGCCAGCAGCTACAAGGCGCTGCCCGGTGGCGGTGGCTACGGTTTGCAGAACCGTTATGTCGGATCCTATCTGTTGTACGGCAATCCGGGAAATTCCGGGCGCCGGCAGGCGGATCAGGCCTGGCCGCGTCAGCCCCTGTATGCCGTGCGCTGGGCCGATGCGGGCAGTGTGCAAGCCTTGTCGCTGCCGCACGGCGTGGAGCGCATCGAGGCGCTGGGCGATGACGCCGTGGTGATCGGCGCGCAGGGACGGGATCTGCACTTCAGCAGCATCCGCCTGGGTGCGCAGGCGGCGGTTGCCGCACGCTATATCCGCGTCGATGCGGCGCAGGGCGAGTCGCGCAGCCACGGCTTTTTCTACAAGCCGCAAGCGGCCGGCGAGGGCATGATCGGCTTGCCCATCCTGGGCGCGGACGAGCGGCCTGGCCTCAACAAGTCAGCCGCATCCGTTCTCTATCTGCGCAACAGCGGCTTGCAATTGACGGAACTGGGCGCGCTGGCGGCGCGCTCCGGCCAAACGCCGGACGATGGCTGCCGCGCGTCCTGCGTGGACTGGTACGGCAATGCGCGCCCCTTGTTCCTGCAGGGTAGAGTCTTCGCTTTGCTCGGCTATGAATTGGTGGAAGGGGCGTTCAAGGATGGACAGATCCGCGAATTGCGCCGCATCAGCTATGCACCCATTGCGCCTGCTGCACGCTGACGGCGTAGCGAAATTGTCGCCGCCGCGTAGTTCGGCTACACTGGTTCTTATGCCCGATACCCTGATTACCGTGACGGATGAAGACCTGATGCTGCGCTACAGCGCTGGCGACCTGCCGTCGTTTCGCGAACTGTACCGGCGCCATAGCCAGGGCCTGTACCGCTTCGTGGCCTGGCGTTCGCCGCGCCGCGCGTGGGTGGACGAGATCGCGCAGGACGCGTGGGCCAGCCTGCATGCGGCGCGCGCCGGCTACCAGCCGCAGGCGGCGTTCCGCACCTATCTGTACCAGATCGCGCGCAACCGCCTGATCGACATCCTGCGCCAGCGGGAAGGACAGGAACACGACGACGTGGGCGAACTGGCGGACGAGGGCACATCACCGCCGCAATCGCTGGAGCAGAAACAGCAGCACACGCTGCTGCATGCCGCCATCGCCGCGCTGCCGGTGGAGCAAAAGGAAGCGCTGGTGCTGCAGCAGTTCAGCGGCATGAGCATCCTCGAGATCGCCGTGGTGACGGGGGCGGAGGCGGAAACCGTCAAGAGCCGGCTGCGCTACGCCATGCAGAAATTGCGCGCGGGCTTGGACAGCGCCGCTGGCGCGGGAGGACAGGCATGAATACGCACGATACCGATCATGACGATCATCACGACGAAGAATTGAACGCGCTGCTGGCCAGCCTGCCGCAGCCCGCGCCTTCCAGCGCGCTCGATGCGGCCATTCTGGCGGACGCGGAAAAAGCCCTGCACAAGCCGGCAGCGGCGAACGACAGCGCCGATGGCGTGCAGCGCACCTTGCCTGCAAAGAAATCACCGGACTATCTGCAGCGCTGGCGCGTCCCGCTGGGGCTGGCCGCCGCTGTGCTGTTGACGGTGAACCTGATCGGCGTGGACTGGTTCGGCTCGAAGCCTGCGCAATTTCCCGTGGTCGGGGAGCCGGTCACGCAGGAGGTGATGTCCGAACCGGCCGCTGCGCCCGCGACGGTGTCTGCACCACCGCCGCCGGCACCGCGCACCATGGCCAAGGCGGCAGCCAGGATGCCAGCGCAGGCCGAGCCAGTGCCGGCACCCGTGTCAGTACCAATACCCGTGCCAGCGCCAGCGCCCCCGGCCCCGCCGCCCCCGGCCACGGCCACGGCCACGGCAATGCCTCAGGCGATGGAGCAGCAAGCGGCCATGCAGGCCGAGGCCAGCATGCAGCGCCAGGCACCGGTGCAGCGGGCGCTGGCCAAGCCCGCGCCCGTTGCGGCCCGCTCCGCGCCGATGCCGCCGCCCGCAAAGCTCGACGCTTCCGTATGGCTGGTGAAGATTGACGCCCTCTTGAAGGCGGGCGAAGGTGCGCTGGCGCAGGAGGAATGGGCGGCGTTCCGGCAAGCCTATCCCGACTACCCTGTGGCCGAGGAATTGCGGCAGCGGCTGGAGAATAAGTAAAAAACGCTAGACGATTCCCTTCCTGCGCTCCCACACGGCGCTGCCCACGAAAATGGCGGCGCATACCCACATCACTGCCGGCAGGGCGTTCACGCCCACCGATTGCATCAGGACGCCCGTCAACAGGGGACCGCCGCCGCTGGTGACACCCCAGGTGGCGTTGACGATGGCGCTAGCGCTGGTCAGCGACAGTCCCGTGAAACGCTCGCCGCAGGCCACCAGCGCCAGCATGTAGATGCCGCCCGCCGCCGCGCCCAGCAACAGCAGCAGGGTCCACCACAGCCACGGCGTGCCGACGGCAAACGGCAGCAGCGGCAGCAGCAGGCAGACGGCCACGCCGCAGCCCGCATGGACTTTGGCGCGGCCGAAGCGGTCGGCCATCCATCCCAAGGCGAATTGCAGGCCCGTGTCGCCCACCAGCACCACGGTGGCCGACAGCAGCGCCAGGTCCGTGCCGATGCCGTGCTCCATCGCGTACAGCGGCAGCAAGCTCAATGCCAGGGTATCGAACAGGGCGAAGAAGGCGGCGCCCAGCACGATCATCGGCATGCGCGGCAGGATCAGGGTCCACTTCACGCCGTGTTCTTCCGGTTCGCGTTCCGGGCCGCTGTTCGAGATCAGCATCAAGCCCGGCACGGCCAGCAAAAACAGCAGGCCGCAGGCGGCGAAGCTCCAGCTGATCTTGTCGTTGAACAGCGCCACGAGGGCGGGGCCGATCAGCTGGAAAAAGGTAAAGCTGGTGGTGTACATGGCGACCACGCGGCCGCGCGAATTATCGGGCGCCAGGCGATTCACCCACGCTTCGCCGATGGTAAACAGCACGCCCATGGCGCCGCCGAAGAGGAAGCGCAGCACGCTCCACGCCAGCAGGTGGTCGGTAAACTGCATGGCGATCGTCGCCAGCGACGCCACCCACACGGCGCCCAGCATGGTGGCGCGCGCGCCGAAACGCCCCACCCAGCGCGAGACGAACGGCGAGGCGGCGAGGATGCCGAGGGCGCTGACGGCCGTGATCATGCCGATGATGTCCGTGCCCACGCCGCGCTGGTGCAGGGTCAGGGCGGTGAGCGGCATGGTGGCGCCCAGGCCCAGGCCCACGACGCCGATGCTGACGACGAGGGCGAAGAAATCGCGCCACGGCATGTGCTTCATGGCTGCCCCCGCAGGGTGGAAAAGGTGGTCGGTATGGCTGGAAAACGGTGTGGATGCATGGGAAAGTAAGGGACTTTGCCTGCGGCGCTGGTGTTTGGCGCCGGACGGGCATATGATGATTTTAATAAGGACAATACTGCAAAGCCGTAGTGTAGGCGATGTGTGCCGCCGCTGGCCACGTCCATCCGTGTGGCCGCCCCTACCGGCTCTGCTGTACAGTGAAGCGAGCGGCAGCGCCGTCACGGTGCTGTCATTGGATCGTCACGCCAGCGAGGAAGCCCCATGCGCCGTCCCATCGTTCTCGTTCCCGCCTGCCAGCGCCAGCTTGGCAGCCACGTCTGGCACATGGCACAGGATAAATACCTGCACGCCGTGCTGCGCGGTGCCGGCTGCATGCCGCTGCTGCTGCCCGCCCTGGGCGCGGATGCGGACCTGGAAGCGGCGCTGCAGATCGCCGATGGCGTGATGCTGACCGGCTCGGCCTCGAACGTCGACGCGCGCCTGTATGGCGAAGATATCCTCCATCCCGACCTGCCGCAAGACCCCGCGCGCGACGCCACCACCTTGCCCCTGATCCGCGCCGCGCTGGCATGCCAGCTGCCCCTGCTCGCCATCTGCCGCGGCTTCCAGGAAGTCAACGTGGCCCTGGGCGGTGGCCTGCACCAGGCCGTGCACGCGGTGCCGGGCATGCAGGACCATCGCGAGAACTTGCTCGATCCCCTGGCGCGCCAGTACGCGCCAGCGCACCGCATCAAGTTGATGCCCGACGGCCTGCTGTCACGCCTGCTGGGCGGCGAGAGCGAAATGATGGTCAACTCCTTGCATGGCCAGGGAATCGCCCGGCTGGCCGATGGCTTGCTGGTGGAAGCCCTGGCCGACGATGGCCTGGTGGAAGCCTATACGGTGGCCAGCGCCGCCGGTTTTACCCTGGCCGTGCAATGGCACCCGGAATGGCAGGTGGAAGACAATCCGCATTCCATGCGCCTGTTCGGCGCCTTCGGCCAGGCTTGCCGCGATTACCAGGAACAGCAGCATAGAAAGACAGGATGACAGGCGCGCCGCACGCAGTACGCGGTGTTCGATCAAGACCAGCGAGAGGGAAACATGGCAATACGTGAAAATTTCACCTATACGGATATGGATTTGTGGCTCAATGAAAAGCGCGTCACGGAAATCGAATGCCTGGTACCCGACCTGACGGGCGTGGCGCGCGGGAAGATCCTGCCGCGCGGGAAATTCACCCAGGAGCGCGGCATGCGCATCCCGGAAGCGGTACTCGGCATGACGGTGACGGGCAATTATCCGGTCGACGATGGGGGCTACGACCGCGCCATTTCCAGCACCGACCGCGACATGATCTTGAAGGCCGATCCCACCACCATCACCATGGTGCCGTGGGCAACCGATCCCACCGCGCAAGTCATCCACGACTGCTATTTCGCCGACGGCATGCTGGTCGATTTCGCGCCCCGCTCCGTGCTGCGGCGCGTGCTGAAACTGTATGCGGACAAGGGCTGGAAACCGGTGGTGGCGCCGGAACTGGAGTTCTACCTGACGGCGAAAAACACGGACCCGGACTTGCCCTTGAAGCCGCCCATCGGCCGCAGCGGCAGGGCCGAGACGAGCCGCCAGGTGTACAGCATCGACGCCGTCAACGAGTTCGATCCCCTGTTTGAGGATATCTACGATTACTGCGAATTGATGAACCTTGACGTCGACACGCTGATCCACGAGATCGGCGCGGGACAGATGGAAATCAACTTCCTGCACGGCGATCCGCTGGGCCTGGCCGACAAGGTGTTTTTCTTCAAGCGCACCCTGCGTGAAGCGGCCCTGAAACACGATATGTACGCCACCTTCATGGCCAAGCCGATGGCGGGTGAACCGGGTTCCGCCATGCACGTGCACCAGAGCGTCGTCGATGCGAAGACAGGCCTGAACATCTTCAGCAACGAGGACGGTTCGGCCGCGCCCATCTTCAAGCATTACATCGCGGGCCTGCAGCGCTACATGCCGTCGGCCATGGCCATCGTCGCGCCCTACGTGAATTCCTACCGCCGCATCGTGCGCCATACGGCCGCGCCGATCAACATCCAGTGGGGCCTGGACAACCGCACGGTGGGCTTCCGCGTGCCCGAGTCGGGCGTGCAGGACCGGCGCGTGGAAAACCGCATCATCGGCGCCGACGCCAATCCCTACCTGGCCCTGGCCGTCACGCTGGCCTGCGGCTATCTCGGCATGACGGAGCAGCTGGAAGCGACGCCGATGATGGTGGGCAGCGCCTATGACATGAAGTTCGAACTGCCGCAAGGCTTGCCCGAAGCCCTGCAGCTGCTGCGCGCGGAAGACAAGCTGCGCACGGTGCTGGGCGAGCGCTTCATCGACGTGTATGCGGCCATCAAGGACCTGGAGCACCAGGAGTTCATGACCGTCATCAGTCCCTGGGAGCGCGAGCATCTTCTGCTCCACGTTTAAGAAAGGATCGCAATGAGTACAACAAACAATCCGCTGGCGCCGAGCGCCGCCCTGGTCGCCTCCGTGGCGCAGAAAAACGCGGCGCCGCAGGTGTATGACACGGCCGCCATCCAGCAGATGGACTCGGCCCACTACCTGCATCCATTCACTGATTTCCAGGACCTGGCAAGCAAGGGCGCCAGGGTGATGGTGCGCGGCGACGGCGTCTATCTGTGGGATAGCCAGGGCAAGAAGATCGTCGACGGCATGTCGGGCCTGTGGTGCGTCAACGTGGGCTACGGCCGCACGTCGATCTCGCAAGCCGTGTACCGGCAGATGGAGACGCTGCCGTTCTATAACAGCTTCTTTGGCACGACCAACGTGCCGGCCGCGCAGCTGGCCGCCAAGCTGGCGCAAATCTCGCCGCCGCAGTTCCAGCACGTGTTCTTCACCAGTTCCGGCTCCGACGGCAACGACACGAATTTGCGCATGGTGCGCCGCTACTGGGATATCCTCGGCTACAAGGAGAGACATACCATCATCAGCCGCCACAATGCCTATCACGGTAGCACGGTGGCGGGAGCGTCGCTGGGCGGCATGGATGGCATGCATGCGCAGGGCGGCATGCCCATCCCCGGCATCGCGCATATCGGCCAGCCCAATTACCTGGAGTCGGGCCACGGCTTGAGCCCCGAGGAATTCGGTGTAAAGGCGGCTGGCTGGCTGGAAGACAAGATCCTGGAAATCGGCGCCGACAAGGTGGCCGCCTTCATCGGCGAGCCGGTGCAGGGCGCCGGCGGCGTCATCATCCCTCCATCGACCTACTGGCCGGAGATCCAGCGTATCTGCGACAAGTACGGCATTTTGCTCATCGCCGATGAAGTCATCTGCGGCTTCGGCCGCCTGGGGCGCTGGTTCGGCTCCGAACTGTTCGGCATCCAGCCCGACCTGATCACCTTTGCCAAGGGTGTCACGTCCGGCTATGTGCCGCTGGGCGGCGTGCTGGTGGGCGACAGGGTAGCCAAGGTGCTGATCGAGCAGGGCGGCGAATTCACGCACGGTTTCACGTATTCCGGCCACCCCGTTGCCTGCGCGGCGGCGCTGGAAAACATCCGCATCATCGAGGAAGAGCAGCTGGTGGCGAAGGTGGCCGACGATACGGGACCGTACCTGAAGCAGTGCTTCGCCAGCCTGGGCGAACATCCGCTGGTCGGCTATGCGGACAGCTGCGGCCTGGTCGCGGGCCTGAACCTCGTGCGCAAGAAGGGCGCCACCGTGCATGACAACGAGCTGTTCGACGAGGGCCAGGGCGTGGGCATGATCTGCCGCGGCCACATGTTCGACAACGGCGTCATCATGCGCGCCGTGGGCGAACGCATGATCGTCGCCCCGCCGCTGGTGATGACGCGCGCGCAGATCGATGAAATGGTGGGCTTGATACGCGTGTGCCTGGACAAGACGCATGCGGACGTGAAGGCGAAGGGCTGGGTGTAGGTTTTTGCCCCATTTTGCCGCCATCTGCGCATTTTTTGGACCAGAATCGCGGCAGTTCCGCTAAACTTCCATCCTGGCCGCTCTTTGTAGTGGCCAGTTTTTCATTTTGACACCCTCTTACCCAGAAGCCACCCACAATGACGATAGCAACACCCGCCGCGTCGGCCAGCGACGCCCCAGCGCCTTTCTTGCTGATTGATCAACTGGTCAAGGAATTCGATGGCGTGCGCGCCGTCAATGATATTTCCGTGACGATCAACAAGGGCGAGATATTCGCCCTGCTCGGCAGTTCAGGCTGCGGCAAGTCGACCCTGCTGCGCATGCTGGCCGGTTTCGAGACGCCGACGTCGGGGCGCATCGCTTTGGCGGGCAACAGCATCGTCGATGTGCCGCCGCACCAGCGCCCCATCAACATGATGTTCCAGTCGTATGCGCTGTTCCCCCATTTGTCCGTGTGGGACAACATCGCCTTCGGCCTGCGCCGCGATGGCTTGCCGAAAGCGGAAGTGGCGTCAAGGGTCGAGCAGATGCTGGCGCTGGTGCAACTGGGGCAGTATGCGAAGCGCAAGCCGCACCAGTTGTCGGGCGGGCAGCAGCAGCGCGTGGCGCTGGCGCGCAGCCTGGCCAAGCGTCCGCAATTGCTGCTGCTCGACGAGCCGCTGGGCGCGCTGGATAAAAAACTGCGCGAACGCACGCAGATGGAACTGGTCAATATCATCGAGCAGGTGGGCGTCACCTGCGTGATGGTCACGCACGACCAGGACGAGGCCATGAGCATGGCCACGCGCATCGCCGTCATGAGCGAAGGGCGCATCCTGCAGGTGGGGGCTCCCGGCGAAATCTACGAGACGCCGAACTGCCGTTTCGTGGCCGACTTCATCGGCAGCGTCAACCTGTTCGATGGCCGCATCACGGAAGATGAACCCGACCACGTGGTCATCGCCACCGCCGATGGCGAGCACTATGTTTCGCACGGCATCACGGGCAACCTGGGCATGGATGTTTCGGTGGCCGTGCGCCCCGAAAAAATCGGCATCCAGATCGAGCCACCTGCCTTGCAAGAGCGCGCGTCGCCGGCGGAACACGGCTACAACTGCGCCCAGGGCGTGATCGTCGCCATGGCATATTTTGGCAATGAAACCAGCTACCACGTGTGCCTCGACAGCGGCACGGTGGTGAAAGTCTCGCGCACCAACGCGGCCCGCCACGACGCCGCGCGCCTCGAGCGCGAACAGCGCGTGTGGGTGTGGTGGGATGGCGCCGACATCGTCGTGCTGACCAACTGAGGCCATCATGACGTCCATTTTGCAAATGCTGCGCGGTCTGGTCACCTTGCGCTGGATAACGGGAAGAAATGCTGGCCGCGGCGCCGTCATCGCCGTTCCCTCGCTGTTCCTGGCGGCAGCCTTCCTCGTGCCTTTCCTGATCGTGCTGCGTATCAGCCTGTCCGACATGGACACGGCGGGCAGTCCGTTCGGCGGCCTGCTGTCGTATGTCGATGGCATCGTCGTGCTGAAGGTCAAAATCGCCAACTACCTGTTCATCGCCGCCGATGAACTGTATCTGCTCACCTATCTCAGTTCATTGAAATACGCGGCCATCACCACCGCCATCTGCCTCTTCATCGGCTACCCGTTCGCCTACTTCATGGTGCGCGCCAAGCCATCGATCCGGCCCGTGCTGATGATGCTGGTGATGCTGCCGTTCTGGACTTCCTTTCTGCTGCGCGTGTATGCGTGGAAGGGCATCCTGGCCAACCACGGCTTGCTCAACGACTTGCTGATCGCGCTGGGCGTGGTGAGCGAACCGCTGCACATGATGAACACCTCGTTTTCGCTGGTGGTGGGCATGGTGTACGCCTATCGGCCCTTCATGATCCTGCCCCTGTACGCGAACCTGGTGAAAATGGATATGCGCTTCCTGGAGGCGGCGGCCGACCTGGGCGCCACGCCCTTGCAGGCGTTCTGGCGCATCACCGTACCTCTGTCGAAATCGGGCATCATCGCCGGCGCCATGCTGGTGTTCATCCCGTCCGTGGGCGAATACGTCATTCCCGAGCTGCTGGGCGGCCCGGAAACCCTGATGATCGGCCGCGTGCTGTGGGATGAATATTTCACGAACAACGACTGGGCCATGGCGTCGTCGGTGACGGTGCTGGTGGTCTTGCTGATCCTCGTGCCGATGGCCATTTTTAACAAATACAAGACGGACCAGAACGCGGAGGAACGCACATGAACGGACGTAATTTCCTGCAGCGCTGGTTCGGCCGCGGCTGGCTCTCGCTCGGCTATCTGTTCCTCTACCTGCCCATCATCGTGCTGATCGTCTTTTCGTTCAACAGCTCGCGCCAGGACATGGTGTGGAGCGGCTTTTCGCTGCGCTGGTACAGCGAGTTGATGAGCGACACGGAAATCATCTCGGGCTTCGGTTTGTCCCTGAAGATCGCCTTCATGTCGGCCACATCGTCCGTCATCCTCGGCACGTTTGCCGCCTTCGCCTTGACCAGCTACCAGCGCTTCCGTGGCCGCACGGTGTTTTCCGCCATGGTCAGCGCGCCTTTGGTGATGCCAGAAGTGATCATCGGCCTGTCCCTGCTGCTAATGCTGGTGTCCATGCAAAAGGTCTTCGGTTTCCCCGAACGTGGCGTGCTGACCATCTGGCTCGGCCACACCCTGCTGGGCATGGCGTATGCGGCCGTAGTGGTGCAGTCGCGCCTGCAGGAGATGAGTAAATCCCTGGCCGAAGCGGCCATGGACCTGGGCTGCCGCGCGCACCAGGTATTCTTCCTCGTGACCCTGCCGAACATCACGCAGGCGCTGGCGTCGGCCTGGCTGCTGACATTTACCCTGTCGCTGGACGACGTGGTGCTGTCGGCCTTTTTGTCCGGTCCCGGTTCGACGACGATGCCGCTGGTGATCTTCTCGCGCGCGCGCCTGGGGCTCGATCCGCGCGTCAATGCCATCGCCGCGCTGACCATCCTGGTGGTGACGCTTGCCGTGATCGCGTATGCCGTGATGCTGGCGCGCGCCGACCGGAGACGGCGCAAGCAGATGTCTGCGGCTTATTTGGCAGACTAGGAGTAAGCTGGCGTTTTCACCTTGCAGGAGACGACCATGACGGAAAACACCAGCTGGCACGCACGTGCCGCAGAGATCAAGATCGATGGGCGTGCCTTCATCAATGGCGAGCGCGCCGGGGCCAGGTCAGGCCAGACTTTCGACAATCTGTCGCCCATCGATGGGCGTCTCCTGGGGCAAGTGGCCCGTTGCGATGGGGCGGACGTGGATGCGGCCGTGCAGGCCGCGCGCGCCGCCTTCGAGGACCGCCGCTGGGCAGGGAAATCGCCTGCGCAGCGCAAGCGCGTGCTGATCAAGTTCGCCGACCTGGTGCAGAAGTACGGCCCCGAGCTGGCCTTGCTGGAAACCCTGGACATGGGCAAACCGATCAAGTACAGCCAGAGCGTGGACGTGGGCGCCACGGCCAACTGCCTGCGCTGGTATGGCGAGGCGATCGACAAGGTCTACGATGAAATCGCGCCGACTCCGGCCAACAGCCTGGCCCTGATCACGCGCGAACCGGTGGGCGTCGTCGCCGCCATCGTGCCGTGGAACTACCCGATGATCATGGCTGCCTGGAAGATCGCGCCGGCCCTCGCGGCAGGCAATAGCGTGATCCTCAAACCCTCCGAAAAATCCCCATTGACGGCCTTGCGCCTGGCCGACATCGCGCTGGAAGCGGGCGTGCCGGCCGGCGTTTTCAATGTGCTGCCCGGCTACGGCAACGAGGCGGGCGCCGCGCTGGCGCTGCACATGGATGTCGATTGCATCGGTTTTACGGGTTCCACGCGCACGGGAAAATTGATCGTGCAGATGGCGGGCCAGTCAAACCTGAAACGGGCGTGGACGGAATTGGGCGGCAAGTCCGCCAACATCGTTTGCGCCGATTGCCCTGACCTGGACAAGGCCGTGGCGGCCGCCGTCGGCTCCATCTTCTTCAACCAGGGCGAAAGCTGCAACGCGCCATCGCGTCTGTTCGTGGAAGAATCGATCAAGGAAGAATTCCTGGCCAAGGCATTGGCCATGCTGCCGCGCTTCCAGCCCGGCGACCCGCTCGACGAAGCCACCGTCATGGGCGCCATCGTCGACGCGACGCAGATGCAAACCGTGATGGGCTATATCGCGGCCGGCAAGAGCGAAGGCGCGCAGCTGCTGGGCGGTGGCGAGGCCGTGCGCGCGGAAACGGGCGGCTACTATGTGCAGCCCACCATCTTCGGCGTGGACGCGGGCATGACGATCGCGCGCGAAGAGATCTTCGGCCCCGTGCTGTCCGTGCTGGGTTTTACGGATATTGGCGAGGCGGTGAAACAGGCCAATGCCACGCCGTACGGCTTGCAGGCGGCCGTATGGACATCGGACATCACCAAGGCCATCCAGACGGCGCGGGCCCTGCGCGCGGGCACCGTGCACGTCAACCAGTATGACGGCGACGACATCACCGTGCCGTTCGGCGGCTACAAGCAGTCGGGCAACGGGCGTGACAAGTCACTGCACGCGCTGGACAAGTACACGGAGCTGAAGACGACGTGGATACAGGTGGGGTAGGGGTTTGCGCCTGTGGTGTTGTCGGATTACGGCCTGCGGCCTCGGCGGCCCCGCCTAATCCGACCTACCCGGCCTACGGCGTTGATTGTCTCGTAGGTCGGCTTGGCGCGCAGCGCGCAAGCCGACTTAAAACAAACTACGTCAGAAGCAGTGTTCCAGCGCCGGGAAGCTGCCATCCTTGACGGCTTTCACATAGCCGGTGACGGCGTCGTCGATGCTGGCCGCGCCTTCCATGAAGTTGCGCACGAAGCGCGCCTTGCGGCCCGGGAAGACGCCCAGCATGTCGTGCATGACGAGCACCTGGCCCGAGCAATCGGGACCGGCGCCGATACCGATGGTGGGGATGGTCAGCATGTCCGTCACTTCCTTGCCCAGCTGCGACGGCATCGCTTCCATCAGCACGATGGCGGCGCCCGCGTTTTGCAGCGTCAGCGCGTCGTTCTTCAGTTCCGCCGCGCTTTCCGTGCTCTTGCCCTGCACTTTATAGCCGCCCAGCTGGTGCACGGATTGCGGCGTCAGGCCGATGTGGGCGCAGATGGGGATGCCGCGTTCGGTGAGGAAACGGACGATCTCGGCCAGCCAGGCGCCGCCTTCGATCTTGATCATGTGCGCGCCAGCCTGCATCAGGATGACGGCGTTGGCATAGGCTGTTTCAGGTGTGCCGTAGGCGCCGAACGGCAGGTCGGCCATGATCATGGCCGACTTGCTGCCGCGCGCCACGGAAGCCGTGTGGTAGGCCAGTTCGGCCACGGTGACGGGCAGGGTGGAGTTGTGGCCATTGCAGACCATGCCGAGCGAATCGCCGATCAGCAGGATCTCCACGCCGCAGCGGTCCATCAGGGACGCAAAGCTGGCGTCATAGCAGGTCAGCATGGTGATCTTTTCGCCGGCGGCGCGCAGCGTGGCCAGGGTGTGGATGGTCACGGCCTTGTTGGCGACAGGCTTGGATGGCGCCGGCGCCGGTGTGGCGGCCTTGTCTTTTGCGGCCAGATCTGTTCCTTGCAAATAAGCGGACATAGGTATTCTCTAGAGTGAAAGGGGTGCAACGCCGCTAGTGTAGTACTTTATGCGGCCTGCTGCAGGAGCGGCATTGTAGAGGATGGGAGCGAAACGGGTCAGGGCTGGGGTCAGAGCTGACTGATGGCCTGATCGGCCACGGCCGCCAGGTAGTCCTGCGCCGGACCGAGTCCGGGCACGATGACGGCGGGCGCCAGTTGGAGCAGCGGCACCAGCACGAAGGCGCGCTCGGTGATGCGCGGATGGGGCACTGTCAGCGTGGCGCTGGCGATCCGTTCATCGCCGTACAGCAGCAAGTCCAGGTCCAGGGTGCGCGGGGCGTTGCGGTAAGGCCGCTCGCGTCCATGCGCTGCCTCGATGGCGTGCAGGGCCAGCAGCAGTTCCTCTGCCGGCAGGGTGGTCGTGATGCGCGCCACGGCGTTGACGTAGTCGTCACCGCTCGAATCGATGGGCGCCGTGCGGTAGCTGGCCGAGGCGTCCAGCAAGCTGGCGCCTGGCAGGCGCGCCAGGCGCGCGATCGCGTCCTGCACATTCGCGCGCGCGTCGCCCAGGTTGGCGCCGATGCCGATGTAAGCGGTGACCAGCGCAAGTGCGTCCATCATTCGTCGCTGCTGCTGCCGGTGGCCGAGCCGCCGCCGGTCTTGCTGCGCGTGCTGCGGCGTGGCGGGCGCTTTTTCTTGACGGCGCCCGGTGCGGCATTGGCGCTGACGAGCAGCGCTTCGCGCGTTTCCTCGTCGCCTTCATAAAAGGCCGTCCACCATTCGCCGATGTCCATGTCGATCTCGCCAGAGGCGCAGCGCAGCAGCAGGAAGTCGTAGCCGGCGCGGAAGCGCAGGTGCTCCAGCAACTTGTACGGCGCCTTGCCGACCCGGCGCTCGAAGCGCGGCTGCATCGACCAGATGTCGCGCATGTCGGAACCGATCTTGCGCTGCAAGGCCAGTTTTTCCGTTTGCGAATCGAGCACGTCGTCGGCCGCCAGGTGCAGCGCGGGAATCGTCGATTCGCCGGCGGCGCGGTAGGCCGTCCATTTTTCCAGTACCTGGTGCCACAGCAGCGAAGCGAACAGGAAGCCCGGCGAGACGGTCTTGCCGGCGGCGATGCGGGCGTCCGTGGCGTCCAGCGCCAGGGTGACGAATTTTGCGCCCAGCGGCTGTTCCAGCACCACGTCGAGCAGCGGCAGCAGGCCGTGATGCAAGCCTTCCTTGCGCAGCTGCTGCAGGCAGGCCAACGCGTGGCCGCTCATCAGCAGTTTCAGCATTTCATCGAATACGCGCGGCGCGGGCACGTTGTTGATCAGCGGCGCCATGATGGGGATCGGCGCGGCCGTGTGCGGCTCGATGGTGAATTTCAGCTTGGCGGCAAAGCGCACCACGCGCAGCATGCGCACGGGATCTTCGCGGTAGCGCTCTTCCGGCTTGCCGATCATGCGCAAGGTCTTGGCGCGGATGTCTTCCACGCCGCCGTGGTAGTCCAGCACTTCCTGCGTGGCCGGGTTGTAGTACATGGCGTTGATGGTGAAGTCGCGGCGCAGCGCATCTTCGTGCTGCAAGCCGAAGGTATTGTCGCGCAGGACGCGGCCATGTTCATCCTTGGGCGCGGAGTCGGCGCCGGCGCCGCGGAAGGTCGTCACTTCCAGCAAATCCTGGCCGAACATCACGTGCACGATCTGGAAGCGCTTGCCGATGATGAAGGCGCGGCGGAACAAGCGCTTGACCTGTTCCGGCGTGGCGTTGGTGGCGATGTCGAAGTCTTTCGGTTTCACGCCCAGCAGCAGGTCGCGCACGGCGCCGCCGACGACAAAGGCCTCGAAGCCCGCTTCCTGCAGGCTGCTGGTGACGCGGATGGCATTCGACGACACCAGTTTCGGGTCGATTCCGTGTTGCGCAGGACCGAGCACGATGGGTGCCGTGGTGTCGCGCGCTGCCTCTTTTTTAACGCCGAGGATCTTGCGGATGAATTTTTTAATCATTGAATAAGTGAAGTGATGGCCAGCCGTGGAGGGATGCGTGTGCGCTCAAAGCGGTATTGGGGTTGGTCGCGACAGGGTGGGTCACGACCGACAGCAGGGGAATGTCGTTGTGCGAATCGCTGTAAAAATAGCTGCGCTCGAACTGCCCCAGTTCCTTGCCCATCTTTTCCAGCCAGGCATAGGTGTGGGTCAGCTTGCCCGCGCCCAGGGTCGGCGTGCCGACCAGCTTGCCCGTGACATTGCCTTGCGTGTCATATTCTGGCATGGCGGCCAGCAGGTGCTCGACGCCCAGCGCATCGGCGATGGGTTTGGTGATGAAATGGTTGGTGGCCGTGACGATGGCCAGCAGGTCGCCCGCGTCCTGGTGCTGTTTCAGCAGGGCCACGACTTCCGGGCGGATGGCCGGCATGACCACTTCAGCCATGAATTGCTTGTGCAGCGCTTCCAGGCGTTCGCGCGGGAATTGCGCCAGGGTGCCGAGCGAAAATTCCAGGTATTCCACCGGATCGAGCGTGCCGGCCTGGTATTGCGCGAAAAATTCGTCGTTACGGCGGGTGAATTCGGCGGCGTCCACGGCACCGATGCGTACCAGGAATTCGCCCCACTCGTGATCCGAGTCGATGGGCAGCAGGGTGTGGTCGAGGTCAAACAGGGCCAGATTCATCATTCTTTCGCTTCCGCCTGCAGCAACTCGCGCAACAATGGCAAGGTGATCGGGCGTTGGGTTTCAAGGGAGTAGAGGTCGAGAGAGTCCAGCATCGTCGACAGCGAACGCATGTCGCGCCGGAAATGGGACAGCAGATAGGGTAACACGCCGGGCGACAAGGTCAAGCCGCGGGTGGTGGCCGCCTGGGTCAGGGCGGCGATTTTTTCATCGTCCGTCAAGCCGTGGATTTGATAGATCAGGCCCCAGCCCATGCGCGTGCGCAAGTCTTCGCGCACGGGCAGCACGGCCGGCGGCACGGCGCCGCTGCACACCATGAAGGCCTTGTTGGCGCGGATTTCATTGAACAGGGCAAAGGCATCGATCTGCGCCAGCGGCGACAGTTTTTCGCAGTCGTCGAGCAGGTACAAATCCACATCAGGCGAATACACGAATTCGGACTCGATCGAGAATGGCGAAATGTAGCGCGCGCGCTCGGTGCTGGCCAGGGCCTTGAGCAGGTGGCTCTTGCCGGCGGCCAGTTCGCCCCACAGGTAGGCAAAGTGTTCGCGCGAAGTGCGCGCGGCGAACTGGCGCATCAGCTGCGCCACTTCGGCATTCTGTCCCACCTCGAAGGTATCGAGGCTGTGCGCCTGGTCTGTGCCTAAATCGAGCACCAGTTGTTTCATGGCGTACGCCTTGTCCTGTTTTTCATTACTGCTTGTGCGTCGTCATCGCGTTTGTTGTTGGATTTTTATTAATTTAACATTGTAGTCGTATCGAGTGCCTGACAGAAGCGTCGCGAGCGGCAGCGATTTGTGGCCGAGAAGCGCAACCGTACTGTAGTACGGTGAGCATCGCCGGCCGCAAAGTGCGACGCGCAGTAGCTTATGTCAGTCACCTTGTCACGCATTATAGAAGGTGCTGGACAGGTAGTGGCGTCTTAGATGCTTAAAAGCGACCATCAGGACGGCAGAAGCGGGTAAAGCGAGCAAAACGCCGACGAAACCGAACAATTGTCCGAAAGCCAATAAGGCAAAGATCACGGCCAGCGGGTTCAGGCCGATGCGCTCGCCCACCAGGCGCGGCGTGAGGAAAAAGCCTTCGATGACCTGGCCGCAGCCATAGATGACGGCCACGGCGATGACGCCGCTCCAGTCGGCAAACTGCAGCAGGGCGGCGATCAGCGCCAGCATCAGTCCCAGGCCGAAGCCCAGATAGGGAATGAACACCAGCAAGCCCGTGATGATGCCCACAGGCAATGCGACTTCAAAACCGGCGATGGCCAGCGCCACCGAGTAATACGTGGCCAGCACCAGCATGACGAGCAGCTGGCCGCGCAGATATTGCGCCAGCAGGGTATCGACTTCCTGCGCCATGCCCACCGTGCGGCCGACCCAGCGGCGCGGCACGGCGCCGGCGATGCGCGCCAGCATCGGATGCCAATCCAGCAACAGATAGAACAGCACCACGGGAATCAGCACCACGGTGGCCAGCCAGCCCAGCACGGCCGTGCCGCCGATACGGGCCGAGGCGAGTACCGTGCTCCAGATTTCATCGCCGCTGGTGGCCATCTGCTGGCTCAGCATGCGTTTGATGCCGGTGCCATCGAGGCGCACGCGGATCCCCAGGTCGCGCAGCTTCGGCGCCAGGAAATCGTTGGCCTTGTTCAGGAATTGCGGGATTTGCGCCTGCAGCAGCGGGATTTCCTTTTGCAGCACGGGTACGACGATCAGTACCAGCGCCGTAATGGCGAGGAAAAACAACACTACGACGACCAGCACGGCTAGCGGACGGGGCACGTAAAAATGCTTGTAATGCAGGCGCTGCAACCGGTCGACGCCGGGATTGAGCACGTAGGCGAGGATGGCGGCGGCCAGGAAGGGCGTCAGGATGGGACCGAGGCTGACGAGCAGCAGCAAAAATGCCAGCCAGACCGCGATCCAAAATGCTGTTTGCTTCTGTTCGGCGGTGATGGCGAATGGCATGTAGTTTGTGCTGTTGCGTTAAAAAAAGGCAGTTAATTACGAAATGGCGGGGCAGTTTGATAAAATAGCGACTTGATCGACCGAATTCACCCGCTGGCGTCCTGCCGCACGATGTTGAAAAACATGCTTGCGCGCGCGTGCCGGCGGGTATCCGCCTTCTATTTTACCGCCTCCGCTGCCACCACACCATGAACCAGACTTCTAATGTTTCCCTTTCCTACCGTGACGCTGGCGTCGATATCGACGCAGGCGACGCTTTAGTCGAAGCAATCAAGCCGTTTGCCAAGCGCACCCTGCGCGAAGGCGTGATGGGCGGCCTGGGCGGTTTTGGCGCCATGTTTGAAATCAGCAAGAAGTACAAGGAACCGGTGCTCGTCTCGGGCACCGACGGCGTGGGCACCAAATTGCGCCTGGCGTTCGAACTGAACCGCCATGACACGGTCGGCATCGACCTGGTCGCCATGAGCGTCAACGACATCCTGGTGCAAGGCGCCGAACCGCTGTTCTTCCTCGACTACTTCGCATGCGGCAAGCTGGACGTGGCGATCGCCACCGACGTCATCAAGGGCATCGCCCAGGGTTGCGAACAAGCGGGTTGCGCGCTGATCGGTGGCGAAACGGCGGAAATGCCGAGCATGTACCCGGCCGGCGAATACGACTTGGCAGGCTTTGCCGTTGGCGCCGTGGAAAAATCGAAAATCATCGACGGTACCAAGATCGCCCCGGGCGACGTGGTGCTGGGCCTGGCCTCGTCCGGCGTGCACTCGAACGGTTACTCGCTGGTGCGCAAGATCATCGAAGTGGCGAAACCTGACCTGGAAGGCGACTTCCACGGCCGCAAACTGGCCGACGTGCTGATGCAGCCGACGCGCATCTACGTCAAGCCGCTGCTGGCGCTGATGGATGCCATGGAAGTCAAGGGCATGGTGCACATCACCGGCGGCGGCCTGGTGGAAAACATCCCGCGCGTGCTGCAGCCTGGCTTGGTGGCCGAGCTGGACTCGAAGGCATGGACCATGCCGCCGCTGTTCACGTGGCTGCAGCAGCACGGCGGCGTGGCTGACGCCGAAATGCACCGCGTCTTCAACTGCGGCATCGGCATGACGGTCATCGTCTCGCAGGAAAACGCGGACGCCGCCATCGCGCAATTGCAAGCGGCCGGCGAAACCGTCTCGCGCATCGGCACCATCCGCGCCCGCGTGGGTGACGAGCATCAGACAATTGTCATCTAAGTCTTAATCGACATAAAAAAGGCAGGCACTCGCAAGAGGCCTGCCTTTTTTTACGTGCCTGCGCTTACCGCGCGTGCGCCGGCTTCATGCGGCCATCCGGTTGCGAGCCGCCCCTGCCGATCATGGCCACGCTGACGGCCGAGACGAGGGAGGCGAACAGGATGTAGCCGACGATGTGCCACGGCTCGCCATTGCCCGTCTTCAGCAAATAGGTGGCGATGATGGGCGTCAGGCCGCTGGCGAAGATGCCGGAGAACTGGTACACGAAGGAGATGCCCGTGTAGCGCACCTTGGCGTCGAACAGGTCGCAGAACAGGGCCGCTTCCGGGCCGTACACGGCCGAATACAGCACGCCCAGCGGGATGATCACGGAACACCACAGCAGCAGCGGATTGTCGGCGTGATGGAGCATGATCCAGAAGGCGGGAATCGACGACACGCCCGTGATCAATGAACCCCAGAAAAATACCTTGGTGCGGCCGATGCGGTCCGACAGGCGGCCGAAGAATGGGATGCAGAAGCACATCACGACGGCCGACGCCATCACGCCCATCAGCGCTTCCGTGCGGTCTATCTTGATGGTGTTGGTCAGATAGGTGATGGAAAACACGCCGAAGATATTGAAGAACACGCCATCGATATAGCGCGCGCCCATGCCCTTCAAGACGTTGCCGGGATAGCGTTTCAACAGGTCGAAAAACGGAATCTGCGTCTCCGCGTTCTTTTCCTTGACGGCCTGGAATTCCGGCGTTTCCATCACGTTCAGGCGTATCCACATGCCGATGAAGACGAGAGCCGCCGACAGGATGAAGGCCACGCGCCAGCCCCAGGACAGGAACTGCGCGTCCGTCAGGCTGTAGGACAGGATCGCCACCACGCCGGAAGCGAGGCACAGGCCGATGGCCAGGCCGATCTGCGGCAGGCTGGCGTAGAAGCCGCGCTCCTTGGGCGGCGCATATTCATACGCCATCAGCACGGCGCCGCCCCATTCGCCACCGAGGCCGATACCCTGCAGCACGCGCAGGAACAGCAGCAGGCCGGGCGCCCAGTAGCCGATGTGGTCATATGTGGGCAGCACGCCGATCAGGAAAGTGGAGATCCCCATGATCATCAGGGTCATCACCAGCATGCTCTTGCGGCCGATCTTGTCGCCGAAGTGGCCGAAGATCACGCCGCCGATGGGGCGCGACAGAAAGCCCACGGCAAAGGTACCGTAGGCCAGCATGGTCGAGACGAGCGGATCGCCGCCCGGGAAATACAGCTTGCTGAACACGATGCCGGCGACGACGCCGTATAAAAAGAAGTCGTACCACTCGATGGTGGCGCCGATCACGCTGGCCATCACGACTTTCCGTAGCTCTTTGGCCTTTTTCGGATTGTTCGGATTGTTATCCATAATATCTAGTCTCCAATCGATATCGATTATGTGTGTTTTTTTGATGCCTGGCTGATTGCCAAGTCATTGAGGGGCGGGGCCGTCTGCCCGCCGCTGGCATCCTCCCGGGTGAGGTGGCGTGGGGCGCGGACTAGGCAGCCTTGGGCAGCCGCACGGCGTCCGCCAGGATCATGTCGGCTGCTTTTTCGGCGATCATGATGGTGGGCGCGTTCGTATTGCCCGAGACGATTTCCGGCATGATCGACGCGTCGACCACGCGCAGGTTCTGCATGCCGTGCACGCGCAGGCGGTCATCGACGACGGCCATGGCGTCATGTCCCATCTTGCAGGTGCCGCTGGGGTGGTAGATCGACTGGCTGAAGCGCCGCGCCGCGTCCAGCAATTCCGCATCCGTCTCGAACTGCGGGCCGGGCACGAACTCGGAAATGATGTGCGGCGCCAGCGATGGGGCGGCGGCGATTTTTCGCGCCACGCGCAGGGCGGCAATTGCCGTCTGCTGGTCGCGCGGGTCGGACAGATAATTCGGATAGATGCCCGGATAGGCGAGGGGATCGGCGGACTTGATCGACACGTGGCCACGGCTGTGCGGGCGCAGCTGGCACACGGACGACGTGAAGGCGGAAAACGGATGCGCGCCTTCGCCCGGCTTGTCGGCGCTCAATGGCTGCATGTGGAACTGGATGTCGGGCCGCTCCACCTCGGGCGACGACCTGGTAAACACCGTCACCTGGCTGGCCGCCAAGGTCAAGGGCCCCGAGCGGGAAAACACGTATTGCATGCCCACCCACAGCTTGCCCCACAAGCTGTTGACTTCATCGTTCAGGGTTTTCAGGCGCGTCTTGAAGACGAGGCGGATTTGCAGGTGGTCTTGCAGGTTCTGTCCCACGCCGGGCAAGTCGTGCACCAGCGGCACGCCCACTGCTTCCAGCAGGGCGCGCGGACCCACGCCCGAGCATTGCAGGATCTGCGGCGAGCCGATGGCGCCCGCGCAGAGTATCACTTCGCCGCTGGCGCGCGCCTGGCGCAGCTGGCCATCCTGGCGGAATTCGATACCGACGGCGCGCTTGCCCTCGAACAGCACGCGCGTGATTTGCGCCCGTACTTCCACGCGCAGGTTGGCGCGCTTGCGGGCAGGCCGCAAAAAGGCCTTGGCTGTGCTCCAGCGCAAGCCCTTGCTGGCCGTCTGCTGGAAATAGCCGACGCCTTCCTGCGTGGCGCCGTTGTAGTCGGCATTGAAGGGAATGCCGCTTTCCGTGGCGCCGGCAATAAAATGCTCGGCGATGGGACGGCGCAGGCGCAAGTCCGACACTTTCAAGGGGCCACCCACGCCGTGGTAATCGCTGGCGCCGCGTTCCTGGTCTTCCGATTTCTTGAAATAAGGCAAGATGTCGGCATAGCTCCAGCCTGCATTGCCCAGTTCGGCCCAACGGTCGTAATCTTCCTTCTGCCCCCGCACGTACAGCAAGCCGTTGAGCGAACTGGAGCCGCCCAAGACCTTGCCGCGCGGCCATTGCAGCTGGCGCCCGGCGATGCCGGCGTCCGCTTCCGTGCGGTAGCACCAGTCCAGCCTGGGGTCGTGCATGGTCTTGAAATAGCCGACCGGCACGTGTATCCACGGATTGTTGTCCTTGCCGCCTGCTTCCAGCAGCAATACCTGATTGTTGCTGTCGTGCGACAGGCGGTTGGCCAGCACGCAGCCGGCGGAACCGGCGCCGACCACGATGTAATCGTAGTGTGTTTGCAACATTACTCTTGTCTCCTGCGTTGCGGTATCTAGCCGCCTCGATGGGCGTTTTTTGCGATACACTGGTCTTTATTGATTATTTTTGGAACGTCTGGTTCCATTTATAAAAGACGTGCAGCACCGGGACAAGCGGAAACAGCCGCATACGCGAGAGGTGAAACAGAACATGCATGATGCGTTTCAAAAACGGCAGGCCGAGGCCGAAGAAGACAGCTCGGCGGGTGGCGCGGTAGCTGCCAGCACGGCGGCCAGCCATGGCGACGAGGCGCGGGGATTGCGCGTGCTGCGCCTGATCGAGCACCTGGCCAGCGCCAGCCAGCCATTGACCTTGTCACAGCTGGCCGCGCGCATGCAAGTGCCCAAGGCCAGCATGATGCGGCTGCTCGATACCCTGGAACAACATGGCTATGTGCTGCGCACGCCCGTGGGACGCGGCTACGTGCCCGGTGCCGCTTCCACCAACCTGGCGCTGGCCACCCTGCGCAACAATGCCCTGATCCGCGTGAGCCGCAGCATCCTGGGCAGTCTGGTGGCGGTCACGGGCGAGACGTGCAACCTGGCCATTCCCGAGGGTAATGCGATCGTCTATGTGGACCGCGTGGAAACGCAGGAACCGTTGCGGCTGCACCTGGTGCTGGGCAGCCGGGCGCCCATGCATTGTACGGCGAGTGGGAAACTATTCCTGGCGTATATGAATTTGCTGGAAAGGCGCGAGTTGCTGGCCATGCTGACCCTGCAGGCGCGCACGCCGAAAAGCATCACGGATCCCGTGCTGCTGGAACGCGAGATCGTGCGCATCGCCCGCCTGGGCATCGGCATCGACGACGAGGAATTCGTGCACGGCATGGTAGCCGTGGCCGTGCCCATCTGCGCGGCCGACGGGCGCATCGTGGCGGCCGTCGCCTGCCACGCGCCCGTGGCGAGAAAGTCCGTGGAGCAGCTGATGCAGCATGTGCCCCAGCTCAGGGAGGCGGCCGTCAAGCTGCGGCCGCTATTGCTGGCGGAAAACAGCTAGGGTTTCAAGACCTTGGCCACTTTCGCCGCGCGCAGGCGGAACGCATCGGGCATGCCCGAGCCCAGCAGCGGGCGCAGATACAGGCGGAACGCATCCGTCACGTCCGTGCCGCTGGCGCTGATGAATTCGTCTTCCATGGTGCGCGTCTTGCCTGCTACCTCGGTGAGCGGCAGCAACTCGTAATCGACGGAATAAAAGCCCGTGCGCTTGATGGCGACGGAACCATCGCGGTCGCCCCACATGGCGAACTGCACCGCCTTCTCGCCCACTTCGCGGGCTTCGCGCTGGTCGACGTCGGACACGCAGCCGATGAAGGAGCGCTGCAGATAGCCGAAGGTATCGCCGCGCACGCGCTTGATGCCCAGTTTCGCCTTGATCTCGTCGCACAGCAGGTCGGCCAGCGCGCCTGTGCCCGACAATTGCACGTTGCCATGCGCATCGCGCTCCACTTCATTGCCCACCTGTTTTGCCAGCAAGCTGGCGATCGGTTCGCCCGAGGCGTCGTGGATGCCTTCCGAGACGGCGATCACGCAGCGGCCATGTTTTTCATGGGTCGCCTTCACGTCGGCAAGAAATTGTTCCAGCACGAAGACGCGCTCGGGCAGATAGATCAGGTGCGGGCCATCGTCGGGAAACTTCTTGCCCAATGCCGAGGCGGCCGTCAGAAATCCCGCGTGGCGGCCCATCACGACGCCCACGTACACGCCGGGCAGGGCCGCGTTATCGAGGTTGGCGCCGGCGAACGCCTGCGCGACGAAACGCGCGGCAGAGGGAAAGCCGGGCGTGTGGTCGCTGCCCACCAGGTCGTTGTCGATGGTTTTCGGAATGTGGATGCAGCGCAGCGGATAGCCGGCCTTGTGCGCTTCCTCGCTGACGATGCGCACCGTGTCGGACGAGTCGTTGCCGCCGATGTAAAAGAAATGTTCGATCTCGTGCGCGCGCAGCACTTCGAAGATTTGCTGGCAGTAGGCAATGTCCGGCTTGTCGCGCGTGGAGCCGAGGGCCGACGAGGGCGTGGCGGCCACCAGTTCCAGGTTATGGCTGGTTTCCTGCGTCAGATCGACGAACTCTTCATTGACGATGCCGCGCACGCCGTGCAGCGCGCCATACACGCGCGTGACATGTTGAAAGCGCCGCGATTCGAGCACCACGCCCACCAGCGACTGGTTGATGACGGCGGTGGGGCCGCCTCCCTGGGCAACAAGAATTTTTCCAGACGGCATGGGATTTCCTCGTAAGTGGAACGGCCCTCCAGCCTACTCCTTTTTTGCCGGGGTGCTGTCTTTTCCGATATTTCTGTCGAGGAATTGTTCCACGCCACCCCAAGCCTTGATCGGCTTTTACTCCGGCGCCCGGATATGCTCGACCAGCCCCGTGCTGCGGCGTCCCGGCACCGGTGTCAGCCAGCTGACCAGCACGGCGGCGGCCAGGCCTGCCGGCACGCCGAAGATGCCGGCGGAGATGGGGGCGATATGAAACCATTGACCGCTGGCATTACCGCCCAGCATGGTGCTGGTGTGCAGCATGTAATACAGGCATACGCCAAAGCCCGTCAGCATGCCGGCCAGCGCGCCCTGGTAGTTGGCGCGTTTCCAGAACACGCCCAGTACCAGCGGCGGGAACAGGGTCGAGGCGGCCAGGGAAAACGCCACGCCCACCAGCGACAAAATGTCCGCCGGCTTTTGCGAGGCCGCATAGGCGGCGATGAAGGCCACGGCCAGCAGCAGCAATTTTGAAATCGTCACGCGCTTTTGCGTCGAGGCGCTGGGATCGACCACCTTGTAATAGATGTCGTGCGACAGGGCATTCGAAATGGCCAGCAGCAAGCCATCGGCCGTTGACAGGGCGGCGGCCAGGCCGCCGGCCGCCACCAGGCCGGAAATAACGTAAGGCAGGCCGGCGATCTCGGGCGTGGCCAGCACCAGCACGTCGGCATCGATGGATATTTCCGCCAGTTGCACCATGCCGTCGCGGTTGACGTCGACGATGCTGATCAGGGGACTGAGCTTGTCCACGTTGGCCCAGTACGACACCCAGGTGGGCAGGTTCGCGTATTGTGTGCCCACGAGAGCCGAGTAAATATCGTATTTGACCAGCACGGCCAGCGCAGGAATCGTGAGGTAGATCAACAAGATGAAGAACAGGGTCCAGAAGACGGAGACGCGCGTCTCGTGCACGGAGGGCGTGGTGTAGGATCGCATGAGGATATGCGGCAGGGCGGCCGTGCCCAGCATCATGCAAAACACGAGGGCCAGGAAATTGTTGCGCTTGATGTCGGACTGCTCCCTGTCGGCGGCGGGAAATGGCTGCGCGTGCGGAATGATCGGCTCGGCGCGCTTCTGGTTGTGCGCCTGCGCGGCTTGCCACAGCGCGCGCGCTTCATCGGGACTTTTCGGATAGGCGATCAGGTAGCGCTCCGCATTGCGGATGTCGAACAATGAGGCATTGCGCTGGCGCAAACTGTCGAGCTGGCGCTGGGCCGTCAGACGGCCTTGTTCCCAGGAGGCGGGCAAGCCGTCTATGCGCGCCTGGTAGCTGATGGCGCGCTGGCGGAAGATGGCGCGCACCTCGTTTTCTTTCGGGTCCGTTTCCAGCACGTGTTCGCGCGCGCTCAGTTGCGGCAACACCTTGCCGTAGGCGATCTGCGGCACGGGATTGTCCGCATGCTTGACCGACAGCCACATGGCGGGAATCAGAAAGGCGACGAGGATGATGATGTATTGCGCCACCTGCGTCCAGGTGATGGCGCGCATGCCGCCAAGAAAAGAGCAGACGAGGATGCTGGCCAGGCCCAGGAAGATGCCGACGGAAAAATCCACCCCCGTGAAGCGCGAGGCGATCAGGCCGACGGCGTAGATCTGCGCCACCACATACGTAAATGAGACGATGATGGTGGCGGCCACGGCTACCACGCGCACGCTGGCACCCCGTTTGTCGGTACCGCTGCCATAGCGGGCGGCGAGGAAATCGGGAATCGTGTACTGGCTGAACTTGCGCAGATAGGGGGCGATCAATAGCGCCACCAGGCAATAGCCGCCCGTCCAGCCCATGATGAAGGCCAGGCCGTCAAAGCCGTTCAGGTACAGGCCGCCAGCCAGGCTGATGAAGCTGGCCGCAGAAATCCAGTCGGCGGCCGTAGCCATGCCGTTGAACATGGCCGGTACCCTGCGTCCCGCCACATAGTATTCGGTGACGTTCGAGGTGCGGCTGATGACGCCGATGGTGGCGTACAGGGTGATGGTGACGAGCATGAACAGGTAGCCGATCCATGCGCGCGGCATGCCTTCCTGTTCCAGCACCGACAGGGCCAGCAGGAAGGCGGCAAAACCGGCCGTAAACAGCAAATAGTAGCGGCACAGGCGCGCAAAGAAGCTGCGCTGGTCGCTCATGCGTGCTCCTCTGCATGAAAAGCCCGGTCGAGGCGCTGCATGCGCCAGGCATAGAAGGCGATGATGGCCAGGTACACCAGCGAGGCGCCCTGGGCCGCCATATAGAAGGGCAGCGGCCAGCCGAACAGATTTAAATGCAACAGTTCGCGCGCATAAAACACGGTCAGGAAGCCCGTCAGCAGCCAGACCAGCAGCAGGATGGCCGTCAGGCGCCGCGTCTTGCGCCAGTGGATATCGCGGCGCGACTGCAGCTCGGAGTTGGGCGTGCGCAACGGCACTGCGGGAAGGCTGGGCTTATCCATACGTGACCTCATCCTCTTCTGGCGCGTCCGGCAACAGCAAGGCGATGCTCAGGCGCAGCAGGGTGCCCGGCAGCTTCGGCGAGTGCGCGCGCGGATTGTTAAAAATATCGACTTCGGCGCCATGCTGCTGGGCAATTTCGCGCACGATGGCCAGGCCCAGGCCGCTACCGTCGACATTGCTGCCGAGAATGCGGTAAAAGCGTTCAAAGACGTGGGCCCGCTCGGCCTGCGGTATGCCGGGGCCCGTATCTTCCACTTCCAGGATGGCCAGTTCCAGGGTGCTGCGCACGCGCACCGTGACGCTGCCGCCCGACGGCGTGTAGCGCAGGGCATTGTCGATCAGGTTGCTCAGCAGCTCGCGCAGCATCATGGCATTGCCGGAAATCATGATCGCATAGGCGGGCTGCTCGAAGCCCAGGTCGATATGCTGGGCAAACGAGGCTTGCACCCAGTCCTGCACCACGCCGCGCGCCAGTTCGCTCAGCTCGATCGGTTCGAACGCCGTGCCTGCCTGAGGCTGGTTTTCCGCGCGCGCCAGGGCCAGCAGCTGGTTGACCAGGCGCGTGGCCGCTTCCGAACTTTTCGCCAGTTGCAGCAGCGAGCGGTGGATCTCGTCGTGGTCGGTCTGGCGCAGCGCCAGCTCGGATTGCATGCGCATGCCGGCCAGCGGCGTTTTCATCTGGTGCGCGGCATCGGCGATGAAGCGTTTCTGCATGTCGATCGACAACGACAGGCGCGCCAGCATCTCGTTGAGCGAACCGACCAGCGGCGTGATTTCCTCGGGCACCTGGCCCGATTCGATGGGCGATAAATCGTCGGGCGGCCGGGCGCGTATGCGTTCCTGCAATTGCGCCAGCGGCGACAGGCCGCGCGCCAGGGCAAACCAGACCAGGGCCAGGATCACGGGCAGGATGATGAACTGCGGCAAGATCACGCCCTTGATGATTTCATTGGCCAGCTGGGCGCGTTTTTCCAGGGTTTCCGCCACCTGCACCAGCGCGCGGTGCGGCTCGTCGTTGTTGCTGGACGGAATGTCGAGATAGCTGAACGCCACGCGCACGGGCGTGCCATGGATGGTGTCGTTGCGAAACAGCACCATGCCGCTGCGGTATTTGTCGGGGTCCTGCGGCGGCGGCAAATCGCGGTCGCCGTCGAGGTATTCGCCGCGCGGACCCACCACCAGGTAATACAGGGTGTCGATATCGTCGCCGCGCAGGAAGTCGCGGCCCTTGTTGTTACTGTTCTTTTCCGGCACGCGGCGCAGCATGGCGCCGTCGGCCTGCTTGACCTGCTGCGTGAGCACGGTCACGCTGTCTTCCAGCGCATGGTCGAACGGCTGATTGGCGATGCCCTTGGCCACCAGATAGGTGATGGCGATGCTCATCGGCCACAGCAGCAGCAAGGGCGCCAGCATCCAGTCGAGGATTTCGCCAAACAGCGAATGCTCGATGGTGTCGTCCTGCTCCGTGGTGGGTGGCTCGAACCAGTCGTCGTCATCCGCCTCGTCCGCTGGCGCCTCGCGCACCTTCACTTGCTGGCGGGTCCGCTGGCCGGGCTTGCCGATTCGCCCGCTTCGGCGTTCAGGCGCGCCGCTTCCGAGTATTTTTCCAGGCAATAGCCGAGGCCGCGCACGGTGGCGATGCGCACGCCGCCCACCTCGATCTTCTTGCGCAGGCGGTGCACATACACTTCGATGGCGTTGTTCGACACTTCTTCGCCCCATTCGCACAGGTGGTCGACCAGCTGTTCTTTCGAGACGAGGCGGCCCGTGCGGCCCAGCAGGATTTCCAGCAAGCCCAGTTCGCGCGCCGACAGGTCGAGCATCTGGTCGTTGATGTAGGCGCTGCGCCCCACCTGGTCATAGCTGAGGGGGCCGTGCTTGATGATGGTGGCGCCGCCGCCGGCGCCGCGGCGCGTCAGGGCGCGCACTCTTGCCTCCAGTTCCGACAAGGCGAACGGCTTGGCCATATAATCATCGGCACCGAGGTCGAGGCCATTCACGCGCTGCTCGATGGAATCGGCGGCCGTCAGGATCAGCACCGGCAGCAGCGAGGCGCGCGCGCGCAGGCGGCGCAGCACTTCCAGGCCGGACATCTTGGGCAGGCCCAGGTCGAGGATCAGCAAGTCGAATTCCTGGGTGGAGAGGGCCGTATCGGCCTCCTGGCCCGTCTTGACGTAGTCGATCGCATAACCGGACTGGCGCAGCGAGCGGGTCAGGCCATCGGCCAGCACGCTGTCATCTTCGGCAAGTAAAATACGCATGGTGCACTTCCTATGCTTGCGGCGGTAGAAGTTTGTATTGTGTTTCATTTTCCGCAAGGTGGCGAGTTTTTGTGAGAAACCAGGCTTGTATTGATCTGTTTCAAAACAAATCCACGTTCCGCTTGCATTGATCACTGTTTTTTTATACAGTACTGTCTGTGTAAAGAATTTAACCCACTGGCGCTATCGCAGGCTGCCGGATTCACGTGAATCCGCAACTGTAGAACGGCTGAAAGAACATATGGACGATAAAAAAGCTGTAGTACCCGCATCGGAAAAAGCCAAGGCGCTCGCCGCCGCACTGGCGCAGATCGAGAAGCAGTTTGGCAAAGGTTCGGTCATGCGCATGGATGCCAGCGCAGCGATCGAAGAAGTGCAAGTCGTGTCGACCGGTTCGCTCGGCCTCGATATCGCGCTGGGCGTGGGCGGCTTGCCGCGCGGCCGCGTGGTGGAAATCTACGGTCCGGAATCGTCGGGTAAAACCACCCTGACCCTGCAAACCATCGCTGAGATGCAAAAACTGGGCGGCACCTGCGCCTTTATCGATGCCGAGCACGCGCTCGATGTCGGTTACGCGCAAAAGCTGGGCGTGAACCTGCATGAATTGCTGATCTCGCAACCGGATACGGGCGAGCAGGCACTGGAAATCTGCGACGCCCTCGTGCGTTCGGGCAGCGTCGACCTCGTCGTCATCGACTCCGTGGCCGCACTGACGCCACGCGCCGAGATCGAAGGCGACATGGGCGATTCCCTGCCAGGCTTGCAAGCGCGCCTGATGTCGCAAGCCCTGCGCAAGCTGACCGGCTCCATCAACCGCACGAATACCCTGGTCATCTTCATCAACCAGATTCGCATGAAGATCGGCGTGATGTTCGGCAGCCCGGAAACGACCACCGGCGGCAATGCGCTGAAATTCTACGCCTCCGTGCGCCTGGATATCCGCCGCACCGGCTCGATCAAGTCCGGCGATGAAGTGATCGGCAACGAAACCAAGGTCAAGGTCGTCAAGAACAAGATCGCGCCACCGTTCAAGGAAGCGCACTTCGACATCCTGTACGGCGCCGGCACCTCGCGCGAAGGCGAAATCCTGGATTTGGGCTCGGATGCCAAGATCGTGGAAAAATCCGGTTCGTGGTACAGCTACAACGGCGAACGCATCGGCCAGGGCAAGGACAACGCACGTGCCTTCCTGCAAGAGCGTCCGGCGCTGGCCCGCGAAATCGAAAACAAGGTCCGCGCTTCGCTGGGCGTGCGCGAACTGCCGCCGCTGGCCGCTGAAAAGCCGGAAAAAGCGGATAAAGCCGCCGACAAGGCTGCCAAGGCTGCGGAAGCCAAGGCAGAGTAGGTCGGATTAGCGCGGCAAAGCCGCGCGTAATCCGACAACACCACAGACGTCAACAATGTTGTCGGATCAGACGCCAACAATGTTGTCGGATTACGGCCCAAGGGGCCTAATCCGACCTACGCGCGGCTCGCCGCATAGTATGACCACGATCGCCGTCCCGCGCTGTTGCGCCGGGCGGCGATTGTGTTTGGATGGCTTGATCGTGGAATGAAAGACAAGGTGGGTGTATGGCCGCAGTACAACTAAGCCTGAAGGGCAGGGCGCTACGTTTTTTGTCGATGCGCGAACACAGCCGCATGGAATTGCGGCGCAAGCTGCAGCGCCATGCGCAGGAGGGCGACGATGTGGAAGCCTTGCTCGACAGCCTGGAGCAGGCGAACTGGCTATCGCAGGAGCGTTTTTCCGAGTCGCTGATCCACCGCCGCTCGGCCCGTTTCGGCAATAGCCGCATCATGGCGGAATTGCAAAGCCATGGCATCGGTGGCGAGGCGCTGCAGGAACTCAAGGCGGGCCTGGCCGAAGGGGAGGTTGCGCGTGCCTGCGAAGTGTGGCGCCGCAAATTTGGCGAGGTGGCGCAGGATGCCGAGCAGCGCAACAAGCAGATGCGCTTCCTGATGCAGCGCGGTTTTTCCCAGCGCGCCGTGCAGGTGGCCTTGAAGGGGCTGGAGCCCGAGGACGACTAGGTGCGCGCCGCTGACCGTCCAGCTGGCCCTGGTCTCGCTGTGTTCGATCTGCAACAGTTCATGGCTGCCCTGTACCTTGCTTGTCAGGCAAGCTCGCCCCAGATCATTGTTTTACTGGTAAGTTCACTTTCCTTGCCATCCGCCTGGCAATCGGATGGCATATTGTTGCGCTGCATGGGGCCGGGCTTGCCCGCGCTGCCGTCGGCTGGGCCGGCGCGGCAATCTGAGGTATATCGCGGCATCCATCGGCCATATCTGTCATCACCATCCGTGATAACGGTGTCAATTTCCATGTGTATTCTTTATGCTTTGAAATGTTTTTATCGAAGCAATGAAAAATTATGTTGCGGCGCAACCAGCGCCCAGTGTGCTACACTTTTAGGGTTTTTGCGGCGCCGCAGGTGCGGTTGCTGTTCGTAGAAGCTGCGAACAGAGTGCTTTAGGCACATGGCTGCTTACTAAATTATGGCCGCGCAAGCGGCATCGGTCTTATGCCCCTGTCAACTCCCGTATCCCGGCGCGCCCTACGGCACTCCCGTGTTATCGACGTCCAAGCGTATGTGCGCGACGACGGCCTGTGGGATATTGACGCCCATATCACCGATATCAAAAGCTATGACGCGACCCTGGCCTCCGGCCCCCGTCCCGCCGGCGCCCCTCTGCATGACCTCCATTTACGTATTACCGTCGATCGCGAACTGACCATTGTCGAGGCCGAGGCCGCCTCCGATGCCGTACCCTATCCCGGTTTTTGCGATACCATCGGCCCCGCTTACAGGGCGCTGATCGGTCTGAATTTATTGAAGAATTTCCGCCGCGACTTGAAACAGCGCCTGGCGGGAATCGCCGGCTGTACCCATTTGACCGAACTGGCGCAAGTCTTGCCGACTGCGACGGTTCAGGCATTTGCCGGCGATGTCTGGTCGACCCGTGACGGTGCGAATGCTGACTTATCGCATGAAAAGCCGTTTCAACTCGACAAATGCCACGCCCTGCGCACGGATGGCGGGGCAGTTGCACAGTATTACCCGCGCTGGGTAGCCAAGCCGTGACCCCGGCGCTTTCCTGTTTTTTTTGCACCACTAACCGTATTTTTACACATCAGTATCAGAAGG